>JALYWF010000013.1 GCA_030852845.1 Pseudomonadota bacterium
GGCCAGTTGGTGGAGGCGGCGGGACAGTTACCCCCATTCCTTTCGGAATGGCCTGGACTATGCCTTCATCCGTTGCCGGATGCGGGGCGTGTTATTCGTGTCTTTCGGCACGAATCCTGGGGCCGGCTCGCTCTGCCCGAAGGCAGCATCAGCCAGTCCATGAGTCTCTACAGGGCAGGGCAAGTTGGCCTTGCTCCACCCCTCGGCGTTGCCATGCCATCGTTGCCGATGGCGCAGGGTTCACCGAATGAGCCCCGTTTTCACTTCACCCTCTCGGGTGAAGGCGACCATTGCTTTTCGCATCAATCGCACCCGCGTCCGCAAGCACTACACTTCAGCTTCTACGTACGTAGCTGTCTCTTTGGGTTCTCACCTCACGCTACCCGAGCAGCAGGGAAGACGCTTGGCCAGCTAACGGTGTCTCTTAACTATGCATCCCGTAGCACGGTACATAGCGATCCTGTGAGCGCGTCCCCCGGGTCCGTGGCACAGGCACCAGCGGGTCGGAGGTTAGGCGGGATTAAGCCGCCAGAGCGTAGTTGTCGTCGTTGGCAACTAAGATTTGCACAAGAGTTTTACGAGGACCCATGCACCTCGGTACGCCACTGAAGCTTCGCAACCCACGTCGAAGCTGGTCGCCCCCATTAACTTGAGGTCCGAAAGGATTATAGCGCCCGCACGATCCGGAAGCGAATCGGCGCGTTATCAACACCTCCTGTGTCGCCACAACGGGGGGAACGGCCATGAACCGATCTGCAAGCGCGCGTACGAGGGGTTACGGGATGGCCCATTGGGTCATCGCGCTGGCCCTGGCAGTCGATCCGGGGGCTGCTTGGGCAGCAGAAGCGCCGCCGGGCGCCGACCAGGAGCTCGATGAAGTCGTGGTGACAGGCTCGCGCATCGTGCGTCGCGATTACGAAGCACAGACTCCGATCGTGACCGTGCAATCGGAAACGCTTGAAGACCGCAGCAGCGTGGGCATCGAGGCCGCCCTGCAGCAATTGCCGCAATTCGCCCCTTCTGCGGGCGCCCAGTCCAACAGCGGCTCATCCACGCCGTTTCCTTCGCCGACCGCCGCCCCGGGAGCTGCGACGGTCAACCTGCGTGGCCTGGGCTCCAATCGCAACCTGGTGCTGGTGGATGGCCGGCGGGTTCAGCCCGTGAACGGCAACCTCACGGTGGACCTCAACACCATCCCTTCTGCCGCCGTGCAGAGCGTGGAGGTGATCTCCGGCGGCGCTGCGGCTGTGTATGGCGCCGACGCCATTTCCGGTGTGGTGAACCTGATCTCCAGGAAGGATTTCGAGGGTGCCCAGTTCGACGCGCAATACGGAATGACGCAGCAGGGTGACGGGGAGCAGTACCAGGTCAGCGCGCTGCTGGGCACCAACTATGCCGACGGCCGCGGCAACGTGATGTTCGGCGGCAGCTATGCGTCGCGCGGCGACATCAATGGCGCGGATCGCGACTGGGTCCGTGCCGGCTGGAACGATCCGGGCACCAGCGCCGGCGCCGCGGCAAACATCGCCGGACTCTCGCTGTTCCGCTGCACCCGTGGACCGGTGCCGCCCGGCAGCCCGCCGGGCACACCTGCGGCGGCCGGCAACTGCCCGACACTGTGGCTGCCGGTGAACAATGGCACAGGCTATTCCATCGACCAGAACGGCAATGTGTTCGATCCGAATGATCCTCTGAACGCGGATCATCCGTATACCGGCCCGCTGGGCGGGGACTCGGGATACAAGATCAATCCCAACGGCACACTGGGCTACAACGACCGGCAGAACAGCTGGTTGTCGGTGCCGCTGGAACGCTACTCGCTGTTTGCATCCACGAACTACGATCTGGGAAGGGGCGTCGAGCTGTTCACCGATGCCCGCTTCACGCAGACCTTCACCGTGGCACGTGGCGGCCACGTCAGCCTGTTCAACATCTGGGCGATCCCCGTGCCCTACGATCCGGCCTATGATGATCCGGATTCACCCACCTTCGGGCAGGCGCCGCCGGGTGTGGCACGGCATCCGGTACCGGCTCCGCTGGCCAACCTGCTCAACTCCTGCATCCCCGGCTGCCTCAGTGCCGAATACGTGCGACCGAACGGTGACGAGATTCCCGGCTGGACGTACGAAGGCGGCGTGGACTACCTGCCGCCTTACCGCACGGACACCACCAGCAACATCTTCCAGGTCATCGCGGGGTTCCGCGGCCGGCTGCCATTGCGCGACTGGCGCTGGGAGATCTACGGCTCCCATGGCTCCACCAATGTCGTTGCGCACCTGCCGGAGAGCTTCCTGTCCGAATCGAGCGTTGCGGTGCTGTTCCAGGCGGACCAGTACGGTGCCGGCTGGCAGAACCCGGAAGCATTGACGGTAACGGGCCGCTGCACTTCGGGATTGCCCATCTTCAACCCGGACGGCAGCGTCAACAACACGCCGTCCGTGTCGCAGGACTGCTCGGACTGGGTCACGCTGCGCATGAACAACACCACCAGCATCCGCGAGCAGGTGCTGGAGGCGACTGTGCAGGGCACGCTGCTGGAGGGCTGGGCAGGGCCCATCCAGTTCGCGGCGGGCGCCGACTATCGCTCTGACCGGTTCACGTTCTCGCCGGATGCGGCATACAGCGCCCAGCAGGCCAGTGGCAACGTGGTCAACAACATCGCGCTGCCGCTGGGCGTCAACGGCAACACCGATGTGCGGGAAGTCTACGCCGAGCTGGCCATTCCAGTGCTCTCGGGCCTGCCGCTGGTGAAGAAGCTCGAGATCGATCCGGGCTACCGGCTTTCCGACTACAAGTACGGCGGGCAGGAGTCGACGTGGAAGATCACGGGAGTGTGGAATCTCAACGACTGGGCCTCGGTGCGTGGCGGAGTACAGAAGGCGACCCGCGCCCCGAACCTCAATGAGCTGTTCATGCCCATTGGCGCGGCCTCCCTCCAGGGCGCCCAGGACGGGTGCGGCAACTGGACCACGACGCCTGAATGGGGCAACCGGCCGGAGAATCCCAACCGCGTGAATGTGCAGACACTCTGCCAGTACCTCATGGTGCGCGACGGTGCGCCAGAGGACTTCTACGTGCCCGGGGAGACCAGCGCCGACGAGTACCGCAATACCGTGTTCGGGCCGACGCAACCCAATGGGGCCTTCCCGTTCACGCTGGGCATACAGGGCGGAAACCCGGATCTGCGATCCGAGACGGCCGATACAATCACCATCGGCGCGGTGCTGCGCTCGCCGTTCGAGGCGGAGGCGCTGCGCCGCCTGACCTTGTCATTCGACTACTACGACATCGACCTGAAGGATGCCATCGGCGTTCCCTCCGGCGCACAGGTCTACCAGCAGTGCCTCAACGCCCAGTTCAATCCCCTGGTCGGGGAAGCGGCGGGCACGTACAGCGGCGCCGAACTGGCGGCCGGAAATCCCTATTGCGATCTGATCCGCCGCGAATACATCTCACCGTTCTTCACCGCTGCGGACCGGCGCTACAACGCACAGACGCGCAACCTCGGCGGCATCAAGACCGACGGATTCGATGTGCAGGCGGACTGGGGCATGACCCTGGGCTTCGTGCCCGGGCTCGTCTCGGCCAATGTCCAGTACAACAAGCTGGGCAGCTTCAAGCAGTCGCCGTTCGCGGGCGCGCCCTACACCGAGCGCAAGGGCACGTGGGACGCCGGCTTCAACTACGATTGGCAACTGTTCTCGACGCTGGGATACGCCAACGGGCCGTTCTCCCTGGGCCTGCGCTGGCAGCATCGGCCCGGGCTGGATCCGCCGTCCAGCGCATCGCCATTTGCCCAGCCGGTGAAGAGCTATGACCTGTTCGACCTGTTTGGCCGCATCGCATTCAACCAGCGCTATGAGATACGCGCCGGCATCGACAACCTGCTGGACCGGGATCCGAACCGCTTCAATGTGACCCTGGTGCCGGGTAATCCGGCGGCCAGCAACAATGCCCGGGGCAGCAGCGTGGTGGGCCAGGACACCTTCGGCCGCAGGTTCTATGTGGCGGTGAAGGTGGCGCTCTAGAGACCTGCGCCTGCGTAGTCGACGCCGCAGTCCAGGCAGCGCTTGCAGCGCGGGTGATCGGGGGTCACCCGGGCCGCAAGCGCCTCCTGCAGCGAGGCGCCTGCATCGAATCGCTCTGCATCATCGGTGAGGGGACAGGCGTGAAAACGCGGGGCGCCGTCCCTGATGAGCAGCATCCGGCCTGAACTGCACTGGGGCGGGATGGCAGGTGCGCCCGGAGTGCTTGTTCCAGTCCTGGCGCCTGGAAGTTCAACAGCGCCGAAAGCCGCAAGGTCAGGCAGGGCAACAATTGGCAGGTCTTCCGGCAAGCCCTGCCTTCGCAGCAGTCGCCGGAACTGCGCCTCCGCGGCCACGGCATCCTCGTCCTGCATGCGCTGCCGGGTGATCCCCACGGGGAATCCCGCCGCGTGCAACAGGCGCAGGCCCTCCAGGGCCTTGCGGAAGTTCTTCAGTCCCCGTGCAGCGTCATGCCGCGCCTCATCCGCGAAGTCGATGCTGACGCGGAACGTCAGTTCGTGGCCAGCGGCCCGCAGCAGCGCCAGCTGGTGGGAACGGCGGATGAATGGTGCGGTGCCATTGGTCAGCACCAGCACAGGCCGCAGGCGCAGCGCATGCAGCAGGATCTCCAGTATCCCCTTGAGGATCAACGGTTCGCCGCCCGTGAATGCGAAGCGTGCAGCGCCATGCGCTGCGGCTTCGTCAAGCAAAGGCGCCAGCTGCGCCAGGGTGGGTGCGGCGATGCGCCCATCCCCCGGCTTGCTGCCCTCATGGCAGAACGGGCAGGAAAGATTGCAGGCGGTGCCGGTATGCACCCACAGCTCGCGCAGCCGGGTAAGACGGATGGAGGTGGTGGAGGGCAGAGTCACGGCGGCGGATGGTAGCGCGACCGGGCCCCGCCGGCAGCGCGGCTGCGGCGGGCCTCAGCGCTGGGCCGCGAGCCGTCGCTCCAGCTGCTCAGCCGGCACCGGCCGGCCCATGGTGAAGCCCTGCATCTCATCGCAGCCCAGCTCGCGCAGCCGCTCGATCTGCCCTGGCAGCTCGGCGCCTTCGGCCACCACCTTCATGCCGAGGTTGTGCCCCAGCGTGATGATGGCGCGCACGATGGCGGTGTCTTCCTGGCTGCGCAGGATGTCGGTGATGAAGGAGCGATCGATCTTCAGGCGCTGCGCCGGAAAGCGCTGCAGGTAGCGCAGGTTGGAATAGCCGGTACCGAAGTCATCGATGGCGATCTGCACACCTGCCTCCTGCAGGCGGTTGAGCATGCGGATCAGGCGCGGTGCATCCTGCACCACCATGCTCTCGGTGATCTCGATTTCCAGCGCGCCCGGCGGTAGCCCGAACTCCTTGAGCGCGGCGAGCACCTGGTCGGCGTACTGCTCCTGCTGCAGCTCGCGCGGGCTGGCGTTGACCGAAGTGACAAGGCCGCGGTGTCCGGCGTCATGCCAGCGGCGCGCCTGCGCACAGGCCGCACGCATCACGTAGCGGCCGATGTCCACGATAAGTCCGGTTTCCTCGGCGACCGCGATGAAGCTGGCCGGATACACCAGCGGTCCGCCCGGAGCCTGCCAGCGCACCAGCGCCTCCGTGCCTACGACGCGGCCGCTCGCCAGTTCCACGCGCGGCTGGAAATGCAGCAGCAGCTGCTCGCTGCGGATGGCCTCGCGCAGCCGCTGCTCGGCCGCCAGGCGCTCGGCGAGCTGCTGGCGCAGTTCTGCGCTGAAGAAGCGCAGCGTGCTGCGGCCCTGTTCCTTGGCCAGGTACATGGCGGCGTCGGCGTTCTTCAGCAGCACTTCGGGATCGCGGCCATGCTCCGGGTACAGAGCCACGCCCACGCTGCCGTGCACGCGCAGCTCGTTGCCATTGAAATGCCAGGGTTCGCTGGTGGTGCGCAGTATCTGGCGCGTGAGCAGCCGCGCGGCCCCTTCGTCGACCGCCGGCACCAGCAGCACGAACTCATCGCCACCCACGCGCGCGACGGTGGAGCCGGCGGGGGCAACCTCGCCCAGGCGCCGCGCCATCACGCAAAGCAGCTCGTCCCCGGCATGGTGGCCCATGCTGTCGTTGATGAACTTGAAGCGGTCCAGGTCCACGAACACCAGGGCGAAGTGCGTGTCGCTCCCGGCCTGGCGGATCATGTCCTCCAGCCGCTCGCGCAGCTGCGTGCGGTTGGCCAGCCCGGTGAGTTCATCGGTGCGCGCCTGCCGCTCGATGCGCTCCTTGTACTGGCGCAGGGCGGTGACGTCCTCCACGGTGCCCTCGTAGCACACGACGGTGCCATCCTCGTTGCGCACGGCACGTGCGTTCTCCGAGATCCAGATCAGGCGCCCGTCGCGGCGGCGCACCTGCGATTCGAATCCGGTCACCGACCCCTCGCTTCGCACCGCCTCGGTGAAGGCGGCGCGACGGGTGGGATCCACGTAGAGCTGGGCACCGATGTTGCGCATCGAGCTGATCAGCTGTGCTTCGGACTCGAAGCCATAAATGCGCGCCAGCGCGGGGTTGGCGTCCAGGTAGCGGCCGTCGGGCGTAGTGCGGAAGATCCCTTCGATGGCGTTGTCGAACAGGCTGCGGTAACGGCGTTCGGCATCGCGCAGCGCGCGCCAGGTGGCCTGCCGTACGCTGATGTCCTGCACGATGCCCTCCACGGCCAGCACGCGTCCGTCCGGCCCATAAAGTCCCACGCCGCGCTCTGACACCCAGCGCTCGCTGCCGCTGCGATGGCGGATGCGGTACTCCACTTCAAAGCGCTGACGGCGGGCCAGCGCGGCATCGATTGCACTGCGCACATGTGCACGGTCTTCATCGCAGGTGAGTTCCTCGTAGGAGATGCGGCTGTTGAGCAGCAGTTCCTCGGCCTGGTAGCCGGTGAGGGCGAAGCAGCCCTCGCTCACGAACTCCATTGTCCAGTGCGCGTCGTGCAGGCAGCGATAGACCATGCCATCGATGTTCGCCAGCAGTGTATGCAGCATGCGCGCGGTTTCGCGTGCATGCGGCACTGTGTCGGCACGGGAAACCGCGGAAACGGAAGTGGACTGGATGGTCATGCGATGCAGGCGGACTGGATGAAGGAGATTCTGTAAGCCCGCGCTGCATCGCGCTCGCTTCACATCACACTTTAGGTGATGCACCAATCACGGGCATCACGTGCAGGAAAGCACTGAATTGATGCAGTTGTTCAGCGCGCGCGCAGCAGTCGTGCGCGATCTCGCTGCCAGTCGCGATCTTTTTCGCTGGAACGCTTGTCGTGCTGCTTCTTGCCCTTGGCCAGCCCCACCTGCAGCTTCGCGCGGCCGGCCTTCCAGTACAGTTCCAGTGGCACCAGCGTGTAGCCCGTACGTTCCACTGCGCCCACGAGCCTGTCGATCTCTGCCCGGTGCAGCAAGAGCTTCCTGAGGCGCACCGGGTCGGTGATGACATGCGTGGAGGCGGAGTTCAGCGGCGTGATGTGCGCGCCGGAGAGGAACACCTCGCCCTGGCGCACGACCACGTAGCTCTCGGCCAGCTGGACGCGGCCGGCGCGCATGGATTTCACTTCCCAGCCGGTGAGCGAAAGGCCGGCCTCGAAGCGCTCCTCGATGAAGAATTCATGCCGCGCCTTGCGGTTCTCGGCGATCAGCGCGGGCTTGTCAGTAGCAGGTCTGGCCATGCGGTATTATGCGGCATGCGCCACATCCGTCGCTCGGCGCTGGTGGGTGTGAGCCCGCAGCGCATGTTCGATCTCATCAACGACGTCGAACGCTATCCTGATTTCGTTCCCGGCTGCAGCAGCGCCCGCGTGCTGGAGCACTCGCCGGAGCGTCTGCGTGCGGAACTCACCGTGGGCAGCGGCTTGCTGAAGACCACTTTCTCGACCTGCAACAGCCTGCACCCCCCCGATCGCATCGACCTGCAGCTGGAGGCCGGGCCCCTGAAGAGCCTCAATGGCAGCTGGACGCTGACCCCGCTGAATGCGGGCGCGCTGCATGGCTGCCGGGTGGAACTGGACCTGGCTTTCGAACCGCATGGCAACCTGGCTGCAATGGCGCTGGGTCCGGTGGTCGAGCGGCTGGCCACCTCGCTGGTGGATGCCTTCGTGGCGCGGGCCCGGGAAGAGGGCGCCGCGGCTGCGCACACGCCGCGCTAGCTGCCCTGCGCAGCTGCGGCGGCAGGCGCCACGCCGGTGGTGGCAGCCGGCGGCGCGCTGTTCTCGATGCGGTCGACCTTGTCGTCCTTGAACCACACGGTGATCCGCTGCGTCATGCTGGCCACGCGCCCCTGGCCGCGGCCGTTGTCGCGGTAGTGGTAGTAATCCCAGCGGTCATTGTCGAATCCCGGCGGCACCATTGGTGTGCCCAGCAGGTAGAGCACCTGCGTGCGCGTCATGCCGGTGGTCAACTGCTCCACCTGCGAGGGATCCAGCTGGTTTCCCTGCTGTACCTCCATGCGGTAGAGGCAGCCGGTGCCCAGGACCAGCAGCGCGAGCAGGGTTGCGCGGGCGGGGAGCTTGAAGGTTCGCATGGCATTGCCGCTCATAGTAGACTGCACATATTACCCCACATGCGGAGCCTGCCCAATTGGAAGGCAAAGACCTGCGTAATGCGGGGCTGAAGGTCACGCTTCCCCGGCTGAAGATCCTGGAAATCCTCGAGGACGGCGCCACGCGCCACCAGTCGGCCGAAGACATCTACAAATCCCTGCTCAAGTCCAACGAGGATATTGGCCTCGCCACCGTGTACCGGGTGCTCACGCAGTTCGAGGCCGCGGGCCTTGTCACGCGGCACCACTTCGAGAACGGCATGGCCGTCTTCGAGCTGAACCGGGGAGACCACCACGACCACCTGGTGTGCATCGAGTGTGGCAAGGTGGAGGAATTCGTCGACAGCTCCATCGAGGAGCGGCAGAAGACCATCGCGCGGGAGCGCGGCTACGAGCTGCTCGACCACTCCATGATCCTCTATGGCCGTTGCGTGAATTGCCGCTCCCGTTCGGGCGGCCTTCCGCGCAAGGCCCACCATCACGGCTGAGCGCTGCGCGCCCGCGGGCGCTTGATCCGCGCTGTCTCCTGGTCTGCGTTCTCGGCCGCGGACAGCATTTCCTGGGCATGCGCCACCGCCTTGCTGGTGACCACCGCCCCGCCCAGCATGCGCGCGATCTCCTGGACCCGCTCCCTGCCGGCCAGCCGCGCCAGCTGGGTGCGGGTATGCCCGCCGCTGCTCGACTTGGTGACCTTCAGCTGCTGGTGGCCCTGCGCTGCAACCTGCGGCAGGTGGGTGACGCAGAGCACCTGGCCGGTGACGCCCAGGGCGCGAAGCTGGCGCCCGATCACTTCGGCAATGGCGCCGCCGATGCCCGAATCCACCTCGTCGAAGACCATGCAGCGCTTCTCGTCGGCCACGCAAGCCACCTGCACGGCCAGTGACAGTCGCGCCAGCTCGCCACCGGAGGCGACGCGTGCCAGGGGGCGCGCCGGCTGGCCTGGGTTGGCGGTGACGAGGAATTCCACCGCGTCCATGCCATGTGCCGCGGGTGCAGCGTCCGGCTGGGGCGTAACGGCGACCCTGAAATGGCCGCCGGCCATGCCGAGCTGCTGCATGCGTGCGCTGATTTCCTTGCTGAAGGTCTTGGCGGCTGCAGTACGCGCGGCGGAGAGCTCCTCTGCCAGCTGGCGCCAGCTGGCCAATGCGACCCCGCACTCGCTGCTCAGCTGCGATTCGGTGGCTCCGGCGGCTTCCAGCGTTTCAAGCTCGACCAGCAGGGCCTCGCGCCGCGCCGGCAGTTCGCCGCTGCGCACGCGGTGCTTGCGTGCCAGCTCCTCGGCGGCAGCCAGGCGGCGTTCCACCACGGCCTGGCGGGCGTCATCCAGGTCGAGCGTGCCGGCATAACGGGTGAGGGCACGCGCTGCCTCGGTGATGCGGATGGCCGCCTCATCCAGCAGCGGCAGGATATCGGCCAGTTCGGCATCGACGCCAGCGAGGGGGCGCAGTGCCGCCTGCGCGCGGGCCAGCCTGGCCTGCGCGGTGTCATCGCCCTCGAACAGCAGCTGCGAGGCCAGCTGCGTGGCAGCCAGCAGCCGGCCGCGGTTGGCCAGGCGCGAGGACTCGGTGACCAGCGCCTCGATCTCGCCAGTCTGCAGGTCGAGCGCCGCGAATTCATCGGCCTGGAAGCGCAGCAGGTCGAGCCGTGCGTCGCGATCACGCATTCGTGCCTGGGCTTCCTGCAGGCTGGCGTCGAGCTTGCGCCAGCGCGCGTGCGCCTCTGCCACTGCGTCGGCGCGCGCCTCGAGCCGGCCATATTTGTCGAGCAGTTCGCGCTGCGCCGCGGGTCGCACCAGTGACTGGAATTCGTGCTGGCCGTGCACGTCGAGCAGCAGGCCACAGACTTCCTTCAGCTGCTGCAGCGGCACGGCCTGGCCATTGAGGAAAGCACGCGAGCGGCCGTCGGCGCCGATGACCCGCCGCACCAGCAGCTCATCCCCGGCTTCGATGGCTGCCTCGTCCAGCCATTGGCGCAGCGCGGCCGGGGCGCCGGCGATATCGAAACTGGCGGCAATTTCCGCGCGCGCTGCGCCGGCGCGGACCTGTCCGGCATCGGCGCGATTGCCTGCGGCCAGCGTCAGGGCGTCGACGATGATGGACTTGCCGGCGCCAGTCTCGCCGGTGAGCACCGTGAGGCCGCGGGCGAACTCCAGCTCAAGTGATTCGACAATGGCCAGGTCGCGGATGTGGATGTGCGTCAGCATGGTGTGTTCAGCGCTCGTGCCCGCCGGCGCCGCGGCCCCAATGCAGCTTGGAGCGCAGCAGGCGGAAGTAGTCGTAGCCGGGCGGATGCAGCAGGGTGATGTGCTGTCCGGTGGGATGGATCTCGAGCCGGTGCCCGTCGGTCATCTCGCCCAGCACCACGCCATCGCAGGTCACCTGGGCGCGCGTGTCGTAACGCTCGTGCAGCAGCACCGTGATGGTGCTGCGGCCGGAGACCACGATGGGCCGGTCGGCCAGCGTATGCGGGCAGATGGGTACCACCACCAGCACGTCGAGCGCCGGATCGATGATGGGGCCGCCGCAGGACAGCGCGTAGGCGGTGGAGCCGGTGGCGCTGGCAACCACCAGGCCGTCGCCGCCATGGGCATTCACGAAGCGGCCGTCGACCTGCGTCTCGAAGTCGAGGATGCGGCCGGTCTCCCATTTCGCCAGCACCACGTCATTGAGGGCCAGCTGGCTGCGGACCGAGCCGTCGGGCGCGGTGAGGCGCGCGTCGAGCAGGCTGCGGCGGTCTGGCAGGCAATTGCCGGCCAGCGCCTCGTCGACACAGCGGAACATGTCCTGGGGCATCACATCGGTAAGGAATCCCAGCCGGCCCCGGTTGATGCCGAGCATGGGTACGCCGCTGCCCGCAAACAGGCGTGCCGCGAACAGCAGCGAGCCATCGCCACCGATCACGATGGCCAGCTGGGCGCCTGATATCAATTCGGCATCGGACACGGGCCGGGCGCCAGCGGTGATGGATTGTGGTGCGGACTGCTGGACGAGGATGGTGAGCCCACGCCGCAACAGGTGCGGCAGCAGGGCGGCGGCCGTCTCTCCCACGGTACGCTCTTCGAAGCGCCCGAGCAGGGCGCAGGTGGTGATCTGGGCGGACATGCCGGCGCCTAGTGTAATGGCGCCGGTCATCCCGGGGCCGAGGCATTTGTCGCAACTTGACCGGGATAGGGGGCGCCGCTAGCGTCACCCCTCCACCATGCCTAGCACCCCGGAACGCCACGACGACCACGCCCTGAACGAGCGTGCCCAGCAACTGCTGAAGGTGCTCATTGAAAGCTATATCCGGGACGGGCAGCCGGTGGGCTCGCGCACGCTCTCCCGCGATTCCGGCATGGCGCTGAGTTCGGCGACCATCCGCAACGTGATGGCAGACCTGGAGGCGGGCGGTTTCGTGAGCTCGCCGCATACCTCGGCCGGGCGCGTCCCCACGCCCAAGGGCTACCGGTTCTTCGTCGACACGCTGCTGGAAGTGCAGCCGCTGGAAGCGCACGCCGCAGACGCCCTGCGCAGCAGCCTGGAGGCGGCGGTGGATGCACGCACGCTGCTGTCCACGGCCTCGCAGCTGCTCTCCAACGTGACGCAGATGGCCGGCGTGGTTTCGCTGCAGGTGCCGCGTCCGGCATCCCTCACGCACATCGAGTTCCTGCCGCTGTCCGAGCAGCGCATGCTGGCCATCATGGTGTTCGACGACCGCGAGGTGCAGAACCGCGTCGTGCACCTGGGGCGCAACATTCCACCCGAGGACCTGCGACGCGCGGCCGCCGTGCTCAACGAGCAGTTCCGTGGCCGCACCCTGGAGCAGGTGCGCCAGCAGCTCATCGATGAGCTTTCCGAGATGCGCGAGCGGCTCAACCAGGGGATGGTCGATACCATTTCGGTGGCCCAGCAGCTGTTTGGGCAGCCGGAAAAGGGCGACCGGGAGTTGCTCATCTCCGGCGAAACGAAATTGATGGGATACGGCGAGCTTTCCAGCGTCGAGAAGCTGCGCAGGCTCTTCGAGGCCTTCGACGAGAAGCGGGCCATCCTGCAGCTGCTCGACCTGAGTCTGGGCGGGCAGGGCGTGCACATCTTCATCGGACGCGAATCCGGGTACCAGATCCTGGATGACTGCAGCGTCGTCACTGCGCCCTACAGCGCGGCCAGCGGCGCCGTCGGCGTGATCGGGGTGATAGGCCCGACCCGCATGGCCTATGAGCGCGTCATCCCCGTCGTCGATCTGACGGCTAAATTGCTCGGAGCTGCCTTGAATTCGCGGCGGTAGGCCCAACTGTGGCGGCGGAAGGCGCACGGACTTCCTGAGATAGGGTCGAGGTTTCGGCCCTATATTTTTGATTCTTGGAGAAAAAATGTCAGAGAACTTGCAGCAGGATTCGTCGGGCGCCAGCGGCGCAGACGAGCTGGACAGCCTGCGCGAGCAGCTGGCGGAAGCCCAGGCTGCTGCTGCGGAGGGACGCGAACAGGTGCTGCGCGCCGCTGCCGAACTGGACAACATCCGCAAGCGCGCCGCCCGCGACATGGAGCAGGCGCAGCGCTACGCGCTGGAGCGATTTGCCCAGGAGCTGCTGGCGGTGGCCGACAGCCTCGAACTAGCCGTGGCCAATGGCGCCACCGCCGACGCCGCCAGCCTTGCTGCCGGGCAGGAAGCGACGCTGCGGTTGTTGCAGAGCGCGTTCGGCAAGTTTTCCATCCGGTCCATCGATCCGGCCGGAGCGCCCTTCGATCCAGAAAAACACGAGGCCATGGCCATGCAGCCCTCCGGCACGGCCGAGCCGGGCTCGGTGCTGCAGGTGGTGCAGCGGGGCTATGAGCTCAACGGCCGCCTGCTGCGCCCGGCCCGGGTCATTGTGGCCCGTGAACCGTGAAGCCGGGACGTAAGCGGTGCTGCCCGGCGGCCGGCCAATTGACCCTCCCGCCCTTGAACGGCACGCCTTGCGCTCCCAGATAAAGCGCAGTCAACCACTATCCCGCAAATCCCCACAAGGAACTCGCACATGGCCAAAGTCATCGGAATCGACCTGGGAACGACCAACTCCTGCGTCGCCGTCATGGAGGCGGGCAAACCGCGCGTGATCGAGAACAGCGAGGGCGACCGCACCACGCCGTCGGTCGTCGCGTTCACCAAGGACAACGAGGTGGTGGTGGGCCAGTCGGCCAAGCGCCAGGCGGTCACCAACCCGAAGAACACGCTGTTCGCGGTGAAGCGGCTGATCGGCCGCAAGTTCAAGGATGACGTCGTGCAGAAGGACGTCAACATGGTCCCCTACAAGATCACCGCCGCCGACAACGGCGATGCCTGGGTCGAGGTGCAGGGCAAGAACATGGCACCGCCGGAGATCTCCGCGCGCGTGCTGGCGAAGATGAAGAAGACTGCCGAGGATTACCTGGGCGAGCCGGTCACCGAGGCGGTGATCACGGTGCCGGCCTACTTCAACGACTCGCAGCGCCAGGCCACCAAGGACGCCGGCCGCATCGCCGGCCTCGAGGTCAAGCGCATCATCAACGAGCCCACTGCCGCGGCGCTGGCCTATGGCCTCGACAAGGCCGGTGGAGACCGCAAGATCGCCGTGTACGATCTGGGCGGCGGCACCTTCGACGTCTCCATCATCGAGATCGCCGAGATCGATGGCGAGCGCCAGTTCGAAGTGCTTTCCACCAATGGCGATACCTTCCTCGGTGGCGAGGACTTCGACATGCGCATCATCCACTTCCTCGCCGAGGAGTTCCTGAAGGAATCCGGCGTGGACGTGCGCAAGGATCCGCTGGCCATGCAACGCCTGAAGGAAGCCGGCGAGAAGGCGAAGATCGAGCTGTCCTCCAGCCAGCAGACCGACGTGAACCTGCCGTACATCACGGCCGATGCGTCGGGCCCCAAGCACCTGAACGTGAAGCTCACGCGCGCCAAGCTCGAGTCGCTGGTGGAAGAGCTGGTCAAGCGCACCATCGAGCCTTGCAGGATCGCGCTGAAGGATGCCGGCCTGTCCGCCGCCGAAGTGTCGGAAGTGATCCTGGTCGGCGGCCAGACGCGCATGCCGCTGGTGCAGAAATACGTGAAGGACTTCTTCGGCAAGGAGCCACGCCGCGACGTGAACCCGGACGAAGCGGTCGCCGTGGGCGCTGCCATCCAGGCCGGCGTGCTGGCCGGCGAGGTGAAGGACGTGCTGCTGCTCGACGTCACGCCGCTGTCGCTGGGCATCGAGACGCTGGGGCAGGTGATGACCAAGCTGATCGAGAAGAACACCACGATTCCCACCAAGGCTTCGCAGACCTTCTCCACGGCCGATGACAACCAGACCGCGGTGACCATCCATGTGCTGCAGGGTGAGCGCGAGCGCGCCCACGACAACAAGTCCCTCGGTCGCTTCGACCTGACGGAGATATCCCCGGCGCCGCGCGGCATGCCGCAGATCGAGGTGTCCTTCGACATTGATGCCAACGGTATCCTGCACGTGTCGGCCAAGGACAAGGCCACCGGCAAGGAACAGAAGATCGTCATCAAGGCCAGCTCGGGCCTCTCCGAGGACGAGATCAAGCGCATGGTGTCCGATGCCGAGGCGCATGCGGCGGAAGACAAGAAATTCCGCGAGCTGGTGGAAACCCGCAACCGTGCCGATGCGCTGGTACATGCCACCGAGAAGTCGCTTTCGGACCTGGGCGAGAAGGTTTCCGGCGGCGACCGCGCCGCGGTGGAATCGGCGCTGTCGGACCTGAAGTCCGCCATCAAGGGCGACGACAAGGAACAGATCGACCGCAAGGCCGAGCAGCTGGCCAAGGCCTCGCAGGGCCTGATGGCCGCCGCGCAGGGCGGTGCCGGCGCAGCAGGGGATGCCGCCGCATCCGGCGCATCGGCAGGTGCGGCGGGATCGGCTCCCGGCGGCGACGACAATGTGGTCGACGCCGAGTTTGAGGAAGTGAAAGACAAGGACCGCAAGGCCTGACGCCGGGCCGCGGTCAGGGGAGAACAGCAGAACAGCATGGCGAAGCGCGACTACTACAAGGTGCTGGACGTGGCGCGCGGGGCGTCGGAGGCCGAGATCAAGAAGGCCTACCGACGCCTTGCCATGAAGCTGCATCCCGACCGCAATCCGGGCGACAAGCAGGCAGAGGAGCAGTTCAAGGAGGCCAAAGAGGCCTATGAGGTACTGACCGACCCGGCCAGGCGCGCCGTCTATGACCAGCACGGCCACGAGGGCCTGGAGGCGCAGCGCGGCAGCGGCGGCTTCAGTTCCGGCGAGGGCTTCAGCGACATCTTCGGCGACGTGTTCGGCGACATCTTTGGGGGCCGTCGCGGCGGTGGCCGCTCGCAGGTTTTCCGCGGCGCCGATCTGCGCTATGAGCTTGAGCTCACCCTCAACCAGGCGGTGTTCGGCGCGGCCATGGAGATCGACGTGCCCAGGCTCGCCGAATGCGAGACCTGCCATGGTTCAGGAGCGGCGAAGGGTTCAAGTCCAGTCACCTGCGAGACCTGCCAGGGTTCAGGCCAGGTGCGCATGTCCATGGGGGGCATGCTCAATTTCCAGCAGGCCTGTCCGCGTTGCCGCGGCACGGGCAAGATGGTGAAGAATCCCTGCGATACCTGCCTCGGGCAGGGCCGCGTGCGCCGCACGAAAAAACTCTCGGTGAAGATTCCGCCCGGTGTGGACAGTGGCGATCGCATTCGCCTCACGGGCGAGGGGGAGGCCGGACGCAACGGCGGACCCGCTGGCGACCTCTATGTGGAAGTGCACGTGCGCCAGCACGAGATCTTCGAACGTGACGGCGAGCATCTGTCCTGCGAGGTGCCGATCAGTTTTGTCACCGCCGCGCTGGGAGGCACCGTGGTCGTGCCCACCCTCGAAGGCCAGGTGTCCCTGAAAATTCCCGCTGAAACGCAGTCAGGGCGGGTGTTCCGGCTGCGCGACAAGGGCGTGAAGCCCGTGCGCGGTGGCGCGCGCGGTGACCTGTTCTGCCGCGTGATGGTGGAGACGCCGGTGAATCTGTCGAGCGAGCAGAAAGATTTACTGCGAAAATTCGACACGTCGCTGCGGGAAGGCGCACGGCATTCGCCCCGCGAGGAAGGCTTCTTCGAAGGCGTGAAGCGTTTCTTCACCGGCGCGGAAAACTAACCGGCCCAGGTGCACGCCTGCGGCCGACCTGCGGCAGCGGAGGATGGGCGTGGCAACACGGGTGGGAGTGATCGGTGTGACCGGGCGCATGGGCCTGGAGCTGCTGAAGGCCCTGCACAATGCAGATGGCGCCCAGCTCGTGGCAGCCCTGGCCCGCGCCGGTCATCCTGCACTGGGGAAGGATGCAGGCCTGATGGCCGGCCTGCTGCCCGCCGGCGTTGCTGTCAGCAGTGACCTTGCCGCCGCGCTCCTAGGCCTCGACGTGGCCATCGATTTCTCGCGCGCCGAAGCCGTTGCCGCCACCGCCGATGCCTGCGCCGCGGCCGGCGTTGCCCTCATGGTAGGTACCACCGGGCTTGATGCCACCACGCAGGCGCGCCTGGATGCTGCCGCCCGCCGGGTACCTGTGTTGCTGGCCGCCAATACCAGCCTGGCCCTGAACGTGCTGCTCGAGCTGGTGCAACGGGCAGCCCGCGCGCTGCCGGCCGGTTATGACATCGAGATCAGCGAAGCCCACCACCGGCACAAGGTTGATGCCCCCTCGGGCACCGCGCTGGCGCTGGGCGATGCCGCTGCCTCCGGCAGGAATATCCAGCTGGTCCGCCCGGTGCCGCTCAGCGGTGCGGCGCCAGGCCCGCGCCCGGCCGGCATCGGCTTCTCGGTGGTCCGGGGCGGTGATGTGGTCGGCGAGCACGACGTCCGATTCCTCGGGACAGGCGAGCAGCTGCGGCTTTCGCATGTGGCAACTGACAGGGCAATCTTTGCCCGCGGCGCCGTTGCCGTCTCGCTCTGGCTTTCAAAACAGCGGCCGGGTCGTTACCGCATGTCTGATTTTCTGTTTCCCGGGCAATAACTTGCAGGATATTCCGCAGTGGGAACATAGCGCGCCGGGGAGGCATTCCAGAGCCGATTCGCATGGACAGCAACAGCGCAAAAAACGTAGAATTCGCGGCGAATCCGTTACATCCAGTTGCGGGTTTAGTCCGCGCAAGGCGGGAGGGCGTTCCACAAGAACTCCTCCCGCTTTGTGCATCCGCGCCAAGCAAACCGAAACGTGAATGACGCAATGAGAGCCCGCTACCAACACGCGGAGGCCGGTGAGTGAGTGTGAGCGCCGTACTGGCCCTGGCCGATGGCACCGTTTTCAACGGCATCAGCATCGGGGCAAAGGGAAATACCACCGGCGAAGTTGTCTTCAACACGGCGATGACGGGGTATCAGGAAATCCTTACCGACCCGTCCTATGCCAGACAAATCGTTACGCTGACCTATCCGCATATCGGCAACACCGGCACCACGCCGGAAGACCAGGAGTCTTCCATGGTGGCACCGGCGGGGCTGGTGATCCGTGACCTGCCGCTGCTCGAGAGCAACTGGCGTTCGAACCTGACCCTGGCCCAGTTCCTGGAACGTGGCCGCATCGTCGCCATTGCCGACATCGACACACGCAAGCTCACGCGCATCCTGCGCGAGAAGGGTGCCCAGGCGGGCTGCATCATGACCGGCGACAACGTCGACCCGAAGGCAGCCGTGCATGCCGCGCGCCGTTTCCCGGGCCTTGCGGGCATGGACCTGGCCAAGGTGGTCAGCACGCGCGAGCGCTACCAGTGGAATGACGGCAGCGTCTGGCGCAACCCGGGGCGGCCCACTTTGCGCCCACAGCAGCGCCTGCACGTGGTGGCCTATGACTTCGGTGTGAAGCGCAACATCCTGCGCCTGCTCGCCGATGCCGGCTGCCGCATGACGGTGGTGCCGGCTGAAACATCCGCGGCCGAGGCGCTGGCGCTGAAGCCCGATGGAATCTTCCTTTCAAACGGGCCCGGTGATCCGGAGCCCTGCACCTATGCCATCGAGGCCATCCGCGGGTTCCTGAAGACCGAGATTCCGGTGTTCGGCATCTGCCTGGGGCACCAGCTGCTGGGCCTGGCCGCCGGTGCAAAAACGGTGAAGATGAAGTTCGGTCACCACGGCGCCAACCATCCAGTGCAGGAGCTGGCCACCAAGCGGGTGATGATCACCAGCCAGAACCATGGCTTCGCCGTGGATCCGGCCACGCTGCCGGCGAACGTGCGGGTCACGCATGTGTCGCTGTTCGATGGCTCGCTGCAGGGCATCGAGCTCACCGACCGTCCGGCGTTCAGCTTCCAGGGCCACCCTGAAGCCAGTCCCGGCCCGCACGACCTGCTGCCCCTCTTCGAACGCTTCACCCAGGCGATGATCCGCCGCCTGCAGAACCAGCTGCGGGAACGTGCGCGCGCCATGGTCGGCGGGAGCGACTGACCGACATGCCACGCCGTACAGACATCAAGAGCATCCTCATCATCGGAGCCGGCCCCATCGTCATCGGGCAGGCCTGCGAGTTCGACTACTCCGGCGCCCAGGCCTGCAAGGCGCTTCGCGAGGAGGGTTACCGGGTCATCCTGGTGAACTCCAACCCGGCCACCATCATGACCGACCCGGAGATGGCCGATTCGATCTACATCGAGCCGGTCAACTGGCGCACTGTCGCCCGCATCATCGAGAAGGAAAAGCCGGATGCGCTGCTGCCCACCATGGGTGGCCAGACGGCGCTGAACACCGCGCTCGACCTGGTGCGCGAGGGCGTGCTCGAGCAGCACGGCGTGGAGCTGATCGGCGCCAGCCGCGAGGCCATCGACACTGCCGAGGACCGCGAGAAGTTCAGGAATGCCATGGCCGAGATCGGCCTGGAGTCGCCGCGCTCGCTGATCGCCCACACCATGGAAGAAGCCACGGCCGCCCAGGGCGAGCTGGGGTTCCCCATCGTGATCCGCCCCTCCTTCACGATGGGCGGCACCGGCGGCGGCATTGCCTGGAACCGCGAGGAATTCGAAGCCATCGTGAACCGTGGCCTGGCCGCATCCCCGACCAGCGAGGTGCTGATCGAGGAATCGGTGGTCGGATGGAAAGAGTTCGAGATGGAAGTCGTGCGCGACCGCAACGACAACTGCATCATCATCTGCTCCATCGAGAACCTCGACCCCATGGGCGTGCACACCGGTGATTCCATCACCGTGGCGCCGGCGCAGACGCTCACGGACAAGGAATACCAGCGCATGCGCGATGCCTCCATCGCCGTGCTGCGCAAGATCGGCGTGGAGACCGGCGGCTCGAACGTGCAGTTCGCGGTGTCGCCGGAGAACGGCCGGCTGCTGGTGATCGAGATGAACCCGCGCGTGTCGCGCTCCTCGGCGCTGGCCTCGAAGGCCACGGGTTTCCCCATCGCCAAGATCGCCGCCAAGCTGGCCGTGGGCTACACGCTCGATGAATTGAAGAACGACATCACCGGCGGGCTCACGCCGGCCTCGTTCGAGCCGGCCATCGACTACGTGGTCACCAAGATCCCGCGCTTCACCTTCGAGAAGTTCCCGGCCGCCAATTCGCGCCTCACCACGCAGATGAAGTCGGTGGGCGAGGTGATGGCCATCGGTCGCACCTTCCAGGAGTCGCTGCAGAAGGCGCTGCGCGGACTGGAGACGGGGCTGGATGGCCTGGGCAGCATCAATACGCTGCCGCTGGCCGGTGAGGATGCCGCCGATACGCTGGCCTGGGAATTGCGCAACCCGGGCGCCAACCGCCTGCTGCACGTGGCCGACGCCTTCCGCGCCGGCTGGACGCGCGAGCGCATCCACGAGCTCAGCTACATCGACCACTGGTTCCTGGCGCAGATCGCAGACCTGGTGCGCGAGGAGTCGAAGGTTGCAGCCGGTGGCCTGCCCGCACTTGATGCCACGCGGCTGCGTGCGCTGAAGCGCAAGGGTTTTTCCGACGCCTGCCTGGCGCGCCTCACTGGCCAGACCGAGAAGACGCTGCGCGACCGTCGCCGCCAGTTCGGCGTGGTGCCCGTGTACAAGCGCGTGGATACCTGCGCGGCGGAATTCTCCACCTCCACGGCCTACCTGTATTCCACCTACGAGGAGGAATGCGAGGCCGAGCCCACCGGGCGGCGCAAGATCATGATCCTTGGCGGCGGCCCGAATCGCATCGGCCAGGGCATCGAGTTCGACTATTGCTGCGTGCATGCCTCGCTGGCGCTGCGCGAGGCCGGGTTCGAGACCATCATGGTCAATTGCAACCCGGAAACAGTTTCCACCGACTACGACACCTCCGACCGCCTGTACTTCGAGCCACTGACGCTGGAAGACGTCCTGGAGATCATTGCCAAGGAAAAGCCCTTCGGCGTGATCGTGCAGTACGGCGGCCAGACGCCGCTGAAGCTCTGCCGCGCGCTGGAGGCCAATGGCGCGCCCATCATCGGCACCACGCCCGAGTCCATCGACGTTGCCGAGGACCGCGAGCGTTTCGCCGACCTGGTGCGCAAGCTCGGCCTGCGCCAGCCAGCCAATGCCACTGCGCGCACCGAGGAGCAGGCGCTGCGCCTGGCCAAGGAGGTTGGCTACCCGCTGGTGGTGCGGCCTTCCTATGTGCTCGGTGGCCGCGCCATGGAAGTGGTGTTCGCCGAGGAAGACCTGAAGACCTACATGACCGATGCGGTGCGGGTGTCCAATGACTCCCCCGTGCTGCTCGACCGTTTCCTCGACCAGGCCATCGAGGTGGACGTGGATGCCGTCTGCGACGGCAAGGAAGTATTGATCGGCGGCATCATGGAGCATGTGGAGCAGGCCGGTGTGCACTCCGGTGATTCCAGCTGCTGCCTCCCACCGAACAGCTTGCCGGCCGACATACAGCAGCAGTTGCGCGAGCAGACCCGCAAGATGGCCCTGGCCCTGAAGGTGGTCGGCCTGATGAATGTGCAGTACGCCATCCAGAATGGCGTGGTGTACGTGCTTGAGGTCAATCCCCGTGCTTCGCGCACCGCGCCCTTTGTCTCCAAGGCCACCGGGCGTCCCATCGCCAAGCTGGGTGCGCTGGTGATGGCCGGGCGCACGCTGGCCGAACTCGGCGGCAGCGAGGAGATCGTGCCGAAGTTCTTCTCGGTGAAGGAGGCAGTGTTCCCCTTCGCCAAGTTCCCCGAGGCCGATCCCATCCTGGGTCCTGAAATGAAATCCACCGGCGAGGTGATGGGCACTGGCCGCACCTTCGGCGAGGCCTATGCCAAGTCCCAGGCCGCCTCCGGCGAGTCCCTGCCGCGCCAGGGCATGGCACTGGTGAGCGTGCGCGAGCGTGACAAGCCCGGTGCTGTCGACCTTGCGCGCGGCCTGCTCCAGCGCGGATTCGAACTGGTGGCCACCGACGGCACCGCGAAGGTGATCGCGGCGGCGGGCCTGGCCTGCAAGCGCGTCAACAAGGTACGCGAGGGCCGGCCGCACATTGTGGACATGATCAAGAACGACGAGATCGTGCTGATCGTGAACACCACCGAGGGCCGGCAGGCCACGCGTGACTCCATGGCCATCCGCCGCGAGGCGGTGAGCCGGCGCGTCACGTATTTCACGACACTGGCCGCGGGGCTGGCTACCTGCGAGGCACTGGACCACCTGGAGGACACGGATGTGAACCGGTTGCAGGACCTGCACAAGGAACTGGCTTCGTGAAGCGCGTACCGATCACGCTGCGCGGCGCCGAGGCGCTGCGCAACGAGTTGCGCAAGCTCAAGAGCGAGGACCGGCCCAATGTCATCAAGGCCATTGCCGAGGCGCGCAGCCACGGCGACCTGTCCGAGAACGCCGAGTACCACGCGGCCCGCGAGCAGCAGGGCTTCATCGAGGGCCGCATCCAGGAGCTGGAGGCCAAGCTGTCGAACGCCGAGGTGATCGACGTCACCGCGATGACGCCGAATGGCAAGGTGATCTTCGGCTCTACCGTCGAACTGCAGGACGAGGAAGCGGGCAACGCCGTGACTTACCAGATCGTTGGTGAGGACGAGGCGGACATCAAGGCTGGCCGCATCTCCGTGGGCTCGCCCATCGCCCGCGCCCTGGTGGGCAAGAGCGAAGGGGATGTGGTGGAGGTGGCTGCACCCGGCGGTCGCCGCAGCTACGAGATCATCTCCGTCAGGTACGTGTAGCCCGGCCGCGGCGCGATGAGCATCGTACTCAACGACGTTCATTCGCTACTGAATCCGACGCTGCTGGCTGAGGTCAGGCGGCCCCGCAGCCTGGAAGAACTCCGCCAGTGCGTTACTTACGCCTGCGCCAAAGGCCTCAGGATTTCCACCAGTGGCGGACGGCATGCCATGGGCGGTCAGCAATTTGCTGCAGGTTCGCTCCACGTGGACACCACCTGCCTTGCGCGCGTGCTGCATGCTGATTCCCGGAAGGGACTGCTGACGATCGAGGCCGGGGCAGACTGGCCGGCCATCATCGCAGCGACGCATGGCATGGACCCCCTCGGCACGTCCTGGGGCATCCGGCAGAAGCAGACTGGCGTGGACACCGTGACCCTGGGCGGCTCGATCTCGGCCAATGCCCACGGCAGGGGCCTGCTCATGCAGCCGCTGGGCGCGGACATCGAGGAGCTGACGCTGGTGAGGCCTGACGCCAGCGTGGTCCGCTGCAACTCCACTTGCAACTCCGAATTGTTTTCCCTGGTGGTGGGGGGATACGGGCTATTCGGGATCATCTATTCGGCCACGTTGCGGCTGGCGCCGCGGCTACGTGTCCGGCGACTGGTGGACATCATCGACCTGGACGATGCGATGAACGCCGTATATCGCCGTGCCGGGGAGGGCTGCCTTTTCGGGGATTTCCAGTTCGTCATCGACGGTACTGACGAAGCCTTCCTGCGTCGCGGCGTGATGGCCTGCTACAAGCCGTGCGAAGAAGACCGCGACGTTGCGGCGCAACCAGCAGGCGAGGGCGCCGACCTGTCGCGGGAGGACTGGCTGCGTCTGCTGAAGCTTGCCCACGAGGACAAGAGGCGTGCGTTTCGTCTCTATTCACAACACTACCTGGCTACGGACGGGAATTTCTACTGGTCCGACACGCACCAGCTGAGCACGTACATTCCGACATACACGGAAGTGCTGGCGGAGGGGCGCGAGGCCTGTGGCGGGGATGTCAGGGAGTCACTTCTCATCGGCGAGCACTACGTTCCGCCGGCACGACTGCTGGAATTCATGTCGCGGGCTCGTGAAGTCCTCCGGTCCTTTGGCACTGAAGTGATCTACGGAACCATCCGGGCAATCCAGCAAGATACGGTGTCGTTCCTGCCTTGGGCACGAGAGGACTTCGCCTGCGTCATCTTCAATTTGCGCACTTCGCACGATCCGGCCGGCCTTGAGCGCACGGCCGCGACATTCCGCGCCCTGATCGAAGCGAGCGCGGAGCTGGGCGGCAGCTATTTCCTCACCTATCACCGCCATGCGTCGGTGGCGCAGGTCGAAGCCTGCCACCCGCGCTTCCGTGAGTTCCTCGCGTTGAAGGAGAAGTACGATCCGGGCGAGCTGTTTACGAGCGAGTGGTACCGCCACTACCGTGATGAGTTCGCGCGGATTCCAGTCAGGTGAAGGCCGGCAAGCCCAGCGCAACAGCGAAGCTCATTGCTGCAGCAACGATCCTGCTCTCGGCCGACAGGCGCACATCCAGCCTTGTTCCCCCTGACGCTGCCGGATTGTCACAAGCGCTGCTGGACTTGACTCCCGGAGGGTCGCTGCTGGGATGGAGTGCGCGCAACTCCGTCACGCGCAGATTGTGGCGTCTGGTCGAAAGGTTGACGCATCCCGGGATCATCGCGCACTACTGGCACCGCAAGCACTGGATCGAGCTGCAATGTCGCGAGGCAGTTGCCGCAGGATTCAGTCGGGTGCTCGTGATCGGCGCGGGTTTCGATACGCTGGCGTGGCGCCTGGCGAGGGAGCGCGACGACCTGGAACTCGTGGAGATTGATCATCCGGCTACGCAGGCCGCAAAGGCCCGCGCGATGACCGGCATGCAGGTGAAGCTCGTTCCTCTGGACCTGGCGGCGAGTGCGATTCCAGATGCGGTTCAGCGGTCAGACAAGGCAACCATCATCATCCTTGAGGGACTGCTGATGTACCTTGAGCCGGAGGTTGTAGAGCAACTGTTACGGTCACTGCACGGGATGGCAGCTGCCGAAGTGCATCTGGTCTTCAGCTACATGACACGCTGGCCTGATGGCAGCATTGGCTTCCGTCCGCGCAGCGCCCTGGTCGACCGGTGGCTTTCCTGGCGAGCCGAGCCTTTTGCCTGGGCAATGGAGTCGGCGGTGATGAGCGATTTCCTTGCGCGGATGGGCTTCCGAGTGGTCGCTTCGACATCAGGTAGTAGCCTCAGCGCGACGGAGAGCCAGCTTGAGGGCGAGAACCTCGTGGCCTGCAGGCGTGCGTAAGCGGGGATGGGCGAATTTAACATTGCATCTGCAGGTTCCAGACCGGGCGTTTCCTGCTCTCACTTCGCGTGGTGCCCGTCTCGTCACCACCACGCGGACCACCGCGGACTACCGCCTCTATGCGCTGCCGGGCGGTCCTCCGCAGCGGCCGGGCCTGGTGCACATGCCGGGCGAGGGCGCGGCCATCGAGATCGAGGTCTGGCGCATGCCGGTGGAACGGTTCGGCGATTTCGTGGCCGCCATTCCCGCGCCGCTGGGCATCGGCAGGCTGCGCACCGGGCAGGGCAGGGAAGTCTGCGGTTTCCTGTGCGAGTGGGCTGCCGCCCGCGACGCCACCGACATCACGGTCACCGGCAGCTGGCGCACCTGGCTGGCGCGCAGCTGAAAGTCTTCAGTTGCGCGACCGGAAGGTGTGCCGCAGGTTCTGTTCCGCGTCGCGCAGCCCCGATGCCGCGGCGCGCCTGAACTCGGCCGATTTGCGACGCGCCATCTCCATCACCTCGCGCGCGCTGAGCGCATCACCGCGCACGGAGGCGATCTGCTCCGGCGTACGCGCCGCCGGCATCACGATGAGCAGCACCAGCCAGGCGAAGAACCACACCCCGGTACACAGCGTCAGCAGCACGAAACCCAGCCGCACCCACACCACGTCGATGTGCAGGTATGCGGCAAAGCCCGCGCACACACCGCCGACCATGCCCTCCGAAGGAATGCGCATCAGGCGCTTGCGCCGCGCCATGTCGGTACCATCCTGGCCATGAGAGAAGCCGGGGTGCTCTTCCGCAGGCTGCGGATCCCCATGGAACCGCGGTTGCGCATCGTCCTGTGCGCCGTTGCCCAACACTGGCCCCATCTCGCGCAGGATCTGCGCGGCTTCGTCCGCCGAGATCACATTCTTGTGCTTGCCGAGGAAGGTGTCGCACTTGTCGGCTATGGCCTGCTCCAGGTCCGCGAGGATTTCCGCGCGGTCCGGATTGTCGGCCAGCGTGCGCGCCGCACGGTCCAGATAGCCGGCGATCTGCTCGTGGGCAGCTTCCTCCAGCTGGTAGGCATTGCCGCCGAGGCTGACGAGGGTGACTTTGCGCATGTCATTTACCAATGCGGTTGAGGGTTTCGGTGAGGTGCTGCCAGTAGCCCTGCAGTCCCGCCAGGGCCTGCTCGCCGGCTGCGGTGAGCCGGTAGTACTTGCGCGGCGGTCCCGCCTCGGACTCCCGCCATTCGTAATCGACCATTCCCTCGCGTCGCAGGCGGGAGAGCAGAGGGTAGAGCGTTCCTTCCTGCGTGGCGAACTCGGTAGTGGCCAGCCGCTGCAGCATCTCGGCCACATACAGCTTTTCGCCGGCGATCACGCGCAGCACCGCGAACTCCAGCAGTCCCTTGCGGAGGGGCGCGAACTTCTCGCTGATGTGGTCGGTTGAGGAATTCATGAAGCTACCTTTGTAAAAAAAGGTAGCAGTTTTGAGGAAGGCCTGCAAGCGCGCCACCGGCCCACAGCCCGGGTTTGCACAAGGAGAGCGGGGCGGGCGCCTGCTGGCGGCCGCCGCCGCATCAGTTGGTCGTCAGAACTCGAAGCGCAACCCGACGCGCACCGTGCGCGGTTCCTCCACCCGGCTCACCCGGCCGGGCACAAGGGTATCCACCGGGTCCACCCCGGGCACGTGGCTGTCGTACCAGTACACGATGTCCTTGCCACGCTTGTCGAACACGTTCAGCAGTTCGCCGTACAGGGACCAGCTGCCCCGCTTCCAGGCGGCGCGCAGGTTCAGGCACTCCTCGCCATCCGCGCGCTCCGAGTTGTCCTCGATGAGGGGGAACTCGCCCAGGTGGCGCAGGCGCGCCGACAGTTCCCAGGGCCCGGTGAGATATGACACGCCCAGTTCCCCCGCGCTTTCCACCGCACCGGCGATGTGGGTTTCGCCGGGCGTGGCCAGCGCCCCCCGGTAGCGCGCGCGCGAACCGGTCCAGGTGGCATCGATGGCAAGCCCCGGCACCGGCTTCCAGAACGACACCAGCTCGTACCCACGCCGGCGGCTGGAAGGGCCGGGCTCCACTGAGTTGGAGTCACCGACGAACTTCAGCTCGCTGTCCACGTCCAGTTGCCAGAGGGTTGCGGTCAGCGAGAAGCCGCCGCGCTGCAGCCGGGCCCCGATCTCGCCACCCCTGCCTTGCACGAGACCCGGCACCGGTGTCTCGGCGGCGGTGACACCACGCGCATCATTCGAATGGAAGCCGCGGCCAAGATTCGCATAGGCCTCCATCCAGTCCGACACCTGCCAGGCAAGGCCAAGCTTCGGCGAGACCACGCTGTCGCTGTCACTGCCCTGCAGCGCCGGGACGGTTGCCTCCACATCCTCCGGATCGACGAATTCAGCCAGTTCTGCGCGCGTGCGGAAGTCATACCAGTCCGCACGCAGGCCGGCCATCAGGCGCAGCTTCTCCACTGGCTGCCAGGCCAGTTCCGCATGGCCCGCCACTGAAAACTCGCGCGCATTGTGTGCACCCAGCGCACCCACCAGTTCGCGCGCCACCGTGTGGTCCACGCGCACATTGCGGATGTCATCGAAGCGCGTATCGCTCCCCACCGTCAGCTGCAGGGTGTCGTCGAGCGCAAACTGCTTCTGCGCCAGGCCGCCGAAGGTGTAGCGGCGGTCCCACTGGTGGATCTGGAAGGCGTAGGTGGCGTCCGAGAACATGTCCCAGTCGTAGTACTGGCCGTACAGCGTGGTGCGCCAGTCCATGCCCGACAGCCTCAGTGTGGCGATGTGCCGTGTCGTTTCGCCGGTGGCGGTGTCGTCCAGGGCGCAGTAGGCATCCTCGCAGGCCGGCGTGCCGATCGCCCGCTCGGGAATCTGTTCGGTGGGTTTCCAGCGCGCGTCGTAGCTCATCAGGCTGGCTTCCCAATGACCGAAGGCCGTGGGCGCGCGGTACTTGACGAAGCCGGAGAAATGTTTCAGGTCCTCAGGCAACTCCCAGGGTCCGTCATATGTCTTCCACTGACCGGCTAGCGTCAGCTCGCCATGGCCCAGCTCCGCGGTGCCGCCGCCGGCCGCGCGCAGCCAGCCGAAGCTGCCGGCCTCGAAGGCGGTGAAGGGGCGGTCGAACCGGTCCACGGTGCGGATCAGCGCCGCGCCGGCCAGCGCGTTGTCACCCAGGTCAGCCCGGTAGGGTCCCTTGCGGAAATCGATGCGTTGTACCGTCTCGGGCATCAGGCCGTTCACGTCCAGGTAGCCCTGGCCATGCCCATGCGTGCGCAGGTTGATGGGCACGTCGTCGATCAGCGCGGTGAAGTCCGTGCCATGGTCGAGGTTGAAACCGCGCAGGAAGTACTGGTTGGCCTTGCCGCTGCCGGAGTGCTGGACGGCGATCATGCCGGGCACGGCCTCCAGCAGCTCGGCCACCCTGAGCAGGGGCCGCACGGCCAGGTCCGCCCCGGCTATGGCGCCCTCGCTGGCGGCGGTGGCGGAGCCGATCAGCCGCTCGCCGCGGCCATAGACCACCACTTCGCTCAGCTCGGTGTCCGGCGCTTCGGCAGCCATCCCGTTGATTGCGGTTGCCAGCAGGGCGCCAGCCACACAGATCCTGCCCATTCTTGCCTCCCGTACAGACCTCAAGGCCCGCGATGAGACCTGCCGGGAGCCGGCGAGTCACGAAAGGTACGGTTGGGAACGGTTAAC
Organism: Pseudomonadota bacterium; assembly: GCA_030852845.1. GTDB lineage: Bacteria > Pseudomonadota > Gammaproteobacteria > Steroidobacterales > Steroidobacteraceae > ZC4RG30. Next base: position 28,590 of record JALYWF010000013.1, read on the forward strand.
GAACCCCGCGCTTGGGGCGCTACAGGCTCTTCAGGCTGGCAGGACAATGCGCGACAGGTCGGGATTGCGCTTGTACAGCACGGCCACATGGCCGATGCGGGTCACCAGGGCACTTCCGGTGCGTTCGGCCAGCAGCGCGAGGGCGGCATTGCGATCCTCCCGCTCCATGCCAGGCAGTCGCACCTTGATCAGCTCATGATCCGAAAGGGCTTGCGTGGTGGCGGCAATCACTGCCTCTGTCAGTCCCGCATTGCCCATCAGGATCACGGGCTTCAGGGGATGGGCCAGGCCCTTGAGGTGCCGGCGCTGCTTTTCATTGAGTTCCATGCGGGCCGCATTCTACCTGACTGGCAGGTGGTGCCTTGAAGCGGTGCAGATCGCCCTCATCAACCTGCCATCGGGGCTCCATGCACGGACCCGCAATCCCTGTCGCACTTGCTGGCGGGTGGCCCTGTGTTGGTGTAGCGTGGTCCCTGCAAGGAGTCCTAAGTGAATGACATGACAGGTAAAGTGCTGATCTGGGTGGTGGTCATCGGGACCATGCTGTTCCTGTTCAGCCGTTTCATGCCGCCCACCGCGCCGGCAACCGCGATCAGCTATTCGGATTTCCTTGACCAGCTGGAGTCCGGCCGCATCAATTCGGTCACCCTGCAGGGCGAGATCATCGATGCGCTCGGCAAGGACAACACGCGTTATCGCATCTTCAATCCGGAGAGCGAGAACACGTTGCTGATCGGCGCGCTGCGCAAGGCCGATGTCACCATCGAGGGCAAGCCGCCCGAACAGCCGCACTTCCTCACGCAGCTGCTGCTGCAGCTCGCCCCGGCGCTGCTGCTTATCCTGGTGTTCGTGTACATGCTGCGCCAGATGCAGGGGGCGGCCGGTGGCCGTGGCGCGATGTCCTTCGGCAAGAGCAAGGCACGCCTGCTCGGCGAGGACCAGGTCAACGTCACCTTCGCCGATGTGGCAGGTGTCGATGAAGCCAAGCAGGAAGTGGGCGAGATCGTCGATTTCCTGAAAGACCCCGGCAAGTTCCAGAAGCTGGGCGGCAAGATTCCCAAGGGCGTGCTGATGGTCGGCTCGCCCGGCACCGGCAAGACGCTGCTGGCCCGCGCCATTGCCGGCGAGGCCAAGGTGCCGTTCTTCACCATCTCCGGTTCGGACTTCGTCGAGATGTTCGTTGGCGTCGGCGCGAGCCGCGTGCGCGACATGTTCGACCAGGCGAAGAAGCATGCCCCGTGCATCATCTTCATCGACGAAATCGACGCGGTGGGCCGCCATCGTGGTGCCGGCCTCGGCGGCGGTCACGACGAACGCGAACAGACGCTGAACCAGCTGCTGGTCGAGATGGACGGCTTCGAAGGCAGCGAGGGCATCATCGTCATCGCCGCCACCAACCGTCCCGACGTGCTCGACCCCGCGCTGCTGCGCCCGGGCCGCTTCGACCGCCGGGTCGTGGTGCCGCTGCCGGACGTGCGTGGTCGCGAACAGATCCTCAAGGTTCACATGCGCAAGCTGCCGCTCGCCGAAGACGTGAAGCCGCAGGTGATCGCGCGTGGCACGCCGGGCTTCTCCGGTGCCGATCTCGCCAACCTCGTCAACGAAGCTGCGTTGTTCGCCGCTCGCGCCAATCGCCGCACGGTGACGAAGGACGAATTCGAGCGCGCCAAGGACAAGATCATGATGGGCGCCGAGCGCCGCTCCATGGTCATGGACGAGCAGGAAAAGAAGCTCACCGCGTATCACGAGGCGGGTCACGCCATCATCGGCTTGACCGTGCCCGAGCACGATCCGGTCTACAAAGTCACGATCATCCCGCGCGGCCGCGCGCTGGGCGTGACGATGTTCCTGCCGGAAGAAGATCGCTACAGCCACAGCAAGCGCAGCATCCTCAGCAAGATCTGCAGCATGTACGGCGGCCGTATCGCGGAAGAAATGACGCTCGGCGCGGAAGGTGTCACCACCGGTGCCTCGAACGACATCCAGCGCGCAACGCAGATGGCGCACAACATGGTCAAGAAGTGGGGCCTCTCCGAAAGACTCGGTCCGCTGCAGTACGACGACGAACAGGAAGAACTCTTCCTGGGCCGCGGCGGCATGGGCGGTGGCGGCAAGGTGCTCTCGTCGGAAACGACGAAGGCGATCGATGAAGAGGTGCGCATGATCATCGACACCTGTTATGCGCGCGCGAAGAAGATTCTCGAAGACAATCGCGACATCCTCGAAGCGATGAAGGACGCGCTGCTCGAATACGAAACGATCGACGCCGGGCAGATCGACGACATCATGGCCGGCCGCA
>JALYWF010000027.1 GCA_030852845.1 Pseudomonadota bacterium
CCACCTGCTCCACGCGCCCCGCCGCGCCCACCAGCTGCGCCGCCCCGCTGCGCCTGCGGCTGCGACTTCAGCGTGTTGGCCATGCCCACCAGATGGGCACGGATGGCTTCCGCATCCTCCGCACCGAAGGCCTGGTTGAAGGGCAGCATGCCGGCATCGGCCAGGGCGCCGTCGAGCACCACGGCACGGAAGGCTGCATCGCTGTTGAGGAACGGTGAATACCGCAGGTCCGGGAAGCCGCCGATGTTCAGGCGCGCCTCGTGGCACACGGTGCAGTGCTGCTGGTACTTCTCCTGGCCCCGTGCGAGCGCGGTCGCATCGCCGAAATTCGCCGGCGGATTGAGCACCTGCTGCACGGGTGGCGGTGGCGGTGGCAGCTCGACTTCACCACCCAGCCTGAATACCACCACGCGACCGCCCTGGCGCTGGCCGATGGCACCAACGCCGGCGAGGTATTGCACGTCGTCGATGACGTAGGTGATGAACCCGGCCTGCACATTGGCTCCCATCTCATGCGACCACAGCTTCTCGCCCGTGTCGGCACGGAAGGCGACCACGCTGTTGCCATTGCCCTGGAACAGCAGGTTGCTGGCCGTGCTCAGCAGGCCATTGGAGCTGGAGCCTTCGGTGCTCTTCCACGCCACCTTGCGCGTCGAGGGGTTGAAAGCCAGCAGGTAGGAGCGCGCCTCGTCGCCGAGATTGGGCGGCGCAAACTGCGGCTGCGCCCCCATCACGATGCCCTGCTTGCTTTTCGTCACATCCGGCTCGGCCACCAGCGTGAGGCTGCCCCAGCGGGTCGGCAGGTAGATGAGGCCATGCTGCGGGTTGTACGCCTGCGGATACCACACGCGGGTCTGCGAAGGCGCCACGGTGAAGCTCTGGCCGCTCTTTGCATAGTCGGCAGCCGGGTTGAGGATGGGCCGCCAGTTGTTTTCCTCGTCGAACCCGGTCAGCCAGTTGGCGCCGGGCACCGTGAGATCCGCCGAGATCACCTTGCCGGTGGCGGCCTCGATCACATAGAGGAAGCCGTTCTTCGGCGCCTGCATCACCACCCGCTTCTTCTGGCCGTTGATCGTGAGGTCGGCGATGGTCAGCGGGTTGGTGTTGTCGTAGTCGTAGCTTTCCGCCGGCACCGTCTGGTAGTGCCATGCGTACTTGCCGGTCTTCGCATGCAGCGCCACGATGGAGGCGGTGAAGAGATTGTCGCCGCCGCCTGGCGAGCGCACGCTGGCCGGCCAGGGCGAGCCATTGCCGGTGCCAAAGATCACCAGTTCGTTCACCGGGTCGTAGACGATGCCGTCCCAGGGCGTGCCACCGCCACCGAACTTCCACCACTCACCGGTCCAGGTCTTCGCGGCCCACTCCAGCTCCGGCTGTTCGAAGCCATCGGCCGGGTTGCCGGGCACGGCCCACCAGTGCCAGAGCTTCTTGCCGGTGTCCGCGTCCCAGCCGGACAGGTAACCCCGCTGCAGGTATTCGGCGCCGCCCTGGCCGATGAACACCACGCCATTGCCGATGCGCGGCGCACCGGTGATGGAAAGCGCCTTGGTCGGGTCGGTGGTCTGGGCTTCCCAGATCTGTTGGCCGGTGTTCACATCCACTGCGACCAGGCGGCCGTCGAGCGTGGCCCAGATCACCTTGCCGTTGTAGTAAGCGGCGCCCCGGTTGGCCACATTGCAGCACAACACCCCGGAGACGATTTCGCGCCGTACCTTCGGGTCGTACTTCCACAACTGCTGGCCGGTCTTCGCATCGAAGGCGTACACCTTGCTCCAGGGCGTGGTGACGATGAGCATGCCGTCCACCATCAGCGGCGTGCCCTGGTATTGCCCGCGTTCGGGCAGGTCGGCGAACCACGCCGCGCCCAGCTGGTCCAGGTTCTCCGGCTTGATCAGGGTGTGCTGGCTGAAGCGCTGCTCGCCGTGGTCACCCCCGTGCACGATCCACTGGTCGGGTGCAGCCGCCGGATCCACTTCGGTGCGGCCACTTTCCTTGCCCGCGCACCCCACAACGCCCAGCACGACTCCGGTGCAGGCCAGGACAGATATCAGACGTCGCATGATCCCCCCACAAGAACTTAACGTCAGCCGTCAGTGCCAGCCATAGTTGAAGCTCACGCTCACGCGTGTGCCGGCGCTTGAATTGCTGGCGACTTCATGGCGCAGCCAGCTTTCGAACAGCAGCAGCTGGCCCGGTGCGGCAGGCATGACCACCCAGGCGCGGTTGCGTTCAGCGGCCGTTGCCTTGCGCGGTGGCGCACCCATGTAGCGGTCCAGTCGCGGGTCCTCGAATTTCAGCCCGGGCGCGCCGCGCGGCACGCGCACGTAGTACGTGCCACTGAGCACCGACAGCGGATGCAGGTGCAGGCTGTGCGTGACGCCGGGCGGCATCACGTTCACCCAGCAGTCGATCATCGCCAGCGCCCTGCCTCCGAGGTCGAACTCCAGTTCGGCGACGAAGCGGCGCACATGCGAATCGATGAGCTTCTGCAATTGCGCGAAGGTCGGCGAGACCGTGTGCATGTGGCTCGCCGAGGCGTAGGAAGTGAAGCCGCCGGGGTAACTGCGCTTCGACCAGCGTCGGCCGGCAGCGTCATCCTCCGCGAGCTGCAGGCATTCGCGCAGCAGCCGCGCATTGAGCGGGGCTGACCGCGATGCGGGCAACGCGGCGGCATAGATCCGCGTCGGAAATAAACTGCGGATCGCCACCGCGCTGGTGGGACTACTGGTGCAGCTCGCCGCCCGCGGCCTGTCCGGCAGACTGGCCGGTGGCAAACACGCCCATGCCGCCCGCCGGTTGCGGGGG
>JALYWF010000128.1 GCA_030852845.1 Pseudomonadota bacterium
CCGCAGGAGCAGTCGGGGTTCGTCTCGGCGCTCGGGCTCTGGCTGCCGTTCCTCTTGCTGATCGGCGTCTGGATCTTCTTCATGAACCGGATGCAGGGCGGCGGCCGCGGCGGCGCCATGGGGTTCGGCAAGTCGAAGGCCAAGCTCCTGACCGAGAAGTCCGGCAAGGTCACGTTCAACGACGTGGCCGGCATCGACGAGGCCAAGGAGGAGCTCGAGGAGATCGTCGAGTTCCTGCGCGACCCGCAGAAGTTCAGCCGCCTCGGCGGCAAGATCCCGAAGGGCGCCCTGCTCGTCGGCCCGCCGGGCACCGGCAAGACGCTGCTCGCCCGCGCCATCGCCGGCGAGGCGGGGGTGCCCTTCTTCACCATCTCGGGCTCGGACTTCGTCGAGATGTTCGTGGGGGTCGGCGCCAGCCGCGTGCGCGACATGTTCGAGCAGGCCAAGAAGCATGCGCCCTGCATCATCTTCATCGACGAGATCGACGCGGTGGGCCGCCATCGTGGCGCCGGCCTCGGCGGTGGACACGACGAGCGCGAGCAGACGCTGAACCAGCTGCTGGTCGAGATGGACGGCTTCGAGGGCAACGAGGGCATCATTGTCATCGCGGCCACCAACCGTCCCGACGTGCTCGATCCGGCGCTGCTGCGTCCGGGCCGCTTCGACCGCCAGGTCGTGGTGCCGCTGCCCGATGTGCGTGGCCGCGAGCAGATCCTGCGCGTGCACATGCGCAAGGTCCCCGTGGCCGACGACGTGAAGCCGGCGCTGATCGCCCGCGGCACGCCCGGCTTCTCCGGTGCCGACCTGGCCAACCTGGTGAACGAGGCGGCACTGTTCGCCGCGCGCGCCAACCAGCGCCTGGTCAACATGGAGCAGCTGGAAAAGGCGAAGGACAAGATCCTGATGGGCGCCGAACGGCGCTCGATGGTGATGAGCCCCGAAGAGAAGAAGATGACGGCCTACCACGAAGCTGGCCACGCCATCATCGGTCTCACCGTGCCCGAGCACGATCCGGTGTACAAGGTCACCATCATCCCGCGCGGCCGCGCGCTGGGTGTCACGCAGTTCCTCCCCGAGCAGGACCGCTACTCGATGAGCAAGCGGCGCATCGAGAGCATGATCTGCACGCTGTTCGGCGGCCGCCTGGCCGAAGAGCTGATCTTCGGCCGCGACTCGGTGACCACCGGCGCCTCCAACGACATCGAGCGGGCCACCGACCTGGCGCGCAACATGGTCACCAAGTGGGGCCTGTCCGACCGCATGGGGCCGCTCACTTATTCAGAGGAATCCGGCGAGGTGTTCCTGGGCCGTCAGGTCACGCAGACCAAGCAGGTATCCGACGAGACCGCGCATGCCATCGACGAGGAAGTGCGGCGGGTCATCGAGAGCAACTACAACCGCTCCAAGTCGATCCTGCAGGAACACATCGACAAGCTGCATGCCATGGCCGATGCGCTGGTGAAGTACGAGACCATCGACGACCGCCAGATCCGCGAGATCATGGCCGGCCAGGCGCCCACGCCCCCCGAGGGTTGGGACAGCAGCGGGCTGGGTGGATCCACCGGCGGCACTGGTGCGCCGGAGCCGCCGCGTCCGGCCTTCGGGTCCGCCGCCGGCAATCCTGGCTGACGTCCACCGCAGACCTTCTCCCGTGAGGCTGGTCTGCGGTTCCCGCGTGCTCGACCTGTCGCGCCCCGTCGTGATGGGCGTGCTCAATGTCACCGCTGATTCCTTCTCCGATGGTGGCCGCTTCCGTGACTTCGATGCGGCGCTGGCCCAGGGCCGGCTGCTGGTGGAAGAGGGCGCGGCCATCGTGGACGTGGGCGGCGAGTCCACGCGCCCCGGCGCCGAGCCGGTGGGCGTGCAGCAAGAGCTGGACCGGGTGATCCCCGTCATCGAGGCGCTGGCAGGCCAGCTCGACATCGTGGTCTCGGTGGACACCATGAAGCCCGAAGTGATGCGCGAAGCCGTGAAGGCCGGCGCCGGGCTCATCAATGATGTGATGGCGCTGCAGGTGCCCGGCGCGCTGGATGCCGCCGTTGCCAGCGGCGCGGCCGTGTGCCTGATGCACATGCAGGGCACGCCGCGCACCATGCAGGAAGACCCCCGCTACGACGATGTGGTGCGCGAGGTCGGGGATTTCCTCCAGGCGCGCGCTGCTGCCTGCACTGTGGCGGGGATGCCGCCTGACCGCATCTGCCTTGATCCCGGATTCGGCTTCGGCAAGACGGTGGCCCACAACCTCGCACTCCTCAACGGCCTGCCCACGCTGGCCGACGGACCTCTGCCGGTGCTCACCGGCCTGTCGCGCAAGTCGATGCTGGGCCGCCTGATTGGCCGGCCTGTGAACGAACGCCTGCCAGGAAGCCTTGCACTGGCTACCATTGCGGCCCTGCATGGCGCGCGGATCCTGCGCGCGCATGATGTGCGGGCCACCGCAGATGCGGCAGCAGTGGGCTGGGCGGTGCGGATGAACGCCGCCGGCGCCTGACAACAAGAACGGAAGGGACGGGAAACAGGATGGCCAGGAAATATTTCGGCACCGACGGCGTGCGCGGCAAGGTGGGCGAGGCCCCGATGACGGTGGACTTCACGCTCAGGCTGGCCAGCGCCGCGGCGCGCGTGCTGGCCCCCGAGGGTGGCAAGGTGATCATCGGCAAGGACACGCGCGTGTCGGGCTACATGTTCGAGTCCGCGCTGGAGGCCGGTTTTGTCGCAGCGGGCGTAGATGTGTGGCTCACTGGCCCGATTCCCACCCCGGGCGTGGCCTACCTGATCCGCCACAAGGGCGACAGCTTCGGCGTGGTGATCAGCGCCTCGCACAATCCTTTCGACGACAACGGCATCAAGTTCTTCGACCGCACCGGCGAGAAACTTTCCGACGAACTCGAGGAGCGCATCGAGGAAGAGTTGGATCGCGGCGTGCAGACGCGTCCTTCCAACCGTCTCGGCAAGGCGCGCAGCGCCGGTGCGCTGCTGGATGCCTACCAGGACTTCTGCGCCACCACTGTGCCGGCGGGCTTCGACCTGACCGGCATGAAGCTGGTGATCGATTGCGCCAATGGCGCCGGATTCAAGGTGGGGCCGCGCCTGCTCGCCGCGCTGGGCGCAGAGATCATTCCCGTCGGCTGCTCGCCCAACGGCCGCAACATCAACGATGCCTGCGGCTCGACCTCACCCGGCCTGCTGCAGCTGACGGTGCCGGGCGTCGGCGCGGCGGCGGGCATCGCGCTCGATGGCGACGGCGACCGGCTGGTGATGGTGGATCACCTGGGGCGTGCCGTTGACGGCGACCAGCTGCTTTACATCATTGCGCGCGATCGCGCTGCGCGCGGCGAGCTCTCGGGCCCCGTCGTAGGCACACTGATGAGCAATCTCGGCCTGGAGGTGGCGCTGCGCGAGCTGGGCATCGGCTTCCGTCGCGCCAATGTCGGTGACCGTTACGTGCTGGCCATGCTGAAAGAGCAGGGTGGCAGCATCGGTGGCGAGACTTCCGGCCACATACTCTGCCTTGATCGAACCACCACCGGCGATGCGCTGGTGGCCGCGCTGCAGGTGCTGGACGTGATGCGCCGCACTGGCCAGTCACTGGCCCAGCTGGCCTCCGGCATGTCGCGCTTTCCGCAGGTACTGATCAACCTGCGCGTGGCACAGCGCTTCGATCCGCAGGCCGAACCAGCGGTGGCCGCTGCCACGGAGCAGGTGCGTGCCAGCCTCGGCGACGAGGGTCGGGTGGTGCTGCGCGCTTCAGGCACGGAGCCTGTGATCCGCGTGATGGTCGAGGCCCGGGAGCAGGGCATGGCCTCGGCGGCTGCCGAGCGCATTGCCGCGGCAGTGCGCGCGGTGAGCCAGTAGGGCCACGCATTGCGCGGGACGCACACGGCGCGTTTGCGGCAACCCGTCCGCGCCGCTATCATCGCGCGCCCGCGGCCACTGCTCCCGGCAACGACCTGATGGATATGCCCGCCAACAACCGCCGCCCCATCGTGGCCGGCAACTGGAAGATGCACGGCTCGCGTGCCGCGAACCACGCATTGCTGGAAGCGCTGCTGCTGGGCGCCGGAAACGAATCCGCGCAGTGCCTCGTGTTCCCCCCTTTCGTCTATCTCCCTGAGGTCGCCCGGCAGCTTTCGGGCACCACCATCGGGCTGGGTGCGCAGGACGTATGTGCCGAGGCGCAGGGCGCGTTCACCGGAGAAATATCCGCAGCCATGCTGGTGGATGTGGGAGCCACGCACGTGCTGGTGGGCCATTCCGAGCGCCGCGCGCTGTACGGCGAGGATGACTCACTGGTGGCGCGCAAGTTCGTCGCCGCCCAGTCCGCCGGGCTGGTGCCGGTGTTGTGCGTGGGCGAATCGCTGGCCGAGCGCGATGCCGGCAATACCCATGCGGTGGTGGCGCGGCAGCTGGACGCCGTCATTGCCGTTTCAGGCGTCGCGGCCCTGGCCCGCGCCATCGTGGCCTACGAGCCGGTCTGGGCCATTGGCACCGGCCGCAATGCCACGCCCGGCCAGGCGCAGGACGTGCACGCCTTCATCCGCGGGCGGGTGGCCGCGCACGATGCTAGTATCGCCGCCGGCCTTGGCCTCCTCTATGGAGGAAGCGTCAAGGCCGCCAATGCCGCCGAATTGTTCGGCATGCCGGATGTGGATGGCGGGCTGGTAGGGGGTGCTTCCCTGAACGCCGACGAGTTCCTGGCAATCCGGTCGGCGGCCGCAAAGGTGTAAGGAATAATGCTGCATACGCTTCTGATGATCGTTCATATCGTCAGCGCCACCTGCATCGTGGCGCTGGTGCTGGTCCAGCGCGGCAAGGGCGCTGATGCCGGTGCGGGTTTCGGCGCGGGCGCCTCCGGCACCGTGTTCGGCGCGCGGGGTGCCACCACGGCGCTATCGCGTGCCACTGCGGTGCTGGCCACCGTGTTCATGGTGACCAGCCTCACGCTGGCCTACATGGGCACGCGCGCCGCTGCTCCGCAAAGCGAGCTGGAACGGCTCGCCACCGAGGCTGCGGACAGCGACGTGCCGGCCGTGCCCCAGGCGCCTGCCGATGTGCCCCAGGCCACGGCACCTCCAGCAGATACGGCGCCGGTGCCCCAGGCACCTCCTGCCGAGTAGGAACAGATTGTTTTGCCGACGTGGTGGAATTGGTAGACACACTAGCTTGAGGGGCTAGCGCCGCAAGGTGTAGGAGTTCGAATCTCCTCGTCGGCACCATCAATCTGCATGGTTTGATACAATCCGGAATGGTCGCGGGGCGGCGTCTCTTCCGGGTGACGGGACGACAGCCCCGTTTTGTTGTGGACGCGCGATGCTCGCCAATTATCTACCCGTACTGATATTCCTCGGCGTGGCCACGGGCCTCGCGGTGGCATTGCTGGGCCTGGGCAACCTGTTCGGCCGGCTGGGTGTGCGCCATCGCGGCGATCCTGAGAAGCTTTCCGCCTACGAGTGCGGCTTCGAGGCCTTCGAAGACACCCGCGCCCGCTTCGACGTGCGTTACTACCTGGTCGCCATACTCTTCATCGTCTTCGACCTGGAGATCGCCTTCCTCTTTCCCTGGGCCGTTTCCATGAGCGAGACCGGCACCCTGGGACTGGTTGCAATGGGCATCTTCCTGCTGATCCTGGTGATCGGCTTCATCTATGAATGGAAGAAAGGGGCGCTGGAGTGGGACTAGAAGAGGTGGAACTGCCACCTGAGAATCCGCAGGCCTTTGCGCAGCGCGGCTTCCTGACCACGCAGGTGGACAACCTGGTCGCATGGGCGCGCACCGGCTCGCTCTGGCCCATGACCTTTGGCCTCGCCTGCTGCGCCGTCGAAATGATGCATGCCGGCGCCTCGCGCTATGACCTGGACCGCTTCGGTGTGGTGTTCCGGCCCAGCCCGCGCCAGTCCGACGTGATGATCGTGGCCGGCACGCTGGTGAACAAGATGGCCCCGGCGCTGCGCAAGGTGTACGGCCAGATGCCCGAGCCGCGCTGGGTGATCTCGATGGGTTCCTGCGCCAATGGGGGCGGCTACTACCACTACAGCTATGCAGTGGTGCGCGGCTGCGACCGCATCGTGCCGGTGGATGTGTACGTGCCCGGTTGTCCGCCCACGGCCGAGGCGCTGCTCTACGGCATCATCCAGCTGCAGAAGAAGATCCAGCGCACCAGCGTGATGTCCGGCGGGGTCCAGGCACGATGAGCGCTGCCAGGGAGCGATTGGCCGCGCGCATCGCGGAGCGTTTCGGCAGCCAGCTGGTCGCACGCGAGTCGCTGACGGGCGAACTGCTTTACGACGTGGCCGCTGCTGATCTCATCGCAGCATCCACGGTGCTGCGCGACGAAATCGGCTTCGAGATGCTGGTCGACCTGTCCGGCATGGACTACAGCACCTACGGCATGGATGAGTGGCGCACCGTCAGCGCAACGCGCAGCGGCTTCGGTCGCGCGGTGAACCGGGGCGGGGAGGGGCGGCCGCACCAGGGACCGCGCTTCGCCGCGGTGTCGCAGCTGCTGTCCATCACGCACAACGCGCGCCTGTCACTGCGCGCCTTCTGCCCGGATGACGAGGAACCGGCGCTGGATACGCTCACCGGCATCTGGCCGTCGGCCAACTGGTTCGAGCGCGAGGCCTTCGATCTCTACGGCATCGTGTTCACCGGGCACCCGGACCTGCGCCGCATCCTCACCGACTATGGTTTCATCGGGCATCCCTTCCGCAAGGATTTCCCGCTGATCGGCAATGTCGAGGTGCGCTACGACGAGGCGAAGCAGCGCGTGGTCTACGAGCCGGTGCAGATCGTGCCGCGCACGCTGGTGCCGCGCGTGATCCGCGACGACGAACGCTACAACCCCGAGATAAAGGGGCTTGGCTGATGGCAGAGATCCGCAATTTCACGCTCAACTTCGGTCCGCAGCATCCGGCTGCGCACGGCGTGCTGCGCCTGGTGCTCGAGATGGACGGCGAGACCATCCTGAAGGCCGACCCGCACGTGGGCCTGCTGCACCGGGGCACCGAGAAGCTGGCGGAGTCCAAGCCCTTCAACCAGTCCATTCCCTACATGGACCGGCTCGACTACGTGTCGATGATGTGCAACGAGCACGCCTATGTGCTGGCCATCGAGCGCCTGCTGGGCATCACCCCGCCGCTGCGCGCGCAGTACATCCGCACGATGTTCGACGAGGTCACCCGCATCCTGAACCACCTGATGTGGCTGGGGGCGCACGGCCTCGACATCGGTGCAATGAGCGTGTTCCTGTTCTGCTTCCGCGAGCGCGAAGACCTGATGGACTGCTACGAGGCGGTCTCGGGCACGCGCATGCACGCCAACTACTACCGCCCCGGCGGCGTGCACCGTGACCTGCCCGACACCATGCCGAAGTACCAGCCCTCGCGCTGGCGCTCGAAGAAAGAAGTGGACAAGCTCAACGTGGCACGCTCGGGCTCGATGCTCGATTTCATCGAGGACTTCACGCGCCGCTTCCCGGCCTGTGTCGATGAATACGAGACGCTGCTGACTGACAACCGGATCTGGAAGCAGCGCACGGTGAACATCGGCGTCGTGCCGCCGGAGCGCGCCATGCAGCTGGGCTTCACCGGCCCGATGCTGCGCGGCTCGGGCGTTGCCTGGGACCTGCGCAAGAAGCAGCCCTACGAGGTCTATGCCGACATGGACTTCGACATCCCCGTGGGCGTGAATGGCGACTGCTACGACCGCTACCTGGTGCGGGTCGAGGAGATGCGCCAGTCCAATCGCATCATCCAGCAGTGCGTGGCCTGGCTGCGCGCCAATCCAGGCCCGGTGATGCTCGACAACCGCAAGGTGCGCGCGCCGCGCCGCGAGGAGATGAAGGGCGACATGGAATCGCTGATCCACCACTTCAAGTTCTTCACCGAGGGCTACATGGTGCCCGCCGGCGAGACCTACGCCGCGGTCGAGGCCCCGAAGGGCGAGTTCGGCATCTACCTGGTGTCCGATGGTGCGAACAAGCCTTATCGCCTGCACTGCCGGGCTCCGGGCTTCGCGCACCTGTCGGCGCTGCCCGAGATGGTCGAGGGCCACATGCTGGCCGATGTGGTGGCGGTGATCGGCACGCAGGACATCGTGTTCGGGGAAGTGGACCGATGAGCACTCCGGTGACCGGCAAGGCCGCGCTGCTGAACGAGCACACGCGGCACGAGATCGACGAATGGGTGGCGCGCTTCCCCGAGGGGCGGCAGCGCTCGGCGGTGCTGTCGGCGCTGCGCTTTGCGCAGGAGCAGAACCAGGGCTTCCTCACGCCCGACCTGATGGACGCGGTGGCCGAATACCTGAAGCTGCCGCCTATCCAGGTGTACGAGGTGGCCACGTTCTATTCGATGTTCGAGACGCATCCCTGCGGCCGGCACCACGTGAGCGTGTGCACGAACATCTCCTGCATGCTCAACGGCGCCGACGACATCGTCACCTACATCGAGAAGAAGCTGGGCATCGCCACCGGCGAGAGCACGGCGGACGGCCGCATCTTCCTCAAGCGCGAGGAGGAGTGCCTGGCCGCCTGTACGGGCGCGCCGATGATGATGGTCGATCACGTCTATCACGAGTACCTCACGCCTGCGAAGGTCGATGAAGTGCTGGACAAGCTGAAATAAGCATGGGCAAGTGGGACGACAAGATGAACCTGGTGTGCTTCGAGGCACTGAAGCACCCTGAGTCGTGGAAGCTGGAAAACTACCGCAAGGTGGGCGGCTACGAGGCCTGGGAGAAGATCCTCGCCGAGAAGACCCCGCGCGAGACCATCATCGAGACGGTGAAGGCCTCGGGCCTGCGCGGCCGCGGCGGGGCGGGTTTCCCCACCGGCGTGAAGTGGAGCTTCATGCCGCGCAACGCACCGGGCCAGAAATATGCCGTGTGCAACTCCGACGAATCCGAGCCCGGTACCTGCCACGATCGCGACATCCTGCGCTTCAACCCGCACCAGCTGATCGAGGGCATGGCCATCGGCTGTTACGCCATGGGCGCCACGGTGGGCTACAACTACATCCGCGGCGAGTTCCTGGGCGAGCCGGTGCCTCGTTTCGAGGCGGCGCTGAAAGAAGCCTATGACGCTGGCCTGCTGGGCCGGAACATCAAGGGCTCGGGCATCGATGTCGACATCTACTGTGCGGTGGGCGCAGGCGCCTACATCTGCGGCGAGGAGACGGCGCTGCTCGAATCGCTGGAAGGCAAGCAAGGCAAGCCCCGCTTCAAGCCGCCGTTCCCGGCCAACTACGGCCTCTACGGCAAGCCGACCACCATCAACAACACGCAGAGCTATGCCTCCACGCCCACCATCCTGCGCAAGGGCGCGGAGTGGTTTGCGGGGCTGGGTCCGCCGAACTCCGGCGGCACGGTGATCTTCTCGGTGTCGGGCCACGTGGCGAAGCCGGCCAACATCGAGGTGCCGATGGGCATTCCCTTTGCCGACCTGCTCGAACTTGCCGGCGGCATGAAGGGCGGGCGCAAGATCAAGGCCGTGATCCCCGGTGGTTCGTCGGTGCCCGTGGTGCCCGGCGACATCATGATGAAGACCAACATGGACTACGACTCGGTGAAGGCCGCCGGTTCCGCCATCGGCTCGGCCGCCGTGATCGTGATGGACGAGACCACCTGCATGGTGCGGGTGCTGGAGCGCCTGTCGCGCTTCTACATGTCCGAGTCCTGTGGCCAGTGCACGCCCTGCCGCGAGGGCACCGGCTGGCTCAACCGCATGCTCCGGCGCATCATGGCCGGGCAGGGCCGCCGCGAGGACATCGACCTGCTGGTGCAGGTGGCCAACAAGATCGAAGGCCACACGATCTGTGCGCTGGGCGATGCAGCGGCCTGGCCGGTGCAGAGCTTCATCAAGCATTACCGGCACGAATTTGAATACATGATCGACCATGGCGGCCGCAGCATCGTGACCGCCACCCGGGAGGCCGCATGAGCGCCGCGCCTCCGGTTGCCCCCGTGAGTGACACGGTCACCGTCACTGTCGACGGCGTCGCGGTGCAGGCGAAGAAGGGCGAGATGCTGATCCGCGTCACCGACGCGAACGGCGTTTACGTGCCGCGCTTCTGCTACCACGACAAGCTGCCCGTGGCGGCCAACTGCCGCATGTGCCTGGTCGAGGTGGAGAAGGCGCCCAAGCCCATGCCTGCCTGCGCCACCCCTGTGATGGACGGCATGGTGGTGCATACCCGCTCTGCCCGGGCCATCGCCGCGCAGAAGTCGGTAATGGAATTCCTGCTGATCAACCATCCGCTCGATTGCCCCATCTGCGACCAGGGCGGCGAGTGCGAGTTGCAGGACCTGGCCATGGGCTATGGCCGCGACGTGTCGCGCTTCACCGAGCGCAAGCGGGTGGTGAAGGACAAGAACCTGGGGCCGCTGGTTTCCACCGACATGACGCGCTGCATCCACTGCACGCGCTGTGTGCGCTTCGGGCAGGACGTTGCCGGGTTCCCTGAACTCGGCACCAGCAACCGCGGCGAGAACAACGAGATCGGCACCTATGTCGAGAAGAGCGTCGACCACGAGCTCTCCGGCAACATCATCGACCTGTGCCCGGTGGGCGCGCTGAACAACAAGCCGTTCCGCTACCGCGCACGCGCGTGGGAAATGACGCAGGTGCCGCTGGTGTCGCCGCATGACGGCCTCGGCACCAATCTCTACGGCCACGTGCTGCGTGGCCGGCTGATGCGCGTGGTGCCGCGCCAGAACGAGGCCATCAACGAGTGCTGGATCGCCGACCGCGACCGTTACTCCTACGAAGGCATCTACAGCCCTGACCGGCTGCGGCGGCCGATGGTGCGCGATGCGGATGGCGTGTGGCTGGAGACTGACTGGCAGTCGGCGCTCGAAGCTGCCGTGAAGGGCCTGAAGGAATCCGCAGGCGGGCAGCTCGGCGTGCTGGCGGGTGCATCCTCGACGATCGAGGAATACTCGCTGCTGGGCCAGCTGGCCGAGGGCCTGGGCACCATCAATATCGACCACCGCCTGCGGCAGCTGGATTTTGCTTCCGACGCCGCCGATCCGGCGCTGCCTTCCCTGGGCGGCACCATCGCAGACGTCGAATCGCTGCAGTCACTGCTGGTAGTGGGCTCGAACCTGCGGCGCGAACTGCCAATGCTCGCGCACCGCGTTCGCAAGGCAGCGGTGGCTGGTTGCAAGGTGAGCTTCCTCAATCCGGCGCAGTTCGAATACCTCTTCCCGGTGGCGGCGCAGCTGGTTGAGGCCCCGGCCGCCCAGCTGGCGCAACTGAATGCGTTGCTGTCCGTGGCGGGCAGGGATCCGGTAGGCGTGGCCACCGCCTCCATCACCGACCGGCATCGCGACATCGTCGAGCAGCTGCGCGGCGCGCAGCGCAAGGCCATCTGGCTGGGCGCGCTGGCGTTGCGTCATCCCCAGTATTCCGCGCTGCGTGCAGCCGTGCTCCGGCTGGCGGAAGCCACGGGTGCACAGGTTGGCGTGCTCGCCGAGGGCGGCAATGCCGCCGGTGCGCACCTGGCCGGTGTGCTGCCGCATCGCGCCGCCGGCGGCGTGCCGCGTGCGCGCAGCGGCCTCACGGCCGGCGCCATGCTGTCCAGCCCGCTCGATACCTACCTGCTGTGGGACATGGAGCCCCAGGATGCCCTGCATCCACGGGCGCTGGAGATACTGCGTGGCGCGCGATTCGTCGTGGCTGCCTCGCCATATGTCAGCGATGAATTGAAGTCTGTCGCCAAGGTGCTGCTGCCCATCGGCACCTTCGCCGAGACCTCCGGCACCTACGTGAACCTCGAAGGCCAGTGGCAGAGCTTTCCCGGCGCGGCGCAACCCGTGGGCGAGGCGCGTCCGGGCTGGAAGGTGCTGCGCGTGCTGGGCAACCTGCTCGACCTGCCGGGCTTCGATGCGATGTCTTCCGAAGAGGTGCGCGATGCGCTGCGCGTGCTGGTGGAGCGCAATGCGCGTCCACTGCCCGCGGTGGCGGCCGGCATGGTGCCGCAGGCCGAGGGGCCAGTCACCGTCACCGACGTGCCGATGTACCAGAGCGACGGCATCGTGCGCCGCGCCGTGGCGCTGCAGCGCACGCGTGAGGCCCGCGCGCACCGGCGCGTGTACGGCGAGGCGGGGACCTGAGCATGCTGGAGTTCTGGGACAGTCTGCCGGGGTTCATCCACTCCACGGTGTGGATCGTGGCACTTACCATCGTCCTCATCCTGTGTGTCGCCTACCTGACGCTGTGGGAGCGCAAGCTCATCGGCTGGATGCAGGTGCGCAAGGGTCCGAACCGCGTGCGTCTGCTGGGCATCCTGCCGGGCTTCGGCCAGCCCTTCGCCGACGTGATCAAGCTGCTGATCAAGGAAATCGTGGTGCCGAAGCATGCCAATGGCGTGCTGTTCCGGCTGGCACCGGCCATCACGCTGATCCCGGCGTTTGCGCTGTGGGCAGCGGTGCCCGTGGCGCCTGGCTTTGCCATCGCAGACATCGACGCGGGCATGCTCTACATCCTCTCGCTTACTTCCGTGGGTGTGTACGGGGTGATCCTGGCCGGCTGGGCATCGAACTCCAAATACGCCTTCCTCGGCGCCATGCGCTCGGCGGCGCAGATCGTCGCCTACGAGATCGCGATGGGCTTTGCGCTGGTGGGCGTGCTGATGGCCGCCGGCAGCCTGAACCTCGGCACCATCGTGGAGCAGCAGTCGGGCGGCTTCCTGTCCTGGAACTGGTTCTGGCTGTTCCCGCTATTCGTGGTGTATTTCATCTCCGGCGTGGCCGAAACCAACCGCGCACCCTTCGACGTGGCCGAGGGCGAGTCGGAAATCGTGGCCGGCTTCCATGTGGAATATTCCGGCGCCGGATTCGCGATGTTCTTCCTCGCCGAATACGCCAACATGATCCTGATCGCGGCGCTGACCGCGGTGTTCTTCTTCGGCGGCTGGCAGAGCCCGCTGCACGGTTACCTGGCGCCGGATGCCGCGCTGTTCCAGGTGCCGGTACTGGGCATGCTGCTGAACGACGGCACACACTGGCTCGCGCTGAAGATCTTCCTCTTCCTGTGCCTGTTCCTCTGGCTGCGTGCCACCTTCCCGCGCTACCGCTATGACCAGATCATGCGGCTGGGCTGGAAGGCGCTGATCCCGGTGACCATCGTGTGGATCTTTGCCGAGATGCTGATGGCCTACTTCAAGATCGGACCGTGGAGCCCCTGATGTCCGTTTCCAGCTTCATCAAGACCTTCACGCTGTCGGAGCTCCTGGCCGGCATGCGCGTGACCTGGGGCACCCTGTGGCGCCGCAAGGTCACGCTCGAATACCCGGACGAGAAGACGCCGCAGTCCGTGCGCTACCGCGGCCTGCACGCGCTGCGCCGCTATCCCAATGGCGAGGAGCGCTGCATCGCTTGCAAGCTGTGCGAGGCCGTGTGCCCGGCGCTGGCCATCACCATCGACTCCGATGTCAGTGCCGATGGCACGCGCCGCACCACGCGCTACGACATAGACCTGTTCAAGTGCATCTACTGCGGCCTGTGCGAGGAAGCCTGCCCGGTGGATGCCATCGTGGAGACGCGCATCCACGAGTTCCACATGGAGCATCCGGGCGAGAACATCATGACCAAGGACAAGCTGCTGGCCGTGGGCGAGCGCTACGAGGCCATGATCAACGCCGACAAGGCCGCGGACGCGAAGTACCGCTGAAGGGAAGGGGAGTCGCTTGCTGGTCCAGATCCTGTTCTACGCCTTCTCGCTGGTGCTGCTGGCCTCGGCACTGGGCGTGATCGCCCTCAGGAACCCGGTGCACAGCGCGCTGTGCCTGGTAGTCACTTTCTTTTCGGCGGCCGCCATCTGGCTGCTGCTGGAGGCCGAGTTCCTCGCCATCGTGCTGGTGCTGGTCTACGTGGGCGCCGTGATGGTGCTGTTCCTGTTCGTGGTGATGATGCTCGACATCGACATCGAGGCCATGCGCAAGGGCAATGCCGGGCACCTGGCGCTCGGCGTCGCCACCGCCCTGGTGGTGGGCGTGGAGATCATCCTGCTGGTGGTGGCCAAGGGCCTGGGCGGCAACCTCGACATGCAGGGCGGCTTCGCCCCTGCTGCTCCGGGCACCAGCAACACCACCGAGCTGGGCGCGGCCATCTACACGAAATACCTGTATCCCTTCGAACTGGCCGCCGTGCTGCTGCTGGTGGCCATCATCGCCGCCATCGTGCTGACCATGCGCCATCGCCAGGGCCTGAAGGTGCAGGACATCGGCGCGCAGGTCGCAGTGCGGCGCGAGGACCGCGTGCGCGTGCTGAAGATGCCGGCGGAGAAGCCCGAATGATCACCCTGCAGCATGTGCTGACCCTGTCCGGGCTGCTGTTCGTCATCGCGGTGGCTGGCATCTTCATCAACCGCAGGAACCTGATCCTGCTGCTGATGTGCGTGGAGCTGCTGCTGCTGGCCGCCAACATCAACTTCGTGGCCTTCTCGCGCTACCTGGGCAACATCGATGGCCAGGTGTTCGTGTTCTTCGTGCTGACGGTGGCGGCAGCCGAGGCGGCGATTGGCCTTGCCATCCTGGTGGTGCTGTTCCGCAAGAAGAACAGCATCAACGTGACCGACATCGGAACGCTGAAGGGTTGATGACGTGGGCCTGAATCCGACTCTGCTGCTGTGGATCCCGCTGCTGCCGCTGCTGGCCGCCATCGTGGCCGGCCTGGGCGGGCGCTGGATCCCGCGCGCCGCCGCCGCCGGTGTGACCATTGGCGGCGTGGCGATGTCCTGCGTGCTGTCGCTGGTGGTGCTCAAGCAGATTGCCTTTGACGGCGCCCCGGTGTTCAACGAGTCCGTCTACACCTGGCTGGTGAGCGACGGCATCCGCATGGAGATTGGCTTCCTGGTCGATCCGCTCACCGCGATGATGATGGCGGTGGTGACCTTCGTATCGCTGTGCGTGCACATCTACACCATCGGCTACATGCAGGACGACCCGGGCTTCAAGCGCTTCTTCAGCTACATCAGCCTGTTCACCTTCGCCATGTTGATGCTGGTGATGGCCAACAACTTCCTGCAGTTGTTCTTCGGCTGGGAGGCGGTGGGCCTGGTTTCCTACCTGCTGATTGGCTTCTGGTACACGCGGCCGACCGCCATCTTCGCCAACATGAAAGCCTTCCTGGTCAACCGCGTGGGTGATTTCGGCTTCCTGCTGGGCATTGCCGGGGTGGTGTATTTCACCGGATCGCTGCAATACACCGATGCCTTTGCGGCGGTGGAGCGCATTGCCGGCCAGAATTTCTTCATCCTGGGCGGGGAGGGCTGGAATGCCCTCACGATGATCTGCATCTGCCTTTTCATCGGCGCCATGGGCAAGTCGGCGCAGGTGCCGCTGCACGTGTGGCTGCCAGACTCCATGGAAGGTCCGACCCCGATATCGGCACTGATCCATGCGGCCACCATGGTGACCGCCGGCATCTTCATGGTGGCGCGCATGTCGCCGCTGTTCGAGGGCTCGGAGGCGGCGCTGCAGTTCATCCTGGTGATCGGCGCCACCACGGCGCTGTTCATGGGCCTGCTGGGCATCGTGCAGAACGACATCAAGCGCGTGGTGGCCTATTCCACGCTCTCGCAGCTGGGCTACATGACGGTGGCGCTGGGCGCCTCGGCCTACTCGGCCGGCGTGTTCCACCTGATGACCCATGCCTTCTTCAAGGCCCTGCTGTTCCTGGCCGCCGGCAGCGTGATCATCGGCATGCACCACGACCAGGACATCCGCAACATGGGTGGCCTCAGCAAGTACATGAAGATCACCTGGATCACCTCGCTGATTGGCTCGCTGGCGCTGATCGGCACGCCGTTCCTGTCGGGCTTCTACTCCAAGGACAGCATCATCCTTGCGGTGGAGCACAGCGACCTGGGCTGGGCTTCCGGCTATGCCACCTTCGCGGTGCTGGCCGGTGTGTTCATCACCGCCTTCTACAGCTTCCGCATGTACTTCCTGGTGTTCCACGGGCCCGAGCGCTTCCGCAACAAGCCCTTCCCGGGCGAGCACGATGCGCATGCCGCCCATGATGACCATGGCCATGCCGCGCACGACGGGCACGCCCACGATGCCCACGGCCATGGTGATGCCCATGGACATGCCACCGAGCCCCACGAGAGCCCCGCCGTGGTGTGGGTGCCGCTGGTGCTGCTGGCCATCCCCTCGCTGGTGATCGGTGGCCTGACCATCGCGCCCATGCTGGCCGGGGACTTCTTCGGCAACGCGATCTTCATGGCCCCCGGGCACGAGGCCATGCATCACGTGGCTGAGCACGCCGCGCACCCGGGCAGCATGGCCCTGCACGGATTCCTCACCCTGCCGTTCTGGCTGGCGGCTGCCGGTGTCGTCGCGGCCTGGTTCCTGTACCTCAAACGTCCGGGCCTGCCGGGCGTGTTCGCCACGAAGCTGCAGCCGCTGGTGACACTGCTGAACAACAAGTACTACTTCGACTGGTTCAACGAGAACGTGATCGCGCGGCTCTCGCGCCTGCTGGGCACGGTACTGTGGAAGGCCGGTGACCAGGCGGTGATCGATGGCGCGCTGGTGAACGGCTCGGCCTTCACCGTGAAGTGGGTGGCAGGCATTGCCCGCCGCGTGCAGACCGGATTCCTCTATACCTATGCCTTCTGGATGGTGATCGGCCTGGCAGTGTTGCTGGGCTGGTACCTGGTGGCGCGCTAGGCCGACATGAACGACATCCTCCTTTCCATCCTGATCTGGCTGCCCATTGCAGGCGGCGTGGTACTGCTGGCGCTGGGTGAGCAGCGCGTGGCTGCGGCACGCTGGGTTGCACTGGTCACGGCGCTGGCCACGCTGGGCTTCAGCATTCCGCTGTACGCCGGCTTCGATGGCGCCACTGCCGCCTTCCAGTTCCAGCAGCGGCTGCCGTGGATTCCCTCCTTCAATGCGGACTACCACCTGGGCGTGGACGGGCTGGCGCTGCCACTGATCGTGCTGACCGCCTTCATCACCGTGCCGGTGGTGGTTGCCGCGTGGAATTCGGTGACGAAGCGTGTCGCGCAGTACCTGGCCGCCTTCCTCATCATGGAAGGCCTGATGATCGGCGTGTTCTCGGCCATGGACGCGCTGCTGTTCTACTTCTTCTGGGAAGCCATGCTGATCCCGATGTTCCTGATCATCGGCATCTGGGGCGGCCCAAGGCGCATCTACGCCACCATCAAGTTCTTCCTGTACACCTTCCTCGGGTCGGTGTTCATGCTGGTGGCGCTGATCTACATGTACCTGCAGGCCGGCGAATACGACATCGGCGTGCTGCAGGCGCTGAAGCTCTCGCTCACCGAGCAGCGCTGGATTTTCCTGGCCTTCCTGGCGGCCTTCGCGGTGAAGGTGCCCATGTGGCCGGTGCATACCTGGTTGCCTGATGCGCACGTGGAGGCCCCCACCGGCGGCTCCGTGGTGCTGGCAGCCATCATGCTGAAGATGGGCGGTTACGGCCTGCTTCGGTTCGCACTTCCCATCGCGCCGGATGCCGGCCGCGAACTGGACTGGCTGATCATCTCCCTGTCGCTGATCGCCGTGGTGTACATCGGCTTCGTGGCCCTGGTGCAGCAGGACATGAAGAAGCTGATCGCCTATTCATCCATCGCACACATGGGCTTCGTCACGCTCGGCGCGGTGCTGGCCTACGACATCGTCGGCGCCACCGGTTCGACTGCAGGGGCGGGCATGGGCTTGGACGGTGCCATGGTGCAGATGATCTCCCACGGCCTGATCTCCGGTGCCATGTTCCTGTGCGTGGGGGTGATGTATGACCGCGTGCACAGCCGCGAGATCAGCGCCTATGGGGGCGTGATCAACACCATGCCGGTGTTCGGCGCCTTCGCGGTGTTCTTCGCCATGGCCAATGCCGGCTTGCCGGGCACCTCGGGCTTCGTGGGCGAGTTCCTGGTTGTGCTGGCCGCCTTCAAGGCCAACTTCTGGTACGCCGCGCTGGCCGCGCTGACGCTGATCCTGGGTGCTGCCTACACCCTGTGGCTGGTGAAGCGCACCATCTTCGGCGCCGTGGCCAACCACCACGTGGCCGAGATGAAGGACATCGACGGCCGTGAATTCCTGGTCCTGGCGATGCTCGCGGTGGCAGTGCTGCTGCTCGGCCTGTGGCCGGCGCCGCTGCTGGACGTGATGCGCGGGACCATCGAACAACTCACCCAGCAGATCCTGGGTACCAAGCTATGACGCCTTTCTCCTCCAGCGAGCTGGCCCTGGGCCTGCCCGAGATCTACCTCACCGCGGGCATCTGCGTGGTGCTGCTGTTCGACCTGTTCATCGCCGGCAGGAACACCGGCCGCACGGCCACCTTCACGCTGGCGGTGCTGCTGGTGGGTGCGGTGCTCACCTGGCGGCAGGGCATTGATGCGCGCCACGTGGTGTTCGATGGCCTGTACGTGGCCGACCGGGTGAGCGCATTGCTGAAAGTGTGTGCCTTCGTCTTCACCGCGATGGCGCTGTTCTACAGCCGCAACTACCTGGCGCGGCGCGGGCTGATGAAGGGCGAGTACTACGTGCTCACGCTGAGCGCGCTGCTGGGCGTGCTGGTGATGGCTTCGGCGCCCCACCTGCTGAGCATCTACATCGGCCTGGAGCTGCTGTCGCTGTCGCTTTATGCGCTGGTGGCCTTCGATCGGGAGTCCGGCGTAGCCGCCGAGGCGGCCATCAAATATTTCGTGCTGGGCGCGCTGGCTTCCGGCGTGCTGCTGTTCGGCATGTCGGTGCTGTATGGCATGACCGGCACGCTGGAACTGGGCGCACTGTCGGCACGGCTGGGCGAGGATCCGGGCCTGGGCTACATACTGGCAGTGGCCTTCGTGGTGGTGGCGATTGCCTTCAAGTTCGGCGCGGTGCCATTCCACATGTGGGCGCCTGATGTGTACCAGGGCGCACCCACGGCGTCGGCGATGCTGGTGGCCACGGTATCGAAGGTGGGCTCGTTCGCACTGGCTTTCCGCCTGATGGCCGAGGGCATGGCGGGGCAGAGCGCCGAGTGGGGCCAGATGCTCGGCGCGCTAGCCGTGCTGTCGGTGGTGGCCGGCAACGTGATCGCCGTCGCGCAGACCAGCCTCACTCGCCTGCTTGCCTACTCGGCCATTGGCAACGTGGGGTTCCTGCTGTTCGGCTTCGCCACCGGCACCGATGCCGGCTACAGCGCGGCGCTGTTCTACACGCTGGCCTACGTGCTCACCACGTTAGCCGCATTCGCCGTGATCCTGGTGGCCAGCCGCGACGGCTGCGAAGCCGACGAGCTCGAGCACTACAAGGGATTGCACCAGCGCGACCCGCTGCTGGCCGGCGCCATGGCGGTGGTGATGTTCTCCACTGCCGGCGTGCCGCCCTTCGTGGGCTTCTGGGCCAAGCTGCAGGTGATCGAGGCGCTGCTGGGCAGCGGCATGCTGGCCTATGCCATCGTTGCCGTGGTGGCCTCGGTGATCGGGGCGTTCTACTACCTGCGGATCATCTGGCTGATGTACTTCGAGTCCCCGGGCGAGCAGCCTGCGATGGGACAGGCAGGCGCGGTGAAGGCGGTGCTCGCCATCAACGCCGTGGCCGTGCTGGCGCTGGGCATCTTCCCGGGGCAGTTGCTGGCACTGTGCCGTTATGTGATTCCGGGCGGCTGAAGCCGCCGCCCCCAAGGAAATAATCCTTCCATTTGGCGCGCATTGAGCTAAGATTCGCGCCCCCTACTGGTGCGGGGTGGAGCAGTCTGGCAGCTCGTCGGGCTCATAACCCGAAGGTCGCAGGTTCAAATCCTGCCCCCGCTACCAATCTTCCGGTCGAATTGCGCTACGCTCGCGCAAGGATGACCGCAAGACTCCACACGTTGCTGCTCCTTCTGTGTGCGTCCTGCGCCACCGTCGCCGGTGCAGCACCACCCGTGCGTGTGATGATCCTCGACGGCGAGAGCAATCCCTGGCACGACTGGCAGGCTGCCACGCCGGCATTGCAGCGCATGCTCGACGCCACCGGCCTGTTTGAAGTGGAGGTTGTCACCGCGCCGCCGGAAGAAGGCGACTTCAGCAGCTTCCGGCCTGACTTCAGCCGCTACGCCGCGGTGGTCCTCAACTACGATGCGCCAGATGGCCGCTGGCCCGCGCCGCTGATGGGCGCCTTCGAGCGCTACATGCGCGAGGGCGGTGGCCTGGTCGTGCTGCATGCCGCCGACAACGCCTTCCCCGCATGGCCGGCCTTCAACGAAATGATCGGCATTGGCGGCTGGCGCAACCGTGGATCGGCAGCCGGCCCGTACTGGTACCTGCGCGAAGGCCAGCTGGTGTCGGATCCGGCCCCCGGCCCGACCGGCAGCCATGGACGCCGCCTGCCTTTCCGCATCACCGTCCGGGCCGACCATCCCATCACCGCCGGACTTCCCCCCGTGTGGATGCACGCCGGGGATGAGCTGTATGCGCACCTGCGGGGCCCGGGCCGCAACATGACGGTGCTGGCTTCCGCCTTCTCTGATCCGGGCAACGCGGGCAGCGGACGGGATGAGCCCCAGCTGATGGTCCTGGAGTTCGGCAAGGGCCGGATTTTCCATTCAACCCTGGGCCATGACTTGCCGGCGATGAGCGCGGTGGATTTTGTGGTCACCTTCCAGCGTGGCACCGAATGGGCGGCGACGGGCAAGGTGACCCAGCCCGTGCCGGCGGATTTTCCGGGTCCCGACGCTCCGCGGCAGCGGCCGGAACTGGTGCCAGCCCGCACCGCGCGCTGACGTTGACGCTGCGCTCCGGCGGGGGGCCCTGATTCTGCTGGTGTTTCACGTCCTCCCCGGCACAACTTTCCCTACAATCCGCTGTCTATACAGACAGGTGCGCAGCCAATGGTTGCTGCGCTGCACATCAGATGGGCAACGAGGCGGGGTAGCGCGGAATGACAGATGCACGGCAGCAGCAGCGGGCAGGGCTGATGACCCTGGCGGCCTCAGTGACACGCCGCGTGGGCGTGGCATGCGCGCTGCTCCTGGGCCTGCCGGCAGTGGCTGCGGCGGCCGGGGCTGGCCATGTGCCGGTGGCATTGCAGGACAAGGACTGGGCATTCCTGGACCAGTACTGCAGCGATTGCCATAACTCCACCGACTGGGCGGGCGAGCTGGCGCTGGACGTGCTGGACCACAAGGACCTCGCCGCCGACGGGGAGGTGTGGGAAGAGGTCGTGCGCAAGCTCCGTGGCGCCCTGATGCCCCCGTCCACCAATCCGCAGCCGCCGGCGGCGCAGCGCGCCGCCATCATCCGTTCCCTGGAGACCGCCCTCGACCGCACTGTCGAGGGCAATGTGAATCCCGGCTCGGTGATGCTGCACCGGTTGAACCGGCGCGAATACAGCAACGCCATCCGCGAGCTGCTGGATATCCAGGTGGACGCGGAGGCCCTGCTGCCACGCGACGACCATTCGCATGGCTTCGACAACGTGGCCGAAGTGTTGAAGGTCACGCCGTCTTTCCTCGAACAGTACCTGGCCGCCGCGCGCGAGATCAGCGTGCAGGCGGTGGGCAACCCCCGCGCGCGCGTCACCGGCCGCATGTATCCGGGCAACCTTGCGGCCCAGCAGTACATCAACCATGAGGGCCTGCCGCTGGGTACGCGTGGCGGCCTGCACATCGACCACGACTTCCCGGTGGATGGCGAGTACGAGGTCACCATCAGCGGGCTGGTGGGCGGTGGTTATGTATGGGGCGTGGCCGACCAGCGCACGCTGATCGTCACACTCGACGGCGACCGTGTGTTCCAGGCCGACCTGGGTGGCGAGGATGACCTGGAAGCCATCGACCAGAAACAGGCGGTGGGCATTGCGGCCATCGACAACCGCTTCAAGAACATCCGCTTCAAGGCCACGGCGGGCACGCATCGCGTGGGCGTCACCTTCAAGCAGAAGACCGCCGCCGAGCACCTGGACATCCTGCATGCCTTCAATCCGGTGAGCGGCATGTCGCAGAACCACAGTGGTGCGGCGTTCTCCGACGGCTATCGGGTGAGCAATGTCGAGATCAAGGGTCCGCTCAGCAAGTCGGGAGTGAGCGACACAGCGAGCCGGCGCAAGCTGTTCGTCTGCCAGCCGGCCAGTGCCGCCGAGGAGCCGGGCTGCGCACGCAAGATCCTGCTGACGCTGGCCAAGCGCGCGTTCCGTCGTCCTGTGGGCGATACGGACATCGCCGGCGCGATGGCCTTCTACGAGGACGGGCGCAAGTCCGGCACCTTCGACGACGGCATCCAGAAGGGCGTGATGGCCATCCTGTCCAGCCCGCGCTTCCTCTACCGCGCGCACACGCCGCCGCCTGGCGCCAAACCCGGCGAGGTGTTCCGCATCCAGGACCTCGACCTGGCCTCGCGCCTGTCGTTCTTCCTGTGGAGTGGTCCACCGGATGAGCGGCTGATCGACCTGGCGGCCGCCGGTCGCCTGAAGGACAAATCCGTGCTGCAGGCGGAGGTGCGCCGCATGCTGCGTGACCCGCGCAGCCGCACGATGATGCGCGGATTCTCGGCGCGCTGGCTCAACCTCGACGGCCTGGACATCGTCAATACCGACGTGCTGCTGTTCCCGGACTTCACCGCAGACCTCGTCCCCGCCTTCAAGGAGGAGCTGTTCCAGTTCGTCGAAAGCGTGTTCGCCGGGGACCGCAACGTCAACGACCTGCTGACCGCCGACTGGACCTTCATCAACGAGCGTCTGGCCGTCCACTACGACATTCCCGGCGTGCGCGGCGGCGCCTTCCGCAAGGTGCAGCTGAAGGAAGACCACCGGCGCGGCCTGCTGGGCAAGGGCGCCATCCTGATGACCACCTCCTATGCCAACCGCACTTCCCCGGTGGTGCGCGGCGCGTGGGTGCTGGAACACCTGATGGGCACGCCGCCGGCGGCGCCGCCTCCTGGCGTGGAACAGTTCCCGGAAAGCGAGGAAGGGGGCGAGCAGCTGACGGTGCGACTGCGCCTGGAGCAGCACCGCTCAGTGAAGGGCTGTGCCAGCTGTCACGACGTGATCGATCCGGTGGGCCTCTCGCTGGAGAACTACAACGCGGTGGGGCAGTGGCGCGTGAAGGACATCGACGCGGGTGATCGCATCGACGCGGCCGGCAGGCTTTCCGACGGTACCGCGGTGGATGGCGTGGCGGCGCTGCGCGATTACCTGGTAGGCCGTCCGGACCTGTTCGTGCAGACCCTGACGGAAAACCTGCTGGTCTACGCGCTGGGCCGGCCGGTGCAATACTACGACATGCCGTTGCTGCGCAAACTGGTGCGCGACGCGGCGAAGGACGACTACAGGTTCTCGGCCCTGGTGCTGGGAATCGTCAACAGCGATGTGTTCCTGTATGACCGGATGCCGGAGGAGAAACCGGCAGCCGTGACTGCCCAGGCGACGGCGCCAGGCATGGGTGTCCGGGCAACCGACGCCGCGACAACGAGGTAGGCCATGTTCATCACGAAAAAGCACTTGTCACGCCGCACGCTGCTGAAGGGAGCCGGTTACGCCCTGTCGCTGCCGCTGCTGGATGCCATGATTCCCGCCTCCACGGCGCTGGCCAGCACCGCGGCCGCCAGGCGGCTGCGCATGGCCTTCGTGTACTTCCCGCATGGCGCGGTGATGAACCAGTGGACCCCGCAGAAGGAAGGCCCGAATTTCGACCTGCCGCCCATCATCGCGCCGCTGAAGCCCTTCCAGCAGCAGCTGACGGTGATCAGCGGCATGGAGAACAAGTCGGCCATTGCCGCGCCGGTGCACGCCATCACGCCGGGCACCTGGCTCTCTTGCGTGCCACCGCGCATCAGCCATGACCCCTATGGCGGCGTCACCGTGGACCAGATCGTGGCCCAGCACATCGGCCAGGACACGCCATTGCCCTCGCTTGAGGTGGGCACGGAGGAGCGGGGCGGCGAGGGCTCCTGCGACCGCAACTATGGCTGCAGCTACGGCAAGACCATCTCCTTCCGCGACCCGTCGACGCCGCTGCCCATGGAGCACAATCCGCGCAAGCTGTTCCAGCAGCTCTTCGGTGCCGGTGACACGGCCGACGAGCGCGTGCGGCTGGCGCGCGAGAGCCGCAGCATCCTCGACCTGGTGTCGCGCGAGGCCGGTGACCTGCGCCGCAGCCTGGGTGCACGCGACCAGGTGGCACTGGATGACTACCTCGGCACCGTGCGCGAAATCGAGCGCCGCGTGCAGCAGCTGGAGGGCCGTGATCTTTCGGGCGTGGAACTGCCGGACGCACCGGCGGGCATTCCCTCGCGCTTCGATGAGCACATGCGCCTGATGTTCGACCTGATCGCGCTGGCCTACCAGGCGAACCTCACGCGCGTGGTGAGCTTCATGATGGCCGCCGAGGTCAGCAACCAGCCCTACAACTTCATCAACATCGCCGATGCCTTCCACCCGCTGTCGCACCACGCGAACAACCCGGGCAAGCTGGCCAACCTGGCCAAGGTGCAGGCCTGGAACACGGGCGAGTTCGCGAAGTTCTGCGCCAAGCTGCAGTCGATCCCGGATGGGGAGGGCAACATGCTCGACAACTCCATGCTGGTGTTCGGCAGCAACATGAGCGACAGCAATGCGCACAACCACTTCCCGCTGCCCATGGCCATCGTCGGCGGCGGCGCCGGCAAGCTGAAGGGCAACCGGCACCTGCGCTACCCCGACAAGACGCCCATTGCCAACATGCACCTGACAATCCTGGATCGCATCGGCGTGCCCATGGAGAGCTTTGGCGACAGCACGCTGAAGTTCACCGAGGTCTGAGGGTGAAGCAACATGCTGGACTGATGCCCGCCGTGCGCGGCCGTCTGCTCGTGGTGCTGGCCGCGGCCCTGCTGCTGGCGCTGTTGCCCGCGCTGGCACCCGCTGCCGTACCGGAGTTGCTGGATGCGGCGCGCCGCAATGATCCTGCGGCTGCACTGCAGCTGATCAAGAAAGGCGCCAACGTGCGCGCCACCACTTCCGACGGCACCACGGCACTGCACTGGGCTGCCCACCATGGCCAGCTCGAGCTGGTGAAGCGGCTCATCAAGGCCAGGGCCGACGTCAATGCCCGCAACGATTACGGCTCCACGCCCATGCAGGAGGCGGCCATTCGCGGCGATGCCGAGATCCTCAGCGCGCTGCTGAAGGCCGGCGCCGATGCCAACACCGCCAACGACGAGGGCGAGACGGTACTGATGACCGTGGCTCGCACGGACAAGGTGGAAGCGGCCCGCGTGCTGATCAAGGCCGGCGCCGATGTGAACGCCGTGGAGTCCTGGCGCGGCCAGACGGCGCTGATGTGGGCTTCCTCGCAGAGCCAGCCGCAGATGGTGCGCCTGCTGCTGGAATCCGGCGCCAATCCGAACGTGCTTTCGGCGCTGCGCAACTGGGCGCGCACCACCACCGCCGAACCCCGCCCGCAGTGGCGGCCGCCGGGGGCCTTTACCGCTTTGCAGCTGGCGGCGCGCGAAGGCTGCGCAGGCTGCGCGCAGGAGCTGGCCAGGGGTGGTGCCGAGCTCGATACCCCCAGTCCCGAAGGCATCACTGCGCTGCTGTTCGCCGTGCTCAATGCCCGCTTCGACACCGCCAAGGTGCTCATAGAGGCCGGCGCCGATGTGAACGTCGCAGACAAATGGGGCCGTGCCCCGCTGTACTCGGCCATTGACTACAACACCACGCCGCGTGGTGGCCGTCCCGACCGGCCGTCCTCCGATGTGGCCACGCCACTGGAGATCGCGGCCATGCTGCTGGATCGCGGCGCGCAGATCGATTTCCAGTTGAAGGCGTTTCCGCCTTACCGCCTGCTGGGCCCGGACCGCGGCGGTGACTCGCTGCTCACCACCGGCTCCACGCCGCTGCTGCGTGCGGCCAAGGCCTGCGACGTGCCGGCAGCAAAGCTGCTGCTGGACCGTGGCGCGCAGGTGGACCTGGCCAACAGCCTGAAACTCACGCCGCTGCTGGTGGTCGCCGGCTCCAACTGGGCGATCACCGACACCCGCGGGCGCTTCCGCAATGAAAAGCAGTGCATCGAGATGGCCAGGATGCTGCTGGATGCCGGCGCCGACATCAACGCCGTGAACAACAACGGGCAGTCCTCCCTGCACGCCGCAGCGCGCATGGACATGAAGGACTTCGTGCGTTTCATCGGCGAGAGTGGGGCCGACCTCACCATCAAGGACCGCAACGGTTCCACGGCGCTGGACATCGCGGAGGGCCGCACCGGCACGGCCGCCCGGCCGGGCGCTTCCGGGCCTGAGAAACACCCGGAAGTTGCCGCGGTGCTGCACGAGCTGCTGGCCAGGCGCGGACCGGCAAACTGAGCCGCGCTGGCGGACTTCACTCCGCCATGCCGGCACCTTCATCCCGGGGCTGAAATCAGTGGACGGCCTTCCCGCACCGCGCCGCCACTACGCCATGCTGGCCATCTGGCTGGCCATCTCGATGGCCGTGCTCGACAGCGTCATCGCCAACGTGGCCCTGCCTACCATCGCGCAGGAGCTGCAGGTCTCCGCAGCCAGATCGATCTGGATCATCAATGCGTACCAGCTGGCCATCACGGCGCTGCTGTTGCCGCTGGCCGCACTCGGGGACCGCATCGGCTATCACCGCGTGTACCTGCCGGGACTTGCGATCTTCATCGCCGGATCACTGGCCTGTGCGGCCTCGCGCAGCCTGGATACCCTGATCGCCGCGCGCATGTTCCAGGGCATCGGCGCCGCCGCCATCATGAGCATGAACGCCG
Organism: Pseudomonadota bacterium; assembly: GCA_030852845.1. GTDB lineage: Bacteria > Pseudomonadota > Gammaproteobacteria > Steroidobacterales > Steroidobacteraceae > ZC4RG30. The sequence goes on from JALYWF010000128.1 coordinate 26,692, forward strand.
CGCTGGTGCGCAGTACCTACCCATCGGCACAGCTGGGCAGGGTCATCGGCTACAACGCGCTGGTGCTGTCGCTCTCCGCGGCGGCCGGACCGAGCATCGCGGCGGCGATCCTGGCAGTGGGCTCATGGCCCTGGCTGTTCCTGATCAACCTTCCCATCGGCCTGGCCTCGCTGCTGATCGGCCTGCGCTCGCTGCCGTACACCACCGGTCATGGCGGGCAACCGAACTACATTTCCGCGCTGCTCAGCGCGGTGGCGTTGAGCTCGCTGGTATTCGGCGTCGAGACGCTGGCCCAGGACGGCGGCATGGCCGGGGTGGCGTTGCTGGTGCTGGCTGTCACCAGTGGCGCGCTGCTGGTGCGCCGCGAGCGCAGCCGCCCGGCGCCGCTGCTGCCCATCGACCTGCTGCGGATTCCACTGTTTTCCCTGTCGATTGCCACCTCCGTGATCACATTCGCGGCGCAGATGCTGGCACTGGTGACGCTGCCCTTCCTGCTGCAGGCGGAACTGGGGCGCAGCGTGGTGGCCACCGGCGTGCTGATGACGGCATGGCCGGTGGCGGTGGGCGTGTCTGCGCCACTGGCGGGAAGGCTGGCGGACCGCTATCCGGCTGGCCTGCTGGGCGGCATCGGGCTGGCTGTGCTGGCTGCGGGCCTGCTCGCGCTGTCGATGATGGATGCCGGCACCAGTGACACCGGCATCCTGTGGCGCATGGCGCTGTGTGGGGCGGGCTTCGGTTTTTTCCAGTCGCCCAACAGCCGCGCCATTGTTTCCACGGCGCCGCGGGCGCGCTCGGGCGCAGCCGGCGGCATGATGGCCACGGCGCGGCTGCTGGGCCAGACAGCCGGTGCGGTGAGCGTGGCGGCCGGATTCCACTGGATGGGTGTAGCCGCGGCGCCAGTGCTGTTCCGCGTGGCCGCCATGGTGGCGGTGCTTGCCGCGGTGACCAGCATGATGCGGCTGCGCGTGAAGGCCGCACAGGCGCCGGTCGGATTCTGATTTCCTGATCTTCGAAGACGCAGCGAACTGCACTGTCGTTCATAGCAGACGTCTGGAAAAACAGACGTCGGAAAATCCTCACGCGAAATCGGCTACGGCCCCGACGCCATGACTTGCGCTGCGCAGGCAATGTGCAGCGCGTCGATAACTTTTCGTGTGAGGGTTTACATCATGAAGCGCGCTATTACTGGATCAATTGCTCTGCTGCTCGCCGCCGGCGTGGTTTCCGCACAGAACGCTCCTGCCCCCGCGGGTGCTGCTGCCACTACGCCGGGCGCCAGCCAGGGTGCATCGGGTTCGATGGACTTCGGTGCCGTCGACACCAACAAGGATGGTCGCCTGTCGTCCGCCGAGGTGCAGTCGCACTCCGAACTGCGCTCGCAGTTCTCCACGCTGGACGCGGATCGTGACAGCTACCTGTCGCAGTCCGAATACCAGAAGTGGGGCAAGGCCGGGAAGTCCGGTGCTGCCGGTGCTGCCGGTGCGCCCGCGCGTCCGGGCAGCTCTTCGCAGAGCACCAGCCCGAACAGCAGCTCGCCCAACAGCTCCAGCAGCTCCTCTTCGGAGAGCAGCTCGAGCGGCGCCGACACCCGTTCGGACAGCTCTTCCTCGAGCTCCGACTCGGCGCAGTAAGCAGCTCTTGCTGGAAGAACGCCGCCGGCGATCAGCTGGCGGCGTTTTCTTTTGTCTGCGCTTCACTGCCATGCCCGCAGTGGCTGCCGTGACAAGCGTTGTGCGGGTTATGATCGCGGGCACAAAGTACCATCAGCGGTCCAGAGAGGCCGCAGGACAGGGGCGATCATGGCGGTGGATTTCCGCGGTCATCCGATGTTTCCGTCGACGGGTTTCAACGCGCCGACGCGATTCGAGGCCGACATCCACGACTGCGAGGTGTGGGGCAAGGTGCCGTCGGACATCGAGGGCAACTTCTACCGCATGCAGTGCGACTTCCAGTACCGGCCACCTGACAACGAGTGGCCCACGGGCTTCAACGGCGATGGCCATGTCAGCCGCTTCCACTTCAGGGACGGCAACGTCAATTTCCGCGCCCGCTACGTGAAGACGGCTCGATTGCTGGCGGAGCGGGCTGCGCACCGGCGGCTCTACGGCGTGTACCGCAACCACTACACCGACGACCCCAGCGTGAGGAACATCGACCGCTCGGCGGCCAACACCCACATGTACTGGCATGGCGGCAAGCTGCTCACGCTGAAGGAGGATGCGCTGCCCTGGGCCATCGATCCGCACACGCTGGAGACCGAGGGCGTGTGGGACTTCCATGGCAAGTACAAGGCCACCAGCATGTCCGCGCACCCGAAGATTGATGCGCAGACCGGCGAGATGATTGCTTATGGCTACCAGGCCAGGGGCGACCTTACCGACGACGTCGCTTCCTACATCATCGGCAAGGACGGTCGCGTGGCGCATGAGGTGTGGTTCAGGGCGCCGTACATCGGCATCATGCATGACATCGCCATCACGCAGAAATACATCCTCTTTCCCGTAACGGCGCGCACCACCAGCGACGAGCGCCTGAAGAAGGGGGAGCCCATGTGGGAATGGAACGGCGACCTGCCCACCATGGTGGCGGTGCTGCCGCGCGATGGCAGCGCGCGGGATGTGCGCTGGTTCCGCGGGCCGGCGCGCAACACGCTGCACTTCCTCAATGCCGTCGACCACCCGGATGGCCGCATCACCCTGGATCTGCCCACCGCCAGCGGCGAGCACGATCCCTCGCAGATCCGCCGCTGGACCTTCGACCTGCGGTCGCGCACCAGGGACACCTTCGACGAGGAAGTGATCTCCAGCGCCAACGGCGTGCTGGCGCGCATGGACGACCGGTACCTGGGCCATGACTACCGCTACTGCTACGTGGGCAACCGTGACCCCTCGCTGCCCTTTGACCAGGCGAAGGGCGGCAACATGGGTGGCCGTGTCACCAACCAGTACCTGAGGGTGGATGTGAAGAACCCGAAGGCCGGGCCCGGCAAATATTTCGCCGGTCCGGTGCAGAGCCTGCAGGAATGCTGTTTCGTGCCTCGCAAGGGCGCGCGCGGTGAGGGCGACGGCTACCTGATGGGCATTGCCAGCAATTACGAGAGCCTGTCCAGTGACCTGGTGGTCGTGGATGCGCAGCGGATGGAAGAGGGCGCCGTCGCCACGGTGAAGCTGCCCTTCCGCCTGCGCAGCGGCACGCATGCGAACTGGTATCCGGCCAGTGAGCTGCCGTCGTTCAGGGCGAGCTGAGGAAGACGGCATGTCGGAGGGCTTCTTCAAGCTTGACCGCCGCAGCTTCATCGGCCGCATCGCCATCAGCGCGGCGGCAGCTTCGGCGACTTCGGTGCTGCCGGTGTCGCTGCTGCAGGCACGCGAGGTCTGCGCAGCGGTAGCGCCCCGAGGTTATCCCGACCCCTGCGGCGACTGGACGGTGGATGACATCTGCAACGCCTATCCTCCCTATGCCAGCGACATCCACCGCTCTCCGGTGCCGCATGCCATACCCACCGCGGTGCTGGCCGACGCCGACCGGATGTGGGTGGCGTGATGACACGCCGCCTGCTGCTGGTCCTGGCAATGCTTTGCGTCGCGGCCTGTGTGCCACAGCGCCCGTCACCCCAGGATGCGCAGCGCGAACGCCTGGCACGCCTGGCTGCCGAGGTGCAGGCTGCCGAGGATGTGAGTGCCATCAAGCGGCTGCAGCGCACTTATGGCTACTTCCTCGACAAGGGCCTGTGGACCGACCTGGCTGAATATTTCACCGAGGATGCGGTGGCCAGCTATCCCGCTGGCGTGTTCATCGGCAGGGAAAGCATCCGCCAGCACCTGTACCGCAACGTGGGCGGTGTAGCGGTGGGGCAGGTGGGACTGGCCGAGGGAAGGCTCTACAACCACATGAACCTCCAGCCCGTGGTCCACCTGGATCCTGGCGGCAACAGCGCTAAGGGACGCTGGCGTGCGCTGGCCATGTTCGGAACCTTCGGTGGTGCAGCCACCTGGGCCGAGGGCATCTACGAGGTGCAGTACCGCAAGGTGGATGGCACCTGGAAGATCTCGAAGCTGGACTACCACGCCGGATTCAGCGCCGCCTATGAGACAGGCTGGGTCGCACCTCCCGAGGTGCCTGGCAGCACCGCGGCGCCACGATCGCGCCGCCAGCTGGCGCATCCGCCGGATCGCGAACGCAGCATGGAGTGCGAAGGCTTTCCCGCCGCCTGCATCGCGCCATTCCACTACCCGAATCCCGGCACGCCGGCCGGCGGCCGGGTGTGGGGCCAACTGCAGCCAGCGTACGCCGCTGCGCAATTCAGCGGCCTGGCACAGCTGGCGCGGCGTGCCGAACGCCTGCAGGACGAGCAGCAGATCGAGAACCTGCAGCGCATCTACGGCTACTACCTCGATCGCGCGCAGTGGGACCAGGTGGCGGACCTCTTTGCCGAAGAGGGTGCCATCGAGTTAGGGCAGCAGGGCCTGTACCAGGGCAAGCGCCGCATCCGCGAGTTCCTCGGCACGCTGGGCCCGCACGGCCTGCAACCCGGCTGGCTCAACGATCATCTGCAATTGCAGCCCGTGGTCACCGTGATCGAGGATCCGCGCTCGGGCCTGCTGACGGCGCGCATCCGCAGCCGCGAACTGGGCATGACCGGCCATGTGAATGGCAAGGGCCAGTGGAGCGAAGGCATTTACGAGAACTGGCTGGTGCGCGAGAACGGCGTGTGGAAGTTCTCCGTGGTGCGCTTCTATCCCACCTTCATCACCGACTATGACGCAGGCTGGGCGAAGGACGCGCAGCCCGCGCCGGCAGCCAGCACCGCGTTGCCGCCGGATGCGCCGCCTTCGCAGCGTTATGCGATCTACCCCAGGGCCCATGTGCCGCCGTTCCATTACGTGAACCCGGCCAGCGGCCAGCCCGTGACCTATCCGGCCCATGCGGCAGCGGCGGTGGCCGTCACGCCGGCCGTGGACAAGCCCACCATGCCCTGGATCATGCCGCGCCAGGAGACCGTGCGTGACCCGGCGGCCACCCTGGCGCTGGCCGAGCAGCAGGTGGCGCGCGTGAAGGATTACCACGAGATCGAGAACCTCGGCAGCGCCTACGGCTACTACCTGGACAAGAACCTGTACAACCCGCTTGCGGAGCTCTTCGCCCGCAATGGCTCCATCGAGCTGGCGCAGCGGGGTGTGTATCGCGGCGCCAATGTGCGCAAATTCCTGCTGCAGGTGTTTGGTCGCAGCGGCGAGGGTCCGGTGGCAGGCCGCCTGGGCAACCATATCCAGGTACAGCCGGTGATCCACGTGGCCGAGGATGGACGCACGGCCAGCGTGCGCTCGCGCATGCTGCAGCAGATGAGCACGGGCGGGCAGGCCTCGATCGGTGGCGCCATCTACGCCAATGAGCTGGTGAAGGAAGGGGGCGTGTGGAAGTTCAGCAAGGTGCACGCCTACAACACTTTTTCCGCCGGCTATGAGGGCGGGTGGGCGCGCGCCGCCAGCCGCAACATGCCGGGTCCATCCGCCTATGTGAAGCCGGATGCGCCACCCGGCACCGCCATCCACATGTTGCCCATCGTGTACGAAATTCCTTATCACTACGCAAATCCGGTAACCGGACGCACCGCGTTGCCGCCACTGCCGCTGCTGGCCGCGCAACTGGCGCAGTTCCCCCCGGCGCCCCAGGGCATGCCGGCCGACGTCGCTGCCGCCCTGCGCGAGATCGGCCCGCGCATCGAGGCGCAGCGCACCGCCGAGCTGTATGCGCCGCTGCATGCGGCAAAGGCGCATGAGGGCGTCGAGGTGAGGAAGGAGCTGGCCTACGGACCGCACGAGCGCCACCGGGCTGATGTCTACCTGCCGAAGACCGCCGGTGCGGCACGCCCGATGGTGGTATTCGTGCACGGTGGAGGATTCACGCGTGGCGCCAAGAGCACGGCAGGGCAGTTCTACTACGACAACATCGGCTACTGGGCAGCGGAGAACGGCCTGGTCGGCGTGACCATCAATTACCGCCTGGCCACGCAGTTCCCGTATCCGGCCGGTGCAGAGGATGTGGCGCGTGCAGTGGACTGGCTGCGCAGCCAGGCTGGGGCGTGGGGTGCTGATCCGGCGCGCATCTTCCTCTGGGGTCATTCAGCCGGTGGCGCGCATGTGGCGGACTACCTGGTGCGCACGTCGCGGCCGGCGGTGGCCGGTGCCATCCTCACCTCGGGCATTTACGATCTGGGCGGCACGGTATCGACGTGGAAGGATTACTACGGCGAGGATGTCTCGCTCTATCCGCAGCGTTCCAGCCTGCCACGCCTAGCCAGGGTGCCGCTGCCACTGCTGGTCAGCTGGGCCGAGCTGGACCGGCCGGACTTTGTGGCTGATTCCGAAAAGCTCGCCAGCGCCCGTGTGGCCGCGCGCACGCCCACGGTCACCTTGACCCTGCCCGGTCATTCGCACCTGTCGGAAGCCTACGCAGTTGGCACTGCCGATCGTTCACTCACCACTCCGGTGCTACAGTTCATTCAATCACCGCCTCGCTGAACCAGGGAATCCCAATGCCAACACCAAGACATACCCGACTTCCCCTGCTGGCCTCACTGGCGCTCGCTGCCGCAGCGCTGTCACCTTCGCTGCTGGCCGGCCAGGCACCCGGCGGCATGAACCTTGAGCGGGAAGACACGCTGGCCCAGGCCCACGATGGCTACTTCGGCGCGCTGGCGCCCGAGAACCTCGCCAAGCCGCGTCCCAAGCCCCCCTTCGACCTCACCGGCACCTGGTTCGTGAACCTGCGCGGCGGGGCGAGCTTCCGCTTCGGCCCGCCGTACCCTGAATTCTTTGAACCGGGACAAACGGCGCTGCGCGAGGCGGAGGAGGCAAGGGCGAAGGGCGTGCCCTACCGCGATGTCATTGGCCAGTGTTTTCCGGCCGGAATGCCGATGATCATGACGCGCGTGCATCCCACCAGCATGATCCAGATGCCGACGGTGATCTACATGCTGTTCGGGTTCACGAACAGGATGCGCTTCATTTATCTCGACGGTCGCAAGCACAGCGATCCGGACATCGTGGAGTACACCTACAACGGCGAGTCCATCGGCCGCTGGGAGGGCAAGGAGCTGGTGGTGCACACCAAGTACCTGGAGCCCAAGGAGCACTACATCGATTCAGGCATCCCCGTCAGCGACCAGTTCGAGATCATCGAGCGCATCACGATGGAAGAGCCGGGAATGCTGCGCATCGACTACACGATGACGGACCCGAAGATGTGGAAGGGCGAGTGGAAGAACACCAAGCGCTTCATCCGCAAGGACTACAGCGACATCCCGGAGTCCAACTGCCTGCCCAACCTGAACGAGAACCTGGCGGGCACTCCACAGGGTCAGCAGGCCATCGGGCAGGGTGCCGGCGCGGGCCGGTAGCCCGCTGGCGGCTCAGGGCGCCGGCTGCGCGGGTTCGCCCCCGGACTGGGCGGGCCCGTCCAGCACGGTGCCATCGGCCAGCTTGATCGACACATAGGATCCGCCGGGGGTGCCGTTGCGCATCGGGCGCAAGGTCACGCTCACCTGGTCGCCCGGCTTGATCGTGGTGCGCTTCCAGCCGCTGCGCACCAGGTTCTGCGGCGTGTTCATCTCGATCAGCCAGATGGCGTTCTTGCCGTCGGCGCCGGTGACCTCGACCTTGATGGAGCTGTGCGGATTCACCCAGTTGAATTCCGTGACCTTGCCCGTGATGGTCTGCGTGCGGGCGCCGTCATACATGGCGCCGGAATGATGGGCGGCCAGCGGCAGCGCGAACAGCGCGGCTGACGCCAGGACCGTGGTGCGGAGCTTGTTCATGCGTTTCTCCATGACGATCGGCCTCACTGCTGGGGCGGCAGGGTGGGTACGTTGACGGGCCCGCGGTTGCCGGCAAAGGCGGCTTCCTTCAGCACCTTGCCATCGGCCAGCGTGACCTCGATGAACAGGCCCCCTTTGTGGTCCGCCATGTCGCGCAGGGGATAGGTCACCAGTGTCACCTGGTCGCCAGGCTTCAGGCTGGTGGAACTCCAGCCCTGGCGCTTGAGGTTGTTGGGGCTGTTGAGCTCGATGGACCATTCCTCGCGGGCCCCGGTCGTGCCGGTCACTGCCAGCTGGATGAAGGCGTGGGGATTGGTCCACTGGAACTCGGCCACCGTCCCCTTCAGCGTCACGCGCTGGGACTGGTCGAACATGGCAAAGGAGTGGTGCGCGCCAGCGCCAGCCATTCCCAATAGGCCCAGCAGCGCTGCGGCGGTCTGCAATCTGCGCATCGGCATTCCTCATCGCCGTGAAGGATTGCACGGCCCCCGGGGAAGTATATCCTGCTGTCCAGTGAAAACAGGATCGGGGGGCGGATGATGCCGGCCACAAAGGCGCTGCTGCTGGGAATTCTGGGTCTGGCTGTGCTGGCCGGGGCTTCGGCCGGCGAACCGGCCAAGCGGGCAGCCGCATGGCCGCGTGGCCAGTATGCGGCGCTCGACAAGTTGCCCGACTGGGGTGGGGTGTGGGTGCTGGGGCGCGCAGCGCCCGGGGAAACGCGGGCACAGCCCCAGCTGAAGGGCTCCTACCTGGCCGCATACGATGCCTGGCAGAAGGAAACACGCGCCAACAACGGCGTGGCCCGCCGCGAGGTCTCCAACTGCATGCCACCCGGCATGCCGCGCATGATGGGCACCGGCCAGTATCCGCTGGAGTTCCTCTTCACCCCGGGCCGCGTGACCATGCACCACGAGGCCTGGATGCAGACCCGCACCATCTTCACCGATGGCCGTGGGCACCCCGACGACCTGGAAGCCAGCGTATTCGGCCATTCGGTGGGTCGCTGGGAGGGTGACACCCTGGTGGTCGACACCATCGGCATCAAGACCATCACCGAGATCGAGACCGGCATGAAGCACAGCGACAAGCTGCGCGTCACCGAACGCATCCACCTGGCTGCCAACAATCCGGACACGCTGCTGGTCGAGATGACGATGGAGGATCCGGAAGCACTTGCCGTACCCTACAAGCGCACCCACACCTTCCGCCGCGAAAGGGACTGGAACCTGATGGAGTTCGTCTGCGCCGAGAACGACCGCAATCCGGTAGGCCAGGATGGCTTCACGCAGTTCGACTGAGCCAGCGGCATTGATCGGCCGCATCCTGCGCGCCGGGCCGGTGCTGGCCTGGCTGGCGCTGGCCGTCGTGCCGGCTTCCGCACCGGCTCATCATTCACTCAGTGGCCAGTTCGACACGGCGCGCACGCTCGAGCTAACCGGCGTGGTGTCGCGCGTGGACTGGGTCAATCCCCATACATATGTCTATGTGGACGTGAAGCAGCCTGATGGCGCATTGCTCACCTGGAGAATCGAGTCGCTGCCGGTGGCCATGATGCGCAAGGCGGGACTTTCCAAGTCCGAGCTGGTGGGTGATGGCCGGCCGGTGTGGCTGCAGGTACATCCGTCGCGTGGGTCCGACCCACGGCTTGGCTATCTGGTGCAGCTGCGCCTGGCCGACGGCAAGGAGATCCAGTTCGCGCGCATTCCCGGAGCGGAGCAGCCATGAGGCGCGCGTTGCTGCTGCTGCCGGCACTGTGCGCCTGCGTCATCAGCTGGGCGGCCGCGCCATCGGCCACTCCGCGGATGCCCGATGGCCGTCCCGATCTCAACGGCACCTGGGACAACGGCGGCGGCATTGATTTTGTCCGCCCGCAGCAGCGCGCGGACGGCGTGCTGTGCATCAGTGGATGCGACTCGCCGGCACCCGCGCCAGCTGCAGCGGGCGGGGCACCCGCGGCACCGGCCGCGCGCCCGGCACCGGACCGGCCCCGCTACCGGCCCGAACATGCGGCCAGGGTCGAAGACCTCAGGCGTCGCCAGCAGAAGGAGGATCCGGTGCTGCGTTGCCAGCCTCCGGGCGTGCCGCGCATCGGACCGCCGGACAAGATCGTGCAGACCGCGCGCGAGGCAGTGTTCCTCTATGAAGATGTCTCCGGTCCGTTCTTCCGCATCGTGCCGCTGCGCCAGGGCGTGAAGCGCGCGGATGACAGCGAAAGTTACCTGGGTGATGCCACTGGCCACTGGGAAGGCGACACCCTGGTGGTGGTGACGCGCAACTTCAACGAGCTCACCTGGCTGACAGATGACGGGGCCTTCCACAGTGCCGACCTGCTGGTCACCGAACGTCTCACACGGCGCGGGAATGAAATCGAATATGCGGCCGTGATCGAGGACCCCGCAGTGCTGGCCGAGCCCTGGCGCCCCAGGCCGCGCCGCATGGTGCTCACGGAAGTGGAAATGGCAGAGCCCGCCCCCTGCGTGGAGCAGGACCTCGAGCACATGGTGGATGACACCTTCCATGCCAATCCGCGCTGAGACCAGCCTGGGAGCGGCCGGGGAGGCGAAAAAGCCCGCCAGCGGGGGTTTACGCCGGACCCGGCAGCCCCTAGAATCAGCGCCCCGCTTGGAGGGTCAAGCGGAGCAAAGCCCGGCTTCCGAAACTGTGCTCGCACAGGGGTAGGTCAGGCGGGTGGAAGTTTTTGAAGCAGAAGGGCCCCCGAGTGGGGCCTTTTGCTTGATGGGAGGGCCTTTGGGCCCTTTTTTGTTTATCGGACCAGTGCGGGAGGATCGAAGTCATGCTGCGAGAGCGCCTGATTGCGATTACCGAACCACTGCTGGTCCGTCTGGGTTACGAGCTGGTGGATGTGGAGTACGCCGCCACGCGATCCGAGGCCACTGTGCGGGTCTACATCGACTGGCCCGAGGGAAAGATGCCGCCCGAGCGGGCCGCGGTGCCTGATGACGGCACGCGTGCCTTCGATGGCATAGGCGTCGAGGATTGCGAGCGGGTGAGCCGCGAGCTGTCGGCACTGCTGGATGTGGAAGATCCCATCACGGTGCCCTACCAGCTGGAGGTGTCCTCGCCGGGCATGGACCGCATATTGCGCACGCCGGCGCATTACCAGCGTCATGCAGGGCAGCGCGCACATGTGGAGCTGCTCGCATCGCGCGACGGGCGCCGCCGGTACACCGGCGAGCTGGTGCGCGCGGGCGATGAGGATTTCGACTTGAACGTGGATGGTGCGGTGGTGACGATCCGCTACGCGGAGGTGGGCAAGACCCGCCTCGCGCCGGACTGGTCGCGCCCGAAGCCGCGAGGGAAGAAGCGATGAACAAAGAGATTTTGATGGTGGTTGATGCCGTCTCCAACGAGAAAGGCGTCGACAAGGAAATCATCTTCGAGGCGCTGGAGGCAGCGCTGGCTGCCGCCACGCGCAAGAAGCATGGCGAGGAATGGGACGTGCGGGTCGCCATCAATCGCAAGACCGGCGACTACGACACCTTCCGTCGCTGGAAGGTATTTGCCGATGACTCCACCGAGCTGGAAACGCCGGACCGCGAGCTCAGGCTGGACGATGCCCTTGACCTCAGCCAGGACGCCGAACCGGGCGGCTTTGTGGAAGAGCCGATGGAATCGGTGGGCTTCGGCCGCATCGCCGCCATGCAGGCCAAGCAGGTGATGGTGCAGAAGGTGCGCGAGGCCGAGCGCGCGCAGGTGGTCGACCAGTTCAAGGACCGCGTGAACACGCTGGTGTCAGGCGTGGTCAAGCGCGTGGACCGCAATGGCGTGTTTGTCGACCTCGGCAGCAACGCGGAAGGATTCATCCCGCGCACTGACCTGATCCCGCGCGAGGCGCTGAAGACCCAGGACCGCGTGAAGGCCTGGCTGAAGGACGTGCGCACGGAGCCGCGCGGCCCGCAGCTGTTCATGTCGCGCACCGCGCCGGAATTCCTCATCGAGCTGTTCAAGCTCGAGGTGCCGGAGGTGGGGCAGGGCACCATCGAGATCCTGGCGGCTGCGCGCGATGCGGGCATCCGCGCCAAGATTGCCGTGCGCAGCCATGAGCCGCGCATCGATCCGGTGGGCGCCTGCGTCGGCATGCGGGGCTCGCGCGTGCAGGCGGTGTCGAACGAGATTGCCGGCGAGCGCGTGGACATCATTCCCTGGGATGACAATCCCGCGCAGTTCGTGATCAACGCCATGTCGCCGGCCGAGGTGCAGTCCATCGTCGTGGACGAGGACTCCCACAGCATGGACATCGCGGTGGCCGAAGACAAACTCTCGCAGGCCATCGGCCGCGGCGGCCAGAACATCCGCCTGGCCTCCCAGCTCACCGGCTGGGAGCTGAACGTGATGACCGAATCCGACGCCGAGGCCAAGAGCGAGTCGGAGTCGAAGAAAGTCGTGCAGATGTTCATGAAACAGCTGGACGTCGATGAAGATGTCGCCTCCATCCTCACGCAGGAAGGCTTCTCGACCATCGAGGAGCTGGCCTACGTGCCGGTGTCGGAGCTGTCCAACATCGAGGCATTCGACGAGGAACTGGTGAAGGAACTGCGCAATCGCGCGCGCGACGTGCTGCTCACGCAGGCCATCGCCAGCGAGGAGAGCATGGAAAGCCAGATGCCCGCGGACGACCTGCTGGCGCTGTCGGGCATGAGCCCCGACCTCGCGCTGAAGCTGGCCCAGCTGGGCGTGCGTACGCGCGAGCAGCTGGCCGAGCAGTCGGTGGACGACCTGGCAGAGATTGATGGACTGGACGCGGCCGAAGCCGGCGCCCTGATCATGAGGGCGCGCGAGATCTGGTTCGAGGCGCAGAAGTAGGCCGCAAGGAGATACGGATGGCTGACGTCACTGTCGCCCAATTCGCCGATGTATTGAAGGTGCCCGTGGACCGGCTGCTGGTGCAGCTGGAGCAGGCGGGTATCACTGTTTCCGGCGCTGACGACAAGATCAGCGACGAGGCAAAGCTGGAACTGCTCACGCACCTGCGCCGCAGCCATGGCAGCAGTGATGACGACGCGTCCCCACGCAAGATCACGCTCAAGCGCAAGACGCAGAGCGAGCTGAAGATGGCGAGCCCCCAGGGGCGGGCGCGCACCGTCAACGTGGAAGTGCGAGTGAAGCGCACTTACGTGAAGCGCGACGTGCTCGAGGAGCAGGCGCGCGCGCAGCAGGAGCAGGCTGACGAGAAGCGCAAGGAGATCGAGGCCGCGCAGCAGGTGGAGGCCGAGAAGGCCGAAGCCATGCGGCGCGAGCAGCAGCGCCTGGACGATGAGAACCGCCGGCGCGTCGAAGAGGAACAGCGCGCACGCCAGGCCGAGGAAAGCCGGCGTGCACAGGAGCAGCGCGAGCGCGAGGATGCCGATCGCGAGCGTGCCCGCCGGGCCGCCGAGCCGGCGCGTCCCGCCGAGCCGGCGCGCGTGGAATTCCGGCCGCCGAAGACCGAGCACAAGCCCGAACACCGCAAGCCCGATGGCACCGATGCGGCCGGCACCCGCTACGGGCGCAAGGAGCTGCATGTGGCCGCCGACGCCGGCGCACGCTTCCGCAAGAAGAAGGTGCAGCGCGTGCGTGGCCGTCCGGCCTCCGACGGCGAGCAGAAGCACGGGTTCGAGATGCCTACCGCGCCGGTGCGGCGCGAAGTGGCCATTGGCGAGACCATCACGGTGTCGGAACTGGCCCAGCGCATGGCGGTGAAGGCCACCGAGGTGATCAAGACGCTGATGGGCCTGGGCGTGACGGCCACCATCAACCAGTCGCTGGACCAGGACACTGCGATCCTCGTGATCGAGGAGATGGGCCACGAGGCGCACGTCGTCAGGGAAAACGAGATCGAGGAGGGCATCCAGGGCGATGACTCCGACGTGGAGGAGCTGCCGCGTCCGCCGGTGGTGACCGTGATGGGTCACGTCGACCACGGCAAGACTTCGCTGCTGGACTACATCCGCCGCACCAAGGTGGCCGCAGGCGAGGCCGGCGGCATAACCCAGCACATCGGTGCCTACCACGTGGAAACCCCGCGCGGCATGATCACTTTCCTGGACACGCCGGGCCATGCCGCCTTCACGGCCATGCGCGCCCGCGGTGCCAAGGCCACCGACGTGGTGGTGCTGGTAGTGGCGGCCGACGACGGTGTGATGCCGCAGACCATCGAAGCCGTGCAGCATGCCCGCGCCGCCGGCGTGCCCATCGTGGTGGCGGTGAACAAGATCGACAAGCCGGATGCCGACCCGGAGCGCGTGCGCACCGAGCTTTCCAAGCACGAGGTGATCTCCGAGGAATGGGGCGGCAACGACATGTTCCGCCATGTGTCGGCCAAGGCCGGCACCGGCATCGATGAGCTGCTCGAGGCCATCCTGCTGCAGTCCGAAGTGCTGGAGCTGAAGGCGGCGCGCGCGGGCCTGGCCTCCGGCGTGATCATCGAATCCAGCGTCGAGAAGGGACGTGGCGCAGTGGCCACCGTGCTGGTGAAGCGCGGCACCCTGAAGCTGGGCGACCCCATCCTGGCCGGACAGCAGTTCGGCCGCGTGCGCGCCATGTTCGACGAGACCGGCAAGGCCGTGAAGGAAGCGCTGCCGTCGATGCCGGTGGTGGTGCTGGGCCTCACCGGTGCTCCCAATGCAGGCGATGACCTGCTGGCCGTCGAGAGCGACCGCAAGGCTCGCGAAGTGGCACAGCACCGCCAGAGCCGCCATCGCGACGTGCGCGTTGCCGGCCGCATGTCGGCGACGGCCGAAGATGTGTTCTCGCAGATGGAAGAGGCCAAGGCCAGCGTGATCCCGCTGCTGGTGAAGACCGACGTGCAGGGCAGCGCCGAGGCGCTGCGTGACGCGTTGAACAAGCTCTCCACTGGCGAAGTGCAGGTCAAGGTGCTCGGCGCCAACGTCGGTGGCATCACCGCCTCCGACATCCAGCTGGCCGCCGCATCCCGCGCCCATGTCATCGGCTTCAACGTGCGCGCCGACGCCAGCGCGCGCGAGGCCATGAAGGAAACCGGCATCGAGGTGCGCTACTACAGCATCATCTACGAGGCCATCGATGACGTGAAGGCGATGATGAGCGGCATGCTCGCGCCCGAGATCAAGGAACAGATCGTGGGCGTGGCTCAGGTGCGCGAGGTGTTCCGCTCCAGCAAGTTCGGCGTCGTGGCCGGCTGCCTGGTCATCGAGGGTTCGGTGAAGCGCAACAACCCCATCCGCGTGCTGCGCGAGAGCGTGGTGATCTTCGAGGGCGCGCTGGAATCCCTGCGCCGCTTCAAGGAAGACGTGGGCGAGGTGCGCGCCGGCACCGAATGCGGCATCGGCGTGAAGAACTACCAGGACGTGCGCGTCGGCGACCAGATCGAGTGTTTCTCCAGGGTGGAAGTTGCCCGCACGATCTGAAGCGGGGCGGGCATGACGGCTTCCGGCAGGGGCGGTGGCCGCACTCAGCGCATGGAGGCGCAGATGCAGCGCGTGCTGGCCGAGCTGCTCCGGCGCGAGGTGAAGGATCCGCGCGTCGGCATGGTGACCGTCACCCAAGTAACGCTGGCGCCGGATCTTTCGCTGGCGCGCGTGCTGTTCGTGCCATTCGGCATGCCCGCAGAGGGCGATGCGGAGGCGGTGGCGGCACGCAGCCAGGAGCAGTTGCAGGGCCTGGAAGCGGCATCGCGCTTCCTGCGCGGCGAGGTGGCGCGGCGCGTGGGCCTGCGTCATGCGCCGCGGCTGGTATTCGTCGCGGATGATTCATTCGATCGCGCGGCGCACCTCACGGCGCTCATCAACAAGGCGACCAAGCCGGGCGAATAGCCATTCGCACTCGCCGTGACGCAGCTTGACTCGTCAAACACGGCGCACATCTGCATTCAGGGAAAAGGAAGATGCCGGCGAAGGTATGATCCGTGTGCGCGATCGACGCGTCATGGATACGGACGTCATGACCAACGGAATCCTCCTGCTCGACAAGCCCGCCGGCATGAGTTCCAACGCGGCCGTGCAACGAGTGCGCCGTGCCTTCGGCCGTGAGAAGGCCGGCCACACCGGCAGTCTCGATCCCCTGGCCACGGGCGTGCTGCCCATCTGCCTTGGCGAAGCCACGAAGGTGGCCGGCTACCTGCTCGAAGGCGACAAGGAATACGAATTCATCGCGCGCTTCGGTGCGCGCACGGCCACCGGCGACACCGAGGGCGAGATCATCGAGCGCTGCGAGGTTCCCGATGACCTGCGCGCCGAGCTGGACCTGGCCATTCCGCGCTACCTGGGCACGATTGCGCAGGTTCCGCCGATGTACTCGGCACTCAAGCGCGACGGGCAGCCCCTGTACCGGCTGGCGCGGCAGGGCATCACCGTGGAACGCGAGGCCCGCGCCGTCACCATCCATGAGCTTGAACTGCTGGCCGTGGACGGCACCGATGCACGCTGCCGCGTACGCTGCTCGAAGGGCACCTATGTCCGCACACTGGCCGAAGACCTCGCGCAGTCCATGGGCAGCTGCGCCCACCTGATCGCACTGCGGCGCACGGCCGTGGCGCCATTTCCACGGGGTGGCATGGCCACCCTGGAGCAGGTGGAGGCTTCGCCCTCCTCGGTGACGCTGCTGCCCGCTGACGCGGCCCTCCCGCAGCTGCCCTCGCTGCAGCTGGACAAGGCCCTGGCAGGCCGGCTGCGGCAGGGCCAGACGATACGGGCCGAAAGCGCCGGGGATCTTCCACCCGGGCTGGTGCGGGTTTATGACCCTGTAGCGCGCTTCCTGGGCATCGGAGCCGTCGAGGAGGGGGGCCCTACCGTCAAGCCCATCCGTCTTTTCAATGATTTAGGGCCAACTCCGACTTGAGGCCCCGGGAGGCCACGGGTAGAATGCCGCGCTTTCCAAAGACCCAAAGACGCAAAAGACATATCTCCGATGGCACTATCGACTGAACAGAAAAGCGGCATCCAGAACAAGTTTGGCCGCGACGCGAAAGATACGGGCTCCCCTGAGGTGCAGATTGCACTGCTGTCCGAGCGCATTACCAGCCTCGGCGGTCACTTCAACGCGCACAAGAGCGACCATGCTTCCCGGCGCGGGCTGGTGAAGATGGTCAACCAGCGGCGCAAGCTGCTGGACTACCTGAAGTCGACCAAACCGCAGAAATACCAGGAAGTCGTCGAGCGGCTGGGTCTGCGCCGCTAACCGACACGCCCACCGGGCCGCGCACTTCAACAAGCAGCGCGGCCCGTTTGTTATGGGGTGCCGTCAGGCGCCCCGTCTATCGCATCGCAAGTTGAGGTCATCGTGAGCATTGCCAAGCAGTCATTCCAGTTTGGATCCCAGAACGTCACCATCGAGACCGGCGAGCTCGCCCGCCTCGCCGAAGGCGCAGTGGTGGTCTCGATGGGCGATACGGTGGTGCTGGTCACTGCCGTGGCCCGCAGGCAGGCGCAGCCCGGCAAGGATTTCTTTCCGCTCACCGTCAATTACCAGGAGAAGACCTACGCCGCGGGCCGCATCCCCGGTGGTTTCTTCCGTCGTGAAGGCCGGCCTTCCGAATCCGAGACGCTGATCTCGCGCCTCATCGACCGCCCGATCCGCCCGCTGTTCCCGGACGGCTTCTACAACGAAGTGCAGGTAGTGGCGACGGTGGTCTCGCTCGATCCTGACATTCCCTCCGACATTCCTGCGCTGCTCGGCGCTTCGGCCGCGCTGGCCCTGTCGGGCGTGCCGTTCGCCGGTCCCATCGGCGCCGCGCGCGTGGGTTACAAGGATGGCAAGTACCTGCTGAATCCCACCCGCAAGGAGTCCGAAGGCTCCCAGCTCGACCTGGTGGTCGCCGGTACCGCCGGGGCCGTGCTGATGGTGGAGTCCGAGGCCGACAGCCTCCCCGAGGACGTGATGCTGGGTTCGGTGGTGTTCGGCCACGAGCAGATGCAGGTGGCCATCGAGGCCATCAACAAGCTGGTCGCCGAGGCCGGCAAGCCGCGCTGGGACTGGAAGCCCGCGCCCGCCGACGCGGAGCTGGTGGCCTTCGTGAAGCAGCAGGCCGAAGGCCCGCTGTCCGAGGCCTACCGCATCACGGCCAAGCAGGAACGTTACGGCAGGATTTCGGAAATCAAGCAGGCGCTGGCCGCCGCCGTCCCGCTGGTCGACGAGAAGCCGAAGTGGGGCACGCAGGACATCGCCTCGCAGGTGTTCAACCTCGAGAGCAAGATCGTGCGCGAGCGCATCCTCAACGGTGAGCCGCGCATCGACGGTCGCGACCACCAGACGGTGCGTCCGATCAACATCAAGGTGGGTCCGCTGCCCCGCACCCACGGTTCGGCGCTGTTCACCCGCGGCGAGACGCAGGCGCTGGTCACGGTCACGCTGGGTACTTCGCGCGATGCGCAGATCATCGACGCGCTGGAGGGCGAGCGCCGCGAACCCTTCATGCTGCACTACAACTTCCCCCCGTTCTCCGTGAACGAGACCGGCATGATGGGCTCGCCGAAGCGCCGCGAGATCGGCCACGGCAACCTCGCGCGCCGCGGCATCAAGGCCGTGCTGCCGACGATGGAAGAGTTCTCGTACGTGATGCGCGTGGTGTCCGAGATCCTCGAGTCCAACGGCTCCAGCTCCATGGCCTCCGTATGCGGCACCAGCCTGGCGCTGATGGATGCCGGCGTGCCCGTGAAGTCTCCCGTTGCAGGCGTGGCCATGGGCCTGGTGCTCGAGGGTGAGCGCTTCAAGGTGCTCACCGACATCCTGGGCGACGAGGATCATCTCGGCGACATGGATTTCAAGGTGGCCGGCACGGCCGATGGCGTGACCGCGCTGCAGATGGACATCAAGGTCGAGGGCATCACGCCCGAGATCATGAAGGTGGCCCTGCAACAGGCGCAGGCCGGCCGCCTGCACATCCTGGGCGAGATGAACAAGGTGCTGCCGGCATCGCGCGCCAAGATGAGCGAGTGGGCGCCTTCCATCATCACCCTGAAGATCGATCCGGAGAAGATCCGCGACGTGATCGGCAAGGGCGGTGCGGTGATCCGCCAGATCACCGAAGAGACCGGCACCACCATCGACATCGAGAACGATGGCACGGTGAAGATCGCCTCGGTCAGTGGTGCCGCCGGCCGCGAGGCCCTGCGCCGCATCGAGCTGATCACTGCCGATGTCGAAGTCGGCCGCATCTACGAGGGCCGCGTCGCGCGCCTGATGGACTTCGGCGCCTTCGTCACCATCCTGCCCGGCCGCGATGGCCTGGTGCACATCTCGCAGATCTCCGACGAGCGCGTCGAGAAGGTCAGCGACAAGCTCAAGGAAGGGGACGTGGTGCGCGTCAAGGTGCTGGAGGTCGACCGCCAGGGTCGCGTGCGCCTGTCGATGCGCAGCGTCGACGGCGAATAAGCCTGCTGTAGGAATGCGCCGTCCCGCGTCGGGCGGGCCCTGCCGTTGACCGGCAGGGGTGGTGCCACCTAGGCTCGAATCCCGCGTACGGCCGAGCACGGTTGAAGCCGTGCCCGGCTCACCCCCATAGGAGTGGCGCGGCGTCGATGCATTCCGCGGATGGAAATATTCGCCGGCGCGGCCCCTTGAGGCTGCACCCCCTGTGCTGTCTGGCAACCGTGCTCCTGCTGACCGGCTGTGCCGGCTCCCGCACGCAGGATGATCCGGCCGGTGAAACCCCGGCCCGCGTCGAGGTTGCCGATGAGCCGGTGGCGTTCCGGCTTGATGTAGTCAGTTCCAACCGCGGCATTGCGCGCCATCTCGAGCGCCACCTGGAACTGCAGCGCTTCCGCGATTTCGATGACCTGCAGTCCAATGAGTTGCGGCGGTTGCTGGTGGCTGCGGAGGCCAATGCCCGCGACCTGCTGGCCGCGCAGGGCTATTTCCAGCCGCAGCTGGAACTGCGCACCGAAGAGGGGAAAGGCAGCAAGGACGGGCGCCGCCGCCTGGTAATGGAGGTGGACCCGGGGCCGCGCACCAACGTCGTCTCGCATGAGATCACCTTCGCCGGACCCATGAATGACGATCCGCGCGGCGCGGCGCAGCGGCGCGAGATCCGGCGCGACTGGCTGCTGAAGGATGGCGAGGAATTTGCGCAGGAGAGCTGGGATGCCGCCAAGGCCGCGGGCCTGCGCGTGCTGCAGCAGGAGCGTTATCCCACGGCGCGCATCGAGGAAAGCCAGGCCATCGTCAATTCCTCCACGGCCAGCGCCACCCTCAACGTCACCTACGACGCCGGTGAGCATTACCGCTTCGGCGAGCTGGTGCTGAACGAGGAGGAACTGAAACGCTACAACCCCAACGGCATCCGCAACATCGCGCGTATTCCCACCGGCGACGAATACAGCGAACAGGCACTGCTGGATGCCCAGCAGCGGCTGGTGGCCAGCGGTTATTTCGACTCGGCCTTCCTGGTGCTCGATACCGACAGTGGCGAGCCGGATGCGGCGCCGGTGGTGGCACAGCTCACCGAGGCGCGCTACCAGAAGGTGGTATTCGGCGTCGGCTTCAGCACCGATGATGGCCCGCGTGCCACCGTGGACCACACGCACAACCGCATGTGGCCGCTGCACTGGCGCGCGCAGAACAAGATCGCCGTGGGTACAGAGACCCAGTCGCTGGATACACGCTGGACGGCCATGCCATCTGCCGCGGGGTGGTCGTGGTACACCGGGCTTTCGGTGGCGCGTTCCGAATACGGTGACTTCAAGGCCAACAGCCTGTCGGTGCTCGGCGGGCGCATGCGCGACTCGGACCGCACCGAGCGGCGCTACTTCGTGCAATACGATGCCAGCAAGGCGCTGGGTGGTGATGCGCCCGGCGCCAGCTCATCGGTGCTGGGCAACTACACCTGGACCGGGCGCTACTTCGACAACCAGCTCAATCCCACCCGCGGCAAGGGCTTCGCCCTGGAAACGGGCGTCGGCCTCACCCTCACGCCCAGTCGCGATCCCTTCCTGCGGGTGGTGGCGCGCGGCCTGCAGTTCGTCCCCTTCGGCGGACGCAACCGGGTGGGCAAACGCAACCGGCTGGCGCTGCGGGCCGAAGCCGGTGCGATCTACGCCGACAAGGACGTGAACATTCCCGTGCGGCTGCTGTTCCTCACCGGCGGCGACACCACGGTGCGCGGCTATTCCTACCAGAGCATCGGCAACCGCCTGGACGACGGCAGCATCTACGGTGGGCGCTACATGGCCATGGGCAGCATCGAATGGCAGCGCCCGATGACCATCTTTGGTGATTCGCGCTCGCTGGAGCATGCCATCTTCGTCGATGCCGGTTCCGCCTCCGACGGCCTGCGCGACCCGGTGGTCTACACCGGCGTGGGCACCGGCATCCGCTGGAGCAGCCCGGTGGGTCCCCTGCAGCTGGATGTGGCCTACGGGCTGAAGTCGGAGAAGTGGCGCGTGCACCTGCGCGTGGGATTCAACTTCTAGGCGCCCCATGAACGCACCAGCGCCGCAAGCCACCACATCCACTTCTCCCGGCCTGCCGCGACGCCGGCGCCACTGGCCGTTCTGGGTGGCCGGTGTGCTCCTGCTGCTGCTCGCGCTGCCGGCAATACTGGTGTGGTGGATCGGCAGCGACGGCTCGCTGGAACGCGCACTGCGGACGGCACAACGTTTCCTGCCGGCAGACCAGGTGCTGGTCTTCGAGGATGTCCACGGCTCCATTACCTCTGGTGGCAGCATCGCGCTCATCGAGTGGGAACGGCCGGGCCTTGCACTGCGCATCGAGGGCCTGTCACTGGACTGGTCATTGCGGCAGCTGCGCGACCGGGACTTGCGCATCCGCATGCTGCTGGCGCGACGCGTGCAGGTACGGCTGAGCCCGGTGCCCGAGCCGCCGCCAGAGGAGCCCTTCGTGATGCCGGATGAGATCACGCTGCCGGTGAAGCTCACCGTGCCGCTGGCCATCGGGCGCCTGGAGATCCAGTCCACTGCGGAGGATGGCAGCGCAAACACGCAGGTCATCGAGCAGGTCGGCATGGGGTATCGCTTCAATGGCGAGCATCATGCGTTGCGCCTGGAGGGCGTGCAGTACGGACAGAGCCACGCGCAGGCACAGGCGCTGCTGCACGCACATGAGCTCACGCTGCAGCTGCGCGCGGCCGCCGCGGTGCGCGATCCGGTGCCTGGCATTCCGCTGGCCATGCTGGTGGGCCTGCAGGCAGATGGTGGACTGAAGGAAGAGGCCGGGGCCCCACTGACGCTGCGCCTTGACGCGCGCGAGCAGGCGGCGGAGTGGTCACCTGAGCTGCGCAACCTGCTCGAAGAAGCCAGGCCCCTGGCGGCGCAGGGCGCGGCGGCGATGGCGGAAGGCGCGGACGGTGCCGGTCAGCCCGCCTTCCTGCACCTGCAGGCCACCGCGCATCCCTGGCGCGAACAGCCGTTGGAGGATCTTGCGCTCCAGGCGCACCGGCTCGACGCCGGTGCCTTCCATGCCAGTGCCCCGCGCACGCTGATCGATACGGAAGCCACTGTGCAGCCGGGACCTGGTCGCGACCCACAGGAGTGGAACCTGCAGCTGATGCTGCGCAATGCCGTGCCCGCAGCCTGGGATCGCGGCGGCCTGCCCATCGCCCTGGCAGAACTGCGCGGCGTGCTGTCCACCGAACTGGCCGTCATCGAGGAGGCTCGCGTGGAGCTCGCCGGAGCCGCTCCGGCAGGCGTCGTGCAGCTGGCGGGACGACTGCCCCTGGGAGAACCGCTGCAGCCCACGCTGGATCTTCAGCTGCAGGGGCTGAACCTGCAGCCGCTGCTCGAGTCGCTACCCGAGACACGACTGGATGGCCAGGTGACAGTGGATCGTGTCCCTGAGGCAGCGACGGCGGGCACGTGGCACGCAAAGGCCGAACTGCGCAATGCGCTGGCCGGACCGCTGGATGTGAACCGGCTGCCGCTGGATCTCCTTGAAGCCACCATCGATGCGGCGCCGGGCCGCGTGGACGCGCGCCAAATCGCGCTGCAGGTCGGGGAGGGCAGCCTGCAGGCCAGCGGCACCTGGGAGGCGGATTCGCGCGCGGTACGGCTGCAGGCTTCGATGCGCGGGCTGCCGCTGCGGCGCATCCATCGCGACCTGGCCGGCGGCCCGGCCGAACTGGGCGGCGAACTCACCGTGGCGGGCGACCTGGAGCGCGGCCTCAGATTTGATGCCGACATCGGCAGCAACGCAGCGGCCCAGGCCGGCGCCGACGCGCCGCGCGCGCAGTGGGAGCTGCGCCAGGTGCAGGCCGAGGGACGCTGGACGCCCGCGCGACTGCAGGTGACGCGCGTACATCTGGATGCCTTCGGTGCCACCGTCGACGGCAGTGGCATCGACGTCACGCTGCCCGACCTCGATGCCATCCAGGCCGACGTCACTGCGGCGGCTCCCGGACTCGCCCTGGATGCGGATGCAGACATGCGCCGCCAGTCCGGTGGCGGCACGCTGGCGCTGCGGCTGGAATCCGCCGACGAGCTGCTGGCCTGGCTGCATGAGCTGCCCTTGGTGGGTGAGAGCCTGCCTGCGATCGAAGCCACAGGCGCGGCCCATCTCGACGCGGCGTGGCAGGGTGGCTGGCGGCAGTGGGTGGAAGGCTTCGCGAGACCCGCACGTCATCCCGGGCTGCGCATGGATATCAAGCTGGCCGCGCAGGGCTTCCACGTCGAACTGCCCGGCAGCGACGAAACCAGTGCGCTGGTGCTCGACGTCGACAGCTTCGATGCCACTGCGCAGGGCAATCTGGCTGCCGCGAGCCTCGCGATCAACGGCGACCTGCGCCTCAACGACGTCGGCACCGACCTGGACGTGCAGATCGACATGAAGCAGGCCGCCGCCCCGGCGCGTGCACCTGCCTGGCAGTTCAACGTCCAGCAGCTGCACGCGGCGGCCATCCTGCGCGGACAGGCCGAGCCCTGGCAGCTGCAGGTGAGTGATGGCCTGCAGGTGGATGTCGCAACCGGTGCAGGCCTGGAGCTGCGCGCCACCGCGGGAATGCTCACGCTGTCGCCCCCCGCGGGCACCGGTGCACCCGCGCAGAACCTCGAGCTTGCCTGGGAACCCCTGCTGTGGCGCAAGGCCGGCGAGGTGCTCACCGTGCAGAGCAAGGGAACCGTCAGCGGACTGCAGCCCGGCTGGCTCGACCAGCTGCGCCTGGCCGAACCGCCTGGTCCGCTGGAGAACGCCGGCGTGCGTACGGACCTGGTGATCGGCGGTGAGTGGAACCTGCAGCTGGATGAAGCGCTGACCGTAGACGTGCACCTGCACCGTGACGCCGGCGATGTATGGCTGCTGGGCCCGGCGCTGAGCGGCGAACTGGAGCCCCTGCAGCCGCGCACCGAGGAAGGCACCGCCGCCGGCCTGCGCACTTTCGATGTACGCGTGCAATCCGCCGACGAGGAAGTCTCGCTGGCGCTGGAGTGGGATACCGCCAACGCCGGTGCCATCAACGCCCGTGCGGCCACGCGGCTGGAGCGCGAATCCGGCGGCTGGAGTTTCGGCGCCGCGGCGCCGCTGTCGGGCAACGTGCAGGCGCGCCTGGAAGACATGGGCGTGTGGGGATTTTTCGCGCCGCCTGGCTGGCGCATGCAGGGGCGGCTGCAGGCGGACATCCAGCTGGCCGGAACGCTTCAGCAGCCCGAGCTGCGCGGTCCGGTAGAAGGCAGCGGCATGAACATCCGCTCCGTGCTCGATGGCGTGGAGCTGCATGAGGGCACATTGCGCGCGGCCTTCGAAGGCCGTCGTTTGCGCCTGGAAGAACTGGCATTCCAGGGCGGCACCGGCAGCAAGGCCTATGTTCCCGGCATCAGCGGCAACCGCACGCAGGCGCCGGGCGCGCGCGGCAGCATGCGCGCCACAGGCCAGATCGACTGGAGCGGCGTGGGTGCCGCAGCGCCGGGTTACACGGGCATTGCAGTGGACCTTGAAGCCCGGCTCGAGCGCATGCAGGTGCTGGTGCGCAATGACCGCCAGCTGAGCCTCAGTGGCGAACTGCGCGCGGCGCTGGCCGAAGGCGCGCTGCGCGTGCGCGGCGAGCTGAGCGTGGACCGCGCCACCATCCTGCTGCCGGAAGCCGGTGCCGCCACGCTGGGCGACGATGTGATCGTGCTGCGCGGGGACGAACCGCTGGAGGCAGTGGAGGCATTGGCTGTAGACGGGCCACGCGGCGGACTACAGGCCACGCGCCGCATGGATGTGGAACTGAGCATCGATCTCGGCCGCGACCTGGCACTGCATGGCCAGGGCATCACCACGCGGCTGGAAGGCGAGCTCATCGTGCGCAGTTCCACCAACCCGGGCCAGCCCTTCGCGGTGTTCGGCGAAGTGCGCACGGACGAAGGACGATATCGCGCCTGGGGCCAGGCGCTGAATGTCGAGACCGGCATCGTGGCCTTCAATGGCTCATACACGAATCCTGCACTGAACCTGCTGGCCATCCGTCCGGAGATCGAGGTGCGTGCCGGCGTGCGCGTCACCGGCACGCTGCTGGCGCCGCGCGTGGAGCTTTATTCCGATCCCCCGTTGCCAGAGTCTGAAAAACTTTCCTGGGTGGTGCTGGGCCGTGCCACCGCGATCGGCGAGGGCGAGGGCACCTCGATGCAGCGCGCCGCGCTCGGACTGCTGGCTGGTCGCGCGGTGAGCAGTCTTTCCGATGACCTGGGCGTGGACGAGCTCGGGCTGGATGACTCGGCGCTGTCGATCGGCAAGCGCATCTCGGACGAGCTGTACGTGACGTATGAAGCCGGGCTTTCAGGTGCCGCGAGCACGCTGTATGTGTTCTATGACCTGACGCGCCGGCTCACGCTGCGTGGCGAGACCGGTGAGGCCAGCGCGCTGGACCTCATCTACACCATCGACTACGACTGAGCCGCTTCAGCGGGCGGCGACTGCCTCGTTGCCGGGAAACTGGCGCACCGACTGTTCCAGGTAACCGGTCATGCCGCTCTGCACGGGTGTGCCGTAGCTGCGGATCACCTGCGACAGGAATTCGCGGCTCATCATCGGCTGGCTGCCATGTTCCTGTTCGGCAATGACCTGCAACAGGATGCTGCGCGTGATGTCTGCCTGCGTTTTCTTGTCGATCACCACGAAGTCGATGCGCTCGATCACGAGGCGGCGGATATCCGCCAGCGTGATGTACCGGCTCTCCACCGTGTCGTACAGACGGCGATTGGGATATTTCTTCACGACCCTTGGCTCGCTCATCCCCGCTCCTCATGCACTGCAGTGCGGACCGTGGCGCTTTGGGCATGCCGACAATATGTTCAATTCGGCAGCGCCATCGCGCGAATGCCGGTCACCCTAACCGGGCTCCAGTGTGGCACGGACCAGTGCAGCATGTCACTGACCGGGGCAGCTTTCAATTCCTCCGGCAGGGAAATCCCCAGCAGGCGCAGCGATTCAGCCAGAGCGGGCCGCGGGTCCAGGCCGTCCAGCGGCAGGGAGCGGCGTGACTTGGCGAGCTTGGCGCCGCCGGGTTCGGTCAGCACCGGCACGTGCGCGTAGCGGGGCCGTGGCAGCCCCAGTGCCGCGCCGACGGCCACCTGCCAGGCGGTGCTCTCCAGCAGGTCGGCGCCGCGTACCACGTCGGTGATGCCCTGGAATGCATCATCCACCACCACCGCCAGCTGGTAGGCGGCCATGCCATCGCGCCGGAACAGCACCGGATCCCCCAGCACAGCGGTGGCAAAGGCGCAGGGGCCCTGGATGGCATCCTCGAAGGTCAGCGCCGGGGAGTGGATGTGCAGCCGCCAGGCGCAGTCGCTGCCGTCCAGCGCGAGGCTGCGGCAGCGACAGCTGCCCGCGCCGGTGCGCTCGCCACGCGAGCAGCGGCAGGCATAGGCACGGCCGGTGTCGATGAGGGACTGCAGGGCGTCGTGATAGGCGGCAGTGCGGGTGGACTGGAAGAGCACTGGTCCGTCCGGATGCAATCCGAAGCGGTCGAGCGTCGCGAGTATGGCATCGGCCATGCCGGGCACCACGCGGGGCCTGTCGAGGTCGTCCATGCGCACCAGCCAGGCGCCGCCATGCGCGCGCGCATCCAGCCAGCTGGCGACGGCGGCCAGCAGCGAGCCCTGGTGCAGGAGGCCACTTGGAGTGGGCGCGAAACGGCCGCGGCGGGCCGGTGCCGCGCGGCTAGCGGTAGCGGTCGTCCCGGTCGCCGTACTGCTTCTCGCGGCGTTCACGACGTTCCTGCGCCTCGATGGACAGCGTGGCCACGGGCCGCGCCTCCAGGCGCTTCACGCCGATCTGCTCGCCGGTCTCCAGGCAGTAGCCGTAGGAGCCGTCCTCGATGCGCGCCAGCGCCTCGTCGATCTTGCGGATCAGCTTGCGCTCGCGGTCGCGGGTGCGCAGTTCGAGGCTGAATTCCTCTTCCTGCGTGGCGCGGTCGTTCGGATCGGGGAAATTGGCCGCTTCGTCTTTCATGTGCGAGACGGTGCGGTCGACTTCCATCATCAGGTCGCGCTTCCAGTCGAGCAGGATGCGACGGAAGTGGTCGTGCTGTTCCTTGCTCATGTACTGCTCGCCGCGCTTGACGACGTAGGGCTGTACATTGCGTGGGCCAGCCAGCAGGTTGTCGCTGGCTTCGGCGTCCTCGCCGGGTTCGAAATTGGAACCACGGGGGGCGGCCGGAGGAGTCTGTTTGCTGGGCACTGAGTTGTGGGTCTTCTGGGGTTCGGTGGCTGGTTTGCCGGCAGGGGCAGCCTTGGTGGGCGGACTCAACGGCCGGGGTGACGCCGTGGCACTTGCCTTGGCGGGTTTTTTCGCGGGCGCAGCAGCCTTCCTGGCGCTCTTCGCGTTCGATGAGGCAGCCTTCGCCGCTGCCGGCTTCTTCGGCTTGACCTTGGACGCTGTTTTCTTCGCCGCCATCTTCGGCTCCCGTGCGATCCCTACGGTCCTGAAAGGACGCGGGATTATACAGGCCAACCCCCGGCTGTACAGGGGTGCGCGGGAGGGCTGTTTTCAGGGCAGGCGCACATCCACGGGCGGCTGCCAGCCGGGCTTCGCATGCTGTGCGATGACGGTGGTGTAGATGCCCCCGCGCACGTAGAACTCGGCCGTCAGGCGCATGAACCGGGGCGAGGTGGCGCCGGCCAGGTGGTCAAGGATCTCGTTGGTCACCGCTTCGTGGAAACAGCCGCGGTTGCGGAAGGACCAGAGGTAGAGCTTCAGGGCTTTCAGTTCCACGCAGAGCTCGTCGGGCACGTATTCGAGCTTGAGCGTGGCGAAGTCCGGCTGCCCGGTCTTCGGGCACAGGCAGGTGAACTCCGGCATGTTCATGCGGATGGTGTAGTCACGCCCCGGCTGGGGGTTGGGAAAGGTCTCGATGGACGCTGCGGGTTGGGTGCTCATGGTCGGTGCAACTAATCTACACTAGGCCGCTTCGATTTTTGCCGCGGGATCCCGGATTCACCACAGATGCGCCTGACCAGAGTAAAGCTCGCCGGCTTCAAGTCCTTCGTCGAACCCACCGCCGTTCCCTTCGCCACCAACCTCACCGGGGTGGTCGGTCCCAACGGCTGCGGCAAGTCCAACATCATCGATGCGGTGCGCTGGGTAATGGGCGAGCTGTCTGCCCGGCACCTGCGCGGCGACTCCATGACCGACGTGATCTTCAACGGTTCCGGCGGACGCCGGCCCGTCGGCACGGCCTCGGTGGAGCTGGTGTTCGACAACAGCGACGGCAAGATCGGCGGCACCTATGCCAATTACAACGAGATCTCGCTGAAGCGCGTGGTCTCTCGCGATGGCAACAGCGCCTATTTCATCAACGGCTCGCGCTGCCGCCGCAAGGACATCACCACGCTGTTCCTGGGCACCGGCCTTGGATCCCGCAGCTACGCCATCATCGAGCAGGGCATGATCTCGCGCGTGATCGAGGCCCGCAGCGACGACATGCGCGCCTTCGTGGAGGAGGCCGCCGGCATCTCGCGTTACAAGGAGCGGCGGCGCGAGACCGAGTCCCGCGTGGCCGACACGCGCGAGAACATGGAGCGCCTGCAGGACCTGCGCGACGAGGTGGAGAAGCAGATCCGCCACCTCACGCGCCAGGCCAACCAGGCGCGCCGCTACCAGGACCTGAAGAACGACGAGCAGCGGCTGTCGGCAGAAGTGCTGGCATTGCGCCTGCGCGAGATCGACAGCGGCGCGGCCATCAACGACAAGGCCATGCGCGACGCCGACCTCAGCCTGCAGGAGGCGCTGGCCGCGCAGCGCGCGGCCGAGGCGGCAGTGGAGAAGCAGCGCGAGTTCCAGTTCGGAGCCAACGAGCGCGTGAACGCCGTGCAGGGCAGCTTCTACCAGCAGGGCGCCGAAGTGGCGCGCACCGAACAGATGCTGGCGCACACGCGCGAGCTGCGTGACCGCCAGAAGCGCGAACTCTCGCAGGCGCGGGAAATGCTGGCCGACGTCTCTGGCCAGCTGGCGCGCGATGAAGCACGCGTGGAGTCGCTGCGCAGCGAGATCGCCGCGCTGGGCCCGGGTGCGGAAGCGGCGCAGGAGGCCGAGGCCGGCGCGCAGGCCGAATTCGAAGCCGCCGAGGCGCAACTGCGCACCTGGCAGGAGAACTGGGAAGGCTTCAACCGCGAGCTGGGCGGCACCTACCAGACCACGCAGGTGGAGCGCACGCGCATCGAACAGCTGGACGACCAGCTGCGTCGCCTCGCCGCACAAAGTGACCGGCTGGCGGTGGAGCGCGAGCAGCTGATCGCCGCCGGTGCCAGCGCGCAACTGGGACAACTGGAAGAGCGCGAACGCGCCGCGCATGCTGCCGACGAGAGCCTGCAGCATGAGCTGACGGCCTGTCTCGCGCAGCTGCAGGAACTGCGCAGCCGCCAGCACGAGACCGAACGCGAGCTGGAGCAGGCGCGCACGGACCGCGAGAAGGCGCGTTCGGAAAAAGTCTCGCTCGACGCCCTGCAGAAGGCGGCCCTGGGCGAAACCGATCGCGAGGCCGGCAAGTGGCTCTCTGCGGTGGGCCTCGATTCACGTCCGCGCGTCACCGCGCAGCTGGAAGTGGAGCGCGGCTGGGAGCGCGGCGTAGAGGCGGTCCTGGGAGACGCGCTGGAAGCCGTGCAGGTTGATTCCCTCGACGAGGTTGCGGGGCGCCTGGCCGAACTGGCCGGCGGCCACGTGATGCTGGTCGAGGGCACCGGCGCCGATGCAGGCCCGGGATCCTCGCTGGCAGCAAGGGTACGTGGACCGGCTTCGGTGCTGCGCCGGCTGGCACATGTCGAGACCGCCACCACGCTCGAAGAGGCGTTGCAGCGGCGGCATGCCCTGGGCGAGAACGAATCGCTGGTCACCGCTGACGGCATCTGGGTGGGACGCGACTGGCTGCGCGTGGCGCGTGGCCGCGATGCGCACGCCGGTGTGCTGGAACGGGAAAACCGCATCCGCGCATTGCGCGGCATCTGCACCGCGGCCGAGGCTGCGGTGGTGGAGGTCGAGCAGCGCCTCGCCAGCCTGCGCGGGCAGGTCGCCGCCGCCGAAACCAGCCGCGATGAACTGCAGCGCCAGATCCAGGGTGCACACCACGCCTATTCGGAGGCCCGTGGCGCGCTGGAGGCTGCACGTGGCCGCAACCAGCAGGCCACCCAGCGCCTGCAGCGGCTGGACCGCGAGACCACAGACATCGAAGCCGAACGCGAGAAGGCACAGCAGCTGCTGGCGCGCTCGCGTGCCGCTCTGGATGAGGCAACGGCCCGGCTGGAGCAGCTGGAGTCGCGGCGCGCCGAGATGGAAAGCGAGCGCGAGGAGCGCCGCGCAGTGGCTGCCGCTGCGCGCGATGCATCCGGGCAGGCGCGCGCCCATGCGCGTGAGCTGCTGATCCAGTTGGAGGGGCGCCGTTCCTCGGAGAGCTCGCTGGCCGCCACGCTCACGCGCATGCAGGAGCAGCGCACGCAGCTGACCACGCGCCAGGAGCAGCTGGAGGCAGAACTTGCGGGCGGTGATGAGCCCGTGCAACAGATCGCCGTGCAGCTCAACGAGTTGCTGGAGCGCAAGCTGGAACTCGAAGGCGAGCTTTCGGCGGCCCGACGAGACCTCGAAGCTGTCGACGCCGAACTGCGCGAGCTCGACGAGAAGCGGCTACTGGCAGAGCGGCGCGTGGGCAGCGCGCGCGAGGCGCTGGAGGGAGCAAAGTTTGCCGCGCAGGAGACGCGCCTGAGACGTGAGTCCCTGGCCGAGCAGTTTGCCCAGACCCGCATGGCGCTGGAAGAAGTGCTGGCGGAGCTGCCACCCGAGGCGACCATCCTCGATCGCGAGGATCGCCTGGCCGCCGTGCAGGCCGACGTGCAGAAGCTGGGCGCAGTGAACCTGGCGGCCATCGACGAGCTGAAGGAACAGGGCGAGCGCAAGGAATTCCTCGACGCGCAGTGGAAGGACCTCACCGAGGCGCTGGACTCCCTCGAGGAGGCCATGCGCAAGATCGACCGCGAGACACGCACGCGCTTCGAGTCCACCTTCGAGCGCATCAACGACGGCCTCAAGGAGAAGTTCCCGCGCCTTTTCGGTGGCGGCAGCGCCTACCTTGAGCTGGTGGGCGAGGACGTCCTCACCGCCGGCGTGGCCGTGATGGCGCGCCCGCCCGGCAAGCGCAACAGCACCATCTCGCAGCTGTCCGGCGGCGAGAAGGCGCTCACCGCGGTGGCGCTGGTGTTCTCGATCTTCGACCTGAACCCGGCGCCGTTCTGCCTGCTCGACGAGGTGGACGCGCCCCTCGACGAACACAACGTCAGCCGCTTCTGCGACATCGTGCGCGAGATGTCCGGCCGCGTGCAGTTCATCTTCATCACGCACAACAAGACGACCATGGAGCTGGCCGAGCAGCTGGTCGGCGTCACCATGCATGAGCCGGGCGTCTCGCGCCTGGTGAGCGTGGACGTCGACGAGGCAGTCCGGCTCGCCGCGGTCTGACAGGGAGCAGTCAGCAACATGCCGGAATTGCGCTGGGCTTTGGTGGGTCTCGGGGCGGCGTTCATCGTGGCCCTGGCGATATGGGAATGGCGGCGCAGCCGGCGGCGCCTGGCCCAGGCCCCGGAAGTTGCGGCAGCCGGCGATGACTGGTCGCGGCGCATCGAGCCGCGTCTCGACAGCCTGGCAGACCACGGATCAGCGGACAGCCGCGAGCCGGCAATGCGCGATGTGCCGGTGATCCATCCCAGCGATCCGCCGGCGCAGGTGGCCGTGCCCGTGGCGCGCGAAGTCGCCGTGGACCGGCCTTCCGCGGCCATTCCGCCTCACGTGGCCGAGCCGCTGCCGCAGCCCGATGCGGTCGACGCCGAGCCCGTGGTTGCAACACCGCCGCCAGCAGTGCAGCCCGAGATCGCCAGGACACAGGCCGCTCCTGCCCCCCCGGGGCGCCGCGAGATCCGCTGGCCGCCGGAACGGGCGGATCGCGTGCTGACCTTGCGGCTGGTTAGTTCGCGGGGCGCACTGCTCGCCGGACGCGAAGTGCGCCTGGCGCTGGAGCAGGCCGCACTGGTGCCTGGCCCTCAGAAGATCTATCACCTGGCCGATGCCGACGGCGCAGTGCTGGTCAGCGCCGCCAACATGCTGCGGCCCGGCGACCTGGATCCGTTGACGGTGGATGAGGAGCAGCTGCGCGGCCTGTCGCTGTTCTCCGTGCTGCCGGGACCGCTGCCTGCCGTGCGCATGCTCGAAGAGCTCGTGGCCGTGGCGCGTGCGGTGTCCTGGCGGCTGGGCGCCACCGTGCAAGATGAACACGGCGCGGAGCTGGAAGGCGACGTGCTGGTGAGGCTGAGGCAGTCGCTGCCCGATGACACGGAACAGGAAAACGGCTGACATGAGCGCGGAGGCGCGCGCACGCCTGCAGGCGCTGCGCGAGCAGGTGGCGTACCACGACCGCCGCTACCATGCCGAGGACGAACCGGAAATCTCCGACGCCGAGTACGACGCGCTGAAGCGTGAGCTGGAGACCCTTGAAGCGGCGCATCCGGACGCCGCAGCCACCGACTCTCCTTCGCAGCGTGTGGGCGCAAGGCCGGTGGCGAAGTTCGCTCCCGTGCGCCATGCACTGCCCATGCTCTCGCTTTCCAATGCCTTCACCGATGAGGAGGTGGGGGACTTCGTGCGCCGCATCGCCACGCGGCTGGGCGAGGAAACACCGCGTTTCTCCGCCGAGGTGAAGCTCGATGGGGTGGCAGTCAGCCTGCGTTACGAGGACGGCCGCTTCGTGCAGGGAGCAACGCGCGGCGATGGGGAAACCGGCGAGGACGTCACGGCCAACCTGCGCACGGTGGCCGATGTCCCGCAACAGCTGCGCGGGCGCGGCTGGCCAGCCGTGCTGGAAGTGCGGGGCGAGATCTACATGCCGCGCGCGGCGTTCGAGCACTACAACGCACAGGCGCGCACCACGGGACAGAAAGTGCTCGCCAATCCGCGCAATGGCGCGGCCGGATCCCTGCGGCAACTGGACCCGCGCATCACCGCGCAGCGTCCGCTGGCGTTCTTCGCCCATGGCACCGGCTTCGTGGAAGGCGGTCAGCTGCCGGACAGCCACGCCGCGCAGCTGGCCCTGCTGGGCCAGTGGGGATTGCCGCTCAGTCCCCTGAACGAAGTGGTGACCGGCGAGGCAGGTCTGCTGGACTACTACCGCCGCATCGGTGCAAAGCGCGATGGGCTGCCCTTCGACATCGACGGGGTGGTGTA
Source organism: Pseudomonadota bacterium (assembly GCA_030852845.1). Lineage (GTDB taxonomy): Bacteria > Pseudomonadota > Gammaproteobacteria > Steroidobacterales > Steroidobacteraceae > ZC4RG30. The sequence continues at coordinate 60,107 of JALYWF010000128.1, forward strand.
CAAGCTGGACGACGGCGTCGGCCAGCGTACGCTCGGTTTCGTGTCGCGCGCGCCGCGCTGGGCGCTGGCGCACAAATATCCCGCGCAGGAGCAGTCCACCCGCGTGGAAGCCATCGAAATCCAGATCGGTCGCACGGGCACGGCAACCCCGGTGGCGCGGCTGGCCCCCGTGCAGGTGGCCGGCGTCACCGTGACCAACGCCACGCTGCACAACGCGGACCAGGTGGCGCGGCTGGACGTGCGCGTGGGCGATACGGTGATCGTGCGACGCGCCGGCGATGTGATTCCCGAAGTGGTGAGCGTGAACCTGGCGCGGCGGCCGGAAGGTGTGCATCCCTGGGCCATGCCCCGCAGCTGCCCGGAGTGCGGCTCACCCCTGCAGCGCGAGGAAGGTGTGGCGGCGTGGCGCTGCACGGGCGACCTTTCCTGCCCGGCGCAGCGCAAGGAAGCCATCCGCCACTTCGCTTCGCGCCGCGCCATGGACATCGAGGGCCTGGGTGAGCGCTACATCGATGAACTGTGCAACCTGGGCTACGTGGAGACGGTCGCCGACCTGTATCGCCTGAAGCTCGAGGACCTGCTGGAGATGAAGCGCCGCGCGGATGAGCGCGATGGCACCACTCCGGAGACGGCGAAGTCCGGCAAGGTGGCGACGCGCTGGGCGGAAAAACTCATCGAGGCCATCGACCGCAGCCGTGAGACCACGTTGCCGCGTTTCCTGTTTGCGCTGGGCATCGGACAGGTGGGCGAGGCCACGGCGGCGGCGCTGGCGCAGCAGTTCGGCAGCCTTGCCCCGCTGCGCGCCGCAAGCGAGGCAGCGCTGCAGGCCACACCGGATGTCGGGCCCACGGTGGCCACGCTGGTCGCAGGGTTTTTCGCCAATCCGCGCAACAACCGCGTGGTGGACGCGCTGCTGGAGGCGGGTGTGCACTGGCCGGATGTGGTGCGCCGCGAACCTGCCGCGCAGCCGCTGGCCGGTCGCACGGTGGTGCTCACTGGCACGCTGCAGGGCGTGACGCGCGAGGAGGCGACCGCGCAGTTGCAGGCACTGGGCGCAAAGGTCTCCGGCAGTGTGTCACGCAAGACGCACTACGTGGTGGCCGGTGCCGAGGCGGGCTCGAAGCTGGCGAAGGCACAGGAGCTGGGCGTGACCGTGCTCGACGAGCAGGGGTTGTCGGAACTGCTCGCCGGCCGGCTGCCCGGCGCCTGAAGTGCTGGTCGCTTTCAACAAGCCCTATGGCGTGGCCTGCAAGTTCAGTCCGGCGCCGGGCCGCCAGACGCTGGCCGATTACCTGCCCATTCCCCGCATTTATCCGGCCGGAAGGCTCGATACGGACAGCGAGGGATTGCTGCTGCTCACCGATGACGGCGCACTGCAGGCGCGCATCACCAGTCCCCGCCACAAGCTGCCGAAGGTGTACTGGGTGCAGGTCGAGGGTGAGCCGACGGACGATGCGATCACCCTGCTGCGCAGCGGAGTAGACCTCGGAGACTCCCTCACGCAGCCCGCCGGTGTACGGCGCATCGACGAGCCGGCGGGGCTGTGGCCGCGCGTGCCACCCATCCGGCATCGCGCGAGGATTCCCACGGCCTGGCTGGAGCTGACGCTGCGCGAGGGCAAGAACCGGCAGGTGCGCCGCATGACGGCAAGGGTGGGCTTTCCCACCCTGCGCCTGGTGCGCGCGGCCATCGGCAGGCTCGACCTCACGGGTCTCGCACCCGGTGCGTGGCGCGAGGTGGAACCGCGGGAGCTGCTGGGGCGTTGATCACGCCCCTGGTGCGGGCGCTGCTCCCTCGAGCCTGGCAAGGTCGTCAGGCGTGTCCACGTCCACGCTGGCATTGGGCATGGCAATGCGGATGCAGCGGTCGGCCATGCGGTGCAGGACCCGGCGGGCGCCCACGTCCCCACGCAATTCAAGCAACGCCTGGAAGCTGTGCGCAGGAAAGATTGCCGGCACGCCGGCCTCGCCATCGTAGGTGGCCGCGACCAGCAGCTCCGGCTGCTGTTGCCAGGCGGCAATGAGGCGCCTGAGGTCAAAGGCGGTGACGGCCACCTGGTCGGCCAACATCACCAGCACTGCCTCGGTGCTGCCGGGCAGCTGTGCCACCCCGGCCCGCAGCGAGCTGGCGATGCCTTCCTCCCAGTTGCGGTTCACCACCACGGTGGCCGGGCTGTTGCGCAGCAGGGGAGCGATGCTGGAGGCATTGGCACCCAGCACCACGCTCACGGCATGGCCGGCTACCTCGGTGGCCCGCGTCACTGCCCGCAGCAGCAGTGGTTCACCGCCCAGGCGAGCCAGCTGCTTGGGCGCTCCGAAGCGCCGCGCGGCGCCTGCAGCGAGTACCAGGACATGCGGAAGAGGATCATGCGACATGCTGCTTACCAGTTGCTTGCGCGCTTGCCCGACGGCCTTTAGAGTTCTCGGGTTTTTTCCTATTAAACAGCAACTTCGGCCCACACATCGATGAAATCCACAAGTGCCAATGCCTGGGTCGTCCACAAGTTCGGCGGCACGAGTGTCTACGACGCTGCCTGCTTCCGGAAGGTGGCCGACATCATTGCCGCCCAGAAGACCCCGCGGCAGGCGGTGGTGCTGTCGGCGGCCAAGGGCGTCACCGACGTGCTGCTCGGGCTGGTGGACATGGCCGGCCGGCAGGACCCGGCCGTTGCCCGCGAGTTGCAGGCGCTGCGGGAGCGCCATCGGGTCATTGCCGAAGACCTGCTGGATGCCGCGGGCGCCGCACGCTGGCTGCAGCGCTTCGACCAGGACCGCGTGGACCTGGAGGGTGTGCTGCACACCACCAGCCTGCTGCGCTCCGCCGCGCAGAACGTGCGCGATTTGATCGCAGGTTATGGCGAGATCTGGTCCACCACGCTGATGACGGCCTTCCTGGAGTCGCGGCGCGGCGCCACCCCGGTGCGCTGGCTCGATGCCCGGCAGTGCGTGGTGGTGCAGTGGGGGCCGCTGGGCCCGGCAGTGCAGTGGGATGTCTCGCGTGCCAGGCTCAGCGAGAGCGGCGCCGCGGATTTCAACGGCACGCTGGTGATCCCCGGTTTTGTGGCCAGGGATCCGGCCGGAGTGCAGACCACGCTGGGCCGCAATGGCAGCGATTTCTCTGCCTCGATCTTCGGCGCCCTGCTCGACGCCGCCGCCATCCACATCTGGACCGACGTGGACGGGGTGCTGTCGGCTGATCCGCGCCGCGTGCCCAACGCGCAGGTGATCGACCAGCTCTCCTACAGCGAGGCGATGGAGCTGGCGTACTTCGGCGCCAAGGTGATCCATCCGCAGACCATGGCGCCGGCCATCGGCAAGTCCATCCCGATCTACATCCGCAACACCTTCGCACCGGAGAAGCCCTGCACGCTGATCTGCGCCGAGCCGGCCTCCGAGCTCACCGTGAAGGGCATCACCACCATCGAGGACGTGGCGCTGGTGAACGTGGAGGGCGCCGGCATGATCGGCGTACCCGGCACGGCGCATCGCCTGTTCGGTGCGCTGCGCGAGGAAGGCATTTCGGTGATCCTGATCTCCCAAGGCAGTTCCGAGCATTCGATCTGCTGCGCGATTCCGGCCGCGCAGGCCGAGCGTGCGGAGCGGGTGGTGCGCGCGGCGTTCTCGCGCGAGCTGGCCGAGGGACAGATCCAGAGCGTGGAAGCGTTGAAGGAGCAGGCCATCCTCGCCGTGGTGGGCGATGGCATGGCCGGCACACCGGGTGTCTCGGCCAAGGTGTTCAATGCCCTGGGCCAGGCTGCCATCAACGTGCGCGCGATCGCGCAGGGTGCCTCGGAGCGCAACATCTCCGTGGTGGTGGACGGCAGGCAGGCCACGCGCGCGCTGCGCGCCGCGCATGCCAGCTTCTACCTCTCGCCCAACACGCTGTCGATCGGTGTGATCGGGCCCGGCACCGTGGGCCGTGTGCTGCTGGACCAGCTGGCCGGCGAACAGGCGCGCCTGGCACGCGAGTTCAAGCTCGACCTGCGCGTGCGCGGCATCCTCTCCAGCCGTCGCATGCTGCTGTCCGACCGCGGCGTGGAGCTGGGGCAGTGGAAGGCGCAGTACGAGGCGGCAACTGATGCCTCCGACCTCGGGCGTTTCATCGAACACGTGAAGGTGGACTACCTGCCGCACACCGTGATCATCGACTGCAGTGCCGATGAATCGGTGGCCAGGCACTATGCCGCCTGGCTGGCTGCCGGCATCCATGTGGTCACGCCCAACAAGAAGGCCAACAGCGCCGGCATGGACTACTACGAGGCGCTGCGCGCGGCCCGCCGCCAGGGCGGTTCCCACTACCTTTATGAAGGCACGGTGGGCGCGGGCCTGCCGGTGATCCAGACTTTGCGCGACCTGCGCGAGACCGGCGACCAGGTCGACAGCATCGAGGGCATCTTCTCCGGCACGCTGGCCTACCTGTTCAACGTCTACGACGGCAGCGTCCCGTTCTCGGCCATCGTGAAAGAGGCAAAGAAGCTGGGCTATACCGAGCCTGATCCGCGCGATGACCTTTCTGGCACCGATGTGGCGCGCAAGCTCATCATCCTGGCGCGCGAGATGGGCCTGAAGCTCGACATGGCCGACGTGAAGGTGGAGAGCCTGGTGCCGAAGGACCTGGTCGGCGGTTCCATCGACGACTTCCTGGGTGGCCTGTCGCGCTACGATGAGGCCATGCTGAAGCGTTTCCAGGCGGCAAAGGCGGCCGGCAAGGTGCTGCGCTTCGTGGGTCGCGTCTCCGCGAAGGGCGAGGCCACCGTTGGCGTGAGCGAGCTCGACGCGAAACATGCCTTCGCCAACATCGCGCTCACTGACAACGTGGTGCGTTTCGCCACCGCGCGCTACAACAAGAACCCGCTGATCGTGCAGGGCCCGGGCGCGGGACCTGAAGTCACCGCCGGCGGCGTGTTCGCCGACCTGCTGCGACTGTCCGCCTACCTGGGAGCACGCCTGTGATGCCGCGCAAGGTCACGGCCTTCGCGCCGGGTTCGGTGGCCAACGTGGCCATCGGCTTCGACATCCTCGGCTTCTCGGTGGATGCAGTGGGCGACACGGTCACGCTGACGCGCACCGACAGGCCCGGCGTCACCATCAGCTCCATCACCGGTGTGGTCGAAGACCTGCCGCTGGCGGCGGACAAGAACACCGCCGGCCAGGCGCTGCTGGCGCTGATCCATGCGCGCAACCTGCAGTTCGGCTTCGACGTGCGCATCAGCAAGGGCATTCCGCTGGCCTCGGGCCTCGGCGGCTCGGCCGCCTCGGCGGTGGCCGCCGTGGTTGCCGCCAACGCGATGATCGACGACCCGCTCACGCGCATCGAACTGCTGAAGGTGGCGATGGAAGGGGAGGCCGTGGCCAGCGGCTCGCGCCACGCCGACAACATCTCCCCGTCGCTGTTCGGCGGACTGGTGCTGACCGTCGGCATCGACGAGCCGCGCGTGAAACAGATTCCGGTGCCGCAGGAGATCTACGCGGTGATCGTGCATCCGCACCTGCAGGTTTCCACCAAGCAGGCGCGCGCCATCCTGTCGGGCACGGTGAACATGTCCGACTTCGTCTGGCAGACAGCCAATCTCGCCGGCTTCATCTCCGGCTGCTATACCAACGACCTCGACATGATCAAGGCCTCGCTGGTGGACGTGATCATCGAAAAGCAGCGCCAGGTGCTGATTCCCGGCTTCACAGACGTGCGCACCGCGGCGCTCTCGAAGGGGGCGCTGGGCTGTTCCATCTCCGGCGCCGGTCCCACGGTGTTCGCGCTGTGCCTGGAGTCCGATGCGCGCGAGGTGCGCCATGCGATGGAGCAGGCCTTCGCCGCACAGGGCGTTGAAACCGACAAGTGGATCGTCTCCGTGCAGTCCGGCGGGGCGCATGTGGTGAGCAGCGAATGAAGTTCATCAGCACGCGCGGCCAGGCTCCTGCCGTCCCGTTCAGCGAGGCGCTGGTGACGGGGCTGGCCCCGGACGGCGGTCTGTACGTACCGGAGCAGTGGCCTTCGATGGCCGCACTGCGCGGCACCTCGCTCGCGGAACTGGGCCGGGACCTGATCGGACCATTCGCGGCCGGTGATGTACTGGCCGGGGAGCTGGCCGGCATCACCGCGGACGCCTTCAATTTCCCGGCACCACTGAAGGCTGTCGGCAAGTCCGGCCGGCTGCAGGTGCTGGAGCTGTTCCACGGCCCCACCGCGGCATTCAAGGATTTCGGCGCGCGCTTCCTCGCCGCCGCGATGGCGCGCATCCCCCAGCCATCAGGCCGCCCGCTGCGCATCCTCGTGGCGACCTCCGGCGATACCGGTGGCGCCGTGGCGGCAGCCTTCCACCGCCGGCCCGGCATCGAAGTGGTGGTGCTGTTCCCGAAGGGACTGGTTTCGCCGACGCAGCAGCAGCAGCTGACCTGCTGGGGCGACAACGTCACCAGCCTCGCCGTGCGTGGCAGCTTCGATGACTGCCAGCGCCTGGTGAAGGAAGCCTTCCTCGATGCGGACATGCGTGCGCACGCCCGGATGTCGTCGGCCAACAGCATCAACATCGGTCGCCTGCTGCCGCAGGCCGTGTATTACGCGGCCAGCAGCCTGGCCGTGCAGGCGGCTACGGGTGGCAAGGCTTCCTACATCATTCCCAGCGGCAACCTCGGCAATGCGGCGGCCTGTGTCTGGGCGCGCCACATGGGCCTGCCCATCGACCGCATCGTGCTGGCCCACAATGCCAACCTCACGGTGCCGGATTTCCTCAACACCGGCACGCTGCGGCCCAGGCCCAGCGTGGCCACGCTGGCCTCGGCGATGGACGTGGGCAATCCCAGCAACCTGGAACGCCTGCTGAACCTGTTTCCGGCCGGCGGCGAGCTGGCGGGGCAGGTCACCGCAGCCACCGTCACCGACGAGGCCATCCGCGCACGCATACGGGCGGACCACGCCTCGTTCGGGGAGATCTGGTGCCCGCACACCGCCGTTGCGGCCGAAGTGCATGCACGGCTGCCGGAATCCGAGCGCAATGATGGCAACTGGGTGCTGGTCGCCACGGCGCATCCGGCCAAGTTCCGCGAGACGGTGGAGCCACTGGTGGGAAGCGTCCCGGTGCCAGAGAACCTGCGCCGGCTGTACGAGCTGCCGTCCCATTTCGCCGAGATCGACCCAACACTGAGCGGGCTGCGTCGTGCAACTGACGGTTGAAGACTCACTGCAGCGCATCGACACGCCCCAGAACCGCGTGATCCTCGGCGTGGTGGGTGCAGTGATCTTCATTGCGCTGCTGGTGTACCTGGTGCGGGCGCTGCGCGCGCGCGCAGCCGACAAGCGCCTGCACCAGAGCATCGTGTCGGTGGCCCTGGAATACCTGCACAACATCCTGGTTCCCGATGGCAACGGGGCCTCCATGCACATCGACTACCTCCTGCTGACCTCCCGCGGGCTGGTGGTGATCGACCTGCGCAGCCAGCGCGGCAACATCTTCGGCGGCGACCAGATGACGCAGTGGACGGTGATGAACGGCGCCAGCCGGGCGACCTTCCAGAATCCCCAGCACGCGCTGTATGACCGCGTCGCCGCAGTGCGCGCCCTGGCCGGAGAGCTGCCCGTGGAAGGACGCATCCTCTTCACGCGCCGTGCCCGTTTTCCCAAGGGCCTGCCGCGCTGGACACTGATGGTCGACTCGCTGGGCGCGGAATTTCCGCCGGTGGCCTCTGATGCGGGCCGCAACTGGCTGGAACGTTTCAGCGCCGAGTGGCAGGCGATCGTCGCGGCCGCAAAACCCAGCCCGCTGCGACGGCGCCGCGGACTGGTCGCCGAAGTGTTCGACGCGCGCTACTCCTGAAGCTGGCGCCAGGGCAGCGCAAAGAATGCCACTGCGGCAGCCGTGCTGGTGGCCGCGAGCTGCTCTACCGGCTCGTTGCGGGCCCGGGCAATGGTGGCCGCCACCTCGGGCAGGAAGGCCGGCTCGTTGCGCCGCGTTGGCGGATGCGGCTTCAGGCTGCGCGGCAGCAGGTAGGGCGCGTCGGTCTCGATCATCAGCCGGGCGGCGGGAATGCGTGCCATCAGTGGCAGCAGGTGCCGGCCGCGCCGTTCATCGCAGATCCAGCCGGTGATGCCGATGCAAAGGCCCATCGCCAGGCAGTCATCCAGTTCGTTTTCCTGGCCGGTGAAACAATGCGCCACGCCTGCCTTCAGGCGCGGCAGGTAGTCGCGCAGCACCGCCACGAAGTCGGCGTGTGCATCCCGCTGGTGGAGGAACACGGGCAGCTGCAGTTCCACTGCCAGTTCCAGCTGGCCGGCGAAGGCGGCGACCTGTGCCTCGCGCGGCGAGAAGTTGCGGAAATAGTCGAGGCCACATTCGCCCATGGCCACGATGCCGGGCTGGCGCGCCAGTTCGCGCAGGGTGTCGCGGGCTTCCGGGTTGAAGTCGCTGGCATGGTGGGGGTGCAGGCCGGCCGTGGCATACAGCCGGTCCGGATGCGCGGCGTGCAATGCCAGCGCCTCGCGCGTGCTCTCCACACTGGTGCCGGTGACCACCATGCGGTGCACCCCTGCGCGCGACGCCCGGTGCAGCACATCAGGCAGGTCATGAACGAAGCCCTCGTGCGTCAGGTTGACGCCGATGTCGATCAGTTCCACGCCGCCAGCGCCTCGCACAGGGCGGAGACATCCGCCTCATCCTGGTTCCAGGAAACCACAAAACGCCCGGCATCCTTGCGCGGCGGCCCCCAGTCGTAGAAACCAAAACCGCGCTCGCGCAGTTCCTGTTTCTCGCCGGGCCGGAAGCCCAGGAAAATGGCATTGGCCTGCACAGGGTAGAGCAGGCGTTCCCCGGCAGCCGCGCCGATGCGGGCTGCCAGGCGATTGGCGCGCCCTGCGTTGTCCATGAAGAAGGACTGCTCCAGGCAGCACAGCAGCTGTGCGGAGAGGTAGCGCATCTTCGAGAAGAGATGGGCAGCGCGCTTGCGCCGCAGCTCGAAGTCGCGCGCCTGCTCCGGATCGAAGAAGACCACGGCCTCGGCGCCCATGGCGCCATTCTTGGTGGCGCCGAAGGACAGCACATCCACGCCACACCGCCAGGTCGCATCTGCCGGTGAAGTGCCCAGCGTGCCCAGTGCATTGGCGAAGCGCGCGCCATCCATGTGCAGCACCAGCCCATGGTCCCGGCACACCTCTGACAGTTCCGCCATCTGTGCCGGCTGGTACACCGTGCCGCATTCGGTGGCCTGCGTGATGCTCACCGCGGCCGGCTGGGGGCTGTGCACCGATACCGGATGGTCCGCAAGCCACTGCGCAAGTGCGGCGGCAGGCAGCAGGCCCATGGGCGCCGGCAACCGCGTGAGCCTTGCTCCCGCGCTCTGCAGTTCCACCGCGCCGCATTCATCGTGCACCACGTGCGAGTGCTCGCCGGTGAAGATCTCACCATAGGGCGGCGTGCGCGTGGCCAGTGCCAAGGCATTGGCGGCGGTGCCCGTGGCCACGGCAAAGGCGCGTACGGGCGTTTCGAAATAGCGGCTGAAGGCTTCGTCCAGTCGTTCGCTCCAGGCATCCGTGCCATAGGCCAGGGCCATGCCGGAATTGGCTGCCTCGAGGGCGGCAAGAATGGCCGGTGCCGCCGGCGCGTTGTTGTCGCTGAAGAAGTGCATTGGCGGATGGTATCAAGCCGCGGCTCGCGGCCGCCGCTGCTATGATCGCTGCCGTGTATCGCGCGACGGAGCCGCATTTCCCGGGCCATGACGAGCCACAGCTGCCACTGTGGCAGCCTGCATCCACCGTGCCCGCCGTCAGCCTGCGCCACAGCCGCCGTGCGCGCCGCGTGGCGGTGCGCATCAGCCAGGGCGGCGCCGTGGAGCTGGTGGTGCCGCGTGGTGTCCCTGAACGCATGGCCTGGGCTTTCCTCGAGAGCCGCGCGGAATGGGTGCGCCACCATGTGGAGCGACGCCGCACCATCCAGCCGGTGCCGGAGCAGTTCCCGCCACGCGAGGTGCACCTGCCGCTGCTGGGTGAGACCTGGCGCATCTTCCAGGCCGGCGGCACAGGCCGTGCGCGCCTGGTGGTGCAGGCGGCCGGTGTCATCGAACTGCGGGGCAGCGGCACGCGCGAGGACTGGCGGCGCTGCCTGCTCGGCTGGCTGAAGCGCCGCGCGCAGCCGGCATTCTCGGCACGCCTGCAGGCGCTGGCCGCGCAGCACGGATTCTCCTACACGGCTGTATCGGTGCGCTGCCAGCGTTCCCGGTGGGGCAGCTGCTCGGCACGCGGCACCATCTCGCTGAACCTCGCGCTGCTGTTCCAGCCGGAGGACGTGGTGCGCTACCTGCTCTGCCATGAGCTGGCGCACACGCGCCACCTGAACCACTCGGCGCGCTTCTGGCGCTGCGTGGCGGAGTGCGAGCCGCGCTGGCGCGCGCTCGACGCGGCCCTGCTGAAGGGCTGGAGCAACGTACCGCAGTGGCTGGTGGAGCGCACATGAACGACAGACCCGGCGGCCCGGGGGGCAAGCTCGACCTCACTGGCGAGGGCGTGTTCTGGGACCTCGGCAGCTCCCGTTCCTACGGGGAATACCTGGAGCTCACGCAGCTGCTTGCCGCGCAGCGGCCCATCTCCGATGCCCATGACGAGGTGATGTTCATCACCGTGCACCATGTCTCGGAGCTGTGGATCCGCCTGTTCCTGCACGAACTCGAGCTGGTGCGCCAGTGCGTGGTGCGCGACGACCTGGATCCTTCCTTCAAGGCCCTGCAACGCATCGGCAAGGTGCAGACGCAGCTGTTCGGCGTGTGGGAAGTGCTGGCCACGATGACGCCCTCCGACTACACCGCCTTCCGCAACCTGCTGGGGCGTTCGTCGGGCTTCCAGTCGGCGCAGTACCGGCTGCTGGAATTCGGGCTGGGCAACAAGAACGCGGACATGGTGCGCGTGCACGAACGCAACCCCGACGACCATGTACGCCTGCACCGCGCGCTGCAGGCTCCCAGCCTCTATGACGAAGTGCTGCGGCTGCTGTCACGGCGCGGCTACGGCATCCCGGCGGAGCTGCTCGACCGCGATTTCTCGCAGGCACATGTGCCCTCGAAGGCCGTCACCGGAGCCTGGCTGGGCGTCTACCACAACGCCGAGAAGGACTGGGACCTGTACGAGCTGGCCGAAGGCCTGGTCGATCTCGACCACCGCTTCCAGCTGTGGCGCTTCCAGCACATGAAGACCGTGGAGCGCATCATCGGCCAGAAGCCCGGCACCGGTGGTACCGGCGGAGTGTCTTACCTTGCCAAGGCGCTGGAGCTCAGGTTCTTTCCCGAGCTGTGGCAGGCCAGAACTTCCCTTTGAGCCGCCAGGCCATCAGCACGGCGAAGATTCCCACATAGAGCAGCGGCTCACGGATGTCGGCCTTCACCTGCCACCAGAAGTGCCACAGGCCGAGCCCCGCGATCACGTAGACCAGCCGGTGCAGCTTCGTCCAGCGCCGGCCCAGCCGCCGCATCATGCCGTTGGTGGAGGTGACGGCCAGTGGCACCAGCAGCAGCAGCGCCAGCATGCCGATGGTGATGTAGGGCCGCTTGAGGATGTCTTCTCCCACCGCGCGCAGATCCAGCGCCTGGCTCAGCCAGAAGTACACGGTGAAGTGGCACAGCGCATAGAAAAAAACGAACAGCCCCAGCATGCGGCGCAGCCTGACCAGGCTGTTGATGCCGGTGATCTGCCGCACGGGCGTCACGGCCAGCGTGACCAGCAGCAGGTTCAGCGCGGTGATGCCGCAGGCGTGGATGAGCCGGTTCACCGGATCCGCGCCGAGGTCCATGCCGCCATGGTCGAGCTTGCCCACCGCCACCAGCATGCCCAGCACCATCAGCACCGCCGGCAGCGCGCAGGCGGCAAACACCAGCGGCTTGTAGATGAAGCGGTACTGCTGCGTGAGATTCACGCTGTACGCAGGCGGCGGCTAGTAAAGCCGCCGGGGATCCATGCCCGCGTACAGCGAGGCCACCTGTGCGGCGTAGCCGTTGAAGGGCAGGGTGGCGCTGCGCCCGCCCAGCAGTGAACCGCTGCCGATGCGCCGCTCGGTGGCCTGGCTCCAGCGCGGATGGCTCACCGCGGGATTCACGTTGGCATAGAAGCCATACTCATGCGAGGCGGACTTCTGCCAGCTGTTCATCGGCTGCCGTTCGGTGAAGCGGATGCGCACGATGGACTTGATGTTCTTGAACCCGTATTTCCAGGGCACTACCAGCCGCAGCGGCGCGCCGTTCTGGTTGGGCAGCACGCGGCCGTAGAGTCCCGTGGCGATGAAGGTCAGCGGGTGCATGGCCTCATCCATGCGCAGGCCCTCGACGTAGGGCCAGTCGAGCACCTCCACGCGCTGGCCCGGCATGCGCCGCGCGTCGTGCAGCGTGGTGAATTCCACGAACTTCGCCTTCGAGGTGGGCTTGTACTTCGCCAGCAGCGCGGCCAGCGGAAAGCCTGCCCAGGGAATCACCATCGACCAGGCTTCCACGCAGCGCAGGCGGTATACGCGCTCTTCCAGCGCCAGTCCCTGCATCACGTCCTCGAGTGCGAACTTGCCCTTCACCTCGCACTCGCCGTCGATGGTGACATCCCAGGGCGTGGCCTTGAAGTCGCGCGAGCGGATGGCCGGCTCGTGCTTCTCGGTGCCGAACTCGTAGAAGTTGTTGTAGGTGGTGATGTCTTCCCAGCTGTTGGGCTTGTCGGTGATCGACAGCGCTGCATTGCGCGCCGCATTCACCGTTGCGCCAGTGGGTTCGGCTCCGGCTGCGGCTGCCTCATCGAGGCCCAGCGTGGCCAGCGCGGCGCCGGCCAGCCCCGCGGTCAGTAGTTCACGCCGGCCGCGGTACACCCGCTCCGGGGTGATCTCGGATGGCAGGATGCGATCCATGGGGATTTTCATGGCAATGCCTCCAAGCTGGCTATGTGCCCATTCTAGCCCGCTCAGCTCCAGTGTACGCAGTGCATTCCGGCTGCGGCCAGCGAAGCGGTCTCGGCCGCCCCCGGGTTAACGTACACGGCCTCTTCGCACAGCCGCATGTGGATGAGGTCCGGCGCGCTGTTGCCATAGGCGATCACCGGCAACCCCGGATGGGCCTGGCGCAGCTGCCCGAGCACCCGGGCCTTGGCCTGGTCCCGCATGTTCGGGCCCGCAAGACGCCCGTCCAGCCGCTCACCGGCCCAGCGTATGCGGGTGCAATGGACCTCATGCACGTCGAGTTCGCGGCCGATCAGGGGCACGTACAGGTCAGGACTGGCTGACAGCAGCACCACATGATCGCCGGCTTGCAAGTGCGACTTCAGGGCAGTGACCCCGGCCTCGTGCATCCGGGTCGCCAGGGCCGCAGCGGCAAAACGCGTGGCCCAGTCCTGCAGCACATTGCGCGGCAGGCCGGCGAACAGCAGGTGCAGGATGGAACCCTTCAGCCCGCCGCGATCCAGCTGGCCCAGTACGTAGCGCAGCGCGGCCACCAGCAGCAGCGGCGTACGCACCCAGCGTGCCGGCCGCCTGAGCAGCAGGCCCAGCACGAAGGGCACGTAGGTGTCGCGACGGGTGAGCGTGCCGTCCAGGTCGAACA
>JALYWF010000047.1 GCA_030852845.1 Pseudomonadota bacterium
GCCTTGCCGCGTTCCTCCATCAGGCGTGCCGCGGCGGCGAGCACGCTGGTCTCAAAGTGGCGGGTCTGGTCGGTGATCCACTGCTTCTGCTCGGCCAGCTGCTGCTGCACGCGCTGCTGCTCCTTCGAGAGCGCGTCGCGGAAGCGTTCTTCTGCGGTGAGCTGTGCCTGGCGCGAGCGCTCTTCCTGCGCAGCCAGGGTGTCGCGGGCGCGGCCCTGCTCGGATTCCAGTGATTGCCGCGCGTGCTCCAGCGAGGCGTTGAGGCGACTGCGCTCTTCCAGCAGTTCCTCGAGACGGGATTGCAGGGGATTGGCGCGCAGCAGCACAAAGAGCAGCGCGCCCAGGAGAACCAGCGCGAGGACTGCGAGGATCAAGGTAAGGGAGGTCATGGGCGAATGCTGGGGCATGCCGGAAGGGAGGGCAATGCCGTCGGGCGGGTGCCCAGCCTGACCGCGACGAGGCGCCGCTTGCGCTTACGCCGCCACCGCCTCCCGCGTGGCCAGCACCACCCCGATGATGGCTTCGCCATATCGCTCGAGCTTGGTGGTGCCGATGCCGGAGATGCTGGCCAGGGTCGACTTCTCGCCCGGCAGCAGCCGCGCAATCTCGCGCACGGTGGCATCGTGCAGCACGGTATAGGCGGGCACGCCATGTTCTTTCGCCACGCCCCGGCGCCATTCGCGCAGCGCCTGGAACACCGCTTCCTCTGCCGGTGAGGCCGCGAGCGAATCTGCCGCGGAGCGCTCTGCCGCCAGGCTCGCACCGGAGGGACGCCTGCGCGACGTGCGCCCGGACTTGGCTGCCGGAATGGCATCCCTGCGCAGCGTGAGACGCCGCTCGCCGCGCAGCACCTCGCGGCTGGCCTCGGTGAGACGCAGCACGTTGTAATTTTCGTGGTCGACGGCGATGAGGCGCAGCGTGACCAGCTGCCGCAGCACGGCGCGCCACTGCGGCTCGTCGAGCGTGGCGCCGATGCCGAAGGTGGTGAGCGAATCATGGCCCCGCTGCAGCACTTTTTCAGTGCGCTGGCCACGCAGCACGTCGATGACATGCTGGGTGCCGAAGCTGAAGCCGCTGGCCTGCTCGCAGCGATAGATGCAGGAGAGCAGCTTCTGCGCCACCTCGGTGCCATCGAAGGTGGCCGGCGGCGAGAGGCAGTTGTCGCAGTTGCCGCAGGGCGACGTGGCCTCGCTGAAGTGGTCGAGCAGGTATTGCCGGCGGCAACGCGCCGTCTCGCACAGGCCCAGCATCACATCGAGCTTGGCGCTGGCCACCCGTTTGAAGGTCTCTTCGGCCTCGGACTGCTCGATCAACCGCCGCTGCTGCACCACGTCGGCAAGGCCATAGACCATCCAGGCGTCGGCGGACTGGCCATCACGGCCGGCGCGGCCGGTTTCCTGGTAATAGCCCTCGATGCTCTTGGGCAGGTCGAGATGGGCGACAAAACGCACGTCGGGCTTGTCGATGCCCATGCCGAAGGCGATGGTGGCCACCATCACCACGCCATCTTCTTCGATGAAACGGTTCTGGCGTGACTCACGTTCATCGGCGCTGAAGCCGGCGTGATAGGCGACCGCATCGATGCCGTTGTTCACGAGGAATTCGGCGGTCTCCTCCACCGACCTGCGCGACAGGCAGTAGACGATGCCCGCCTCGCCCGCATGCTCCTCACGGATGAGGTTCAGCAGCTGACGCCGGGGATTGTCTTTGGAGGCGATGCGGTAGCGGATGTTAGGCCGGTCGAAGCTCTGCAGGAAGAGGCGCGCGTTGCCCAGGTGTAGCCGCTCGATCATCTCGCGGCGCGTGGCGGCATCGGCGGTGGCAGTGAGCGCGATGCGCGGCACGCCGGGGTAGCGCTCGGCCAGCACGGCCAACTGCAGGTATTCCTGGCGGAAGTCGTGGCCCCACTGCGATACGCAATGCGCCTCGTCGATGGCGAACAGCGATATGCGCAAGGCATCGAGCAGGGCCAGCCCGCGCTCGGTGACCAGCCGCTCCGGCGCCATATAAAGGAGGGAGAGCTCACCGGCCCGCGCCTCGCGCTCGATGCGCTGCACGTCGCGGAACTCCAGCGAGGAGTTGAGGTATGCGGCGCGCACACCGGCCTCGCGCAGCGCGGCCACCTGGTCTTGCATCAGCGCGATCAGCGGCGAGACCACCACGGCCACCCCGTCGCGCAACAGCGCCGGCACCTGGTAGCACAGCGACTTGCCGCCGCCGGTGGGCATGAGCACCAGCGCATCGCCGCCGCCACCCACATGCGCGACGATGTCGGCCTGCTGGCCACGGAAGGCGTCGTAGCCGAAGACATCGCGAAGGACGCGCGCGGCGTCTGCTGGAGAAGGGACGGAAGGCAAGTCGCGGATTGTAGGGTACACGCGACCACGATAGGCGGAAGGATGACCCGCCGCCAGCCGCATTTCTCGCCTGTTCGGCGACTAACGCGGCAGTCGCATCACGGCCAGTTCAACCGGCTGGCCTTGTGCGTTGGTAACGGTCTCGATGCGCCAGCTGCCAGGTTCGCGCCCTGTCCCGTTGCGGATGCGGGGCGCGAGATCATCCAGCTGCGCCTCCGCAGCGATTTCGCCAGACAGTTGCATGTTGCCGGCAGCGTCGAGCACCACCCAGAGCCGGTGCGGCTGCGTGCTGGCGTTCTGGGCCGGAAAATACCGGCGCAGCAACTCGGCTCCTGTGCTTGCCGGCGCGCCCTGCTGCGCCAGCTTCATCTCCTGCCGCTCGCCCTCTTCTGCCCTGCGCCGCAGGTCGGACGGTGGTGCAGGTAGCGTCGCCTGTGCGCGGGGCGCAGGCGCAGGCGCAGGCACGGCGACAGCATCAGCCTCCGGCGCCCGTTCCTGCATCATCGGCGCCGCCACCGGCATCTCACCCGGCAACGGCGGCTCGGTCTGCCGCCACAGCATCAGGCCCACACCCACTACAGCCACACCCGCTGCCACGCGCATCCAGTAACGCGGCGCATTGGCCGCAGGCGCGCGTCGCCGCGCCTCCGCAGCCGCTTCGGCCAGGATGGCCGCGCGCGTTTGCGCCGCGGGCCGTTCCGCATCCGCGGCAGTGGCGCTGCGCCACAGCGCATCCAGCTTGTCGTCCTCGTCCTGGCTCATGGTGCGTGGTCCCGCAGCAATGCCTTGAGCTTGTCGCGCGCATAGCGCAGGCGGCTCTTGGCCGTTTCGAAGCTGGTACCCGTGGCCGTGGCGATTTCCTCCACGCTCAGGCCCCCCTCCACCTGCATCAGGAAGGCCTCGCGCTGTTCCTGCGGCAGCCGCCCGAGTGCAGCCACTATGGCCCTGCCCTGGTCCATCTGCTCGCTTTGATGCAGTGGCGAGGGGCTGCGTTCGTCGGCGATGCGCCCCAGCAGCGATTCTCCCTCGCCCTCTGCCACATCCAGGCTCTGCAGTGGTCGCGCGCTGCGGTGACGGTCGATCACGCGGTGGCGCGCAATGGCGTACAGCCAGGGCGCGAAGCGTCCATCGGCCCGGAAGCGCGGCGCCTCGCGCGCCACGGCGAACCAGGCCTCCTGCATCAGCTCCTCCGCCGCCGCGCGATCGTGCACCAGGCGCAGCAGGAAGCGCCACAACGGTTGTTCATGGCGTTCGTACAGCACTTCTAAAGCGCTCACATCGCCCGCGGCATAGCGGGCGATGAGCGCTTCGTCCGGAATTGCCGCGGAGGACATCCGCGGCATTATCCCCGAAGTGCCGTCGGCCATCAGGGATCGGGCACGTAGCCCAGCCGCGATGAGTCGGGAAAGGCATCCGGCGAGCGCGGGCGTGGCTTGTGGATCACGCCCATTGCCAGC
>JALYWF010000066.1 GCA_030852845.1 Pseudomonadota bacterium
GGCAGGCTGGTGCAGTCATTGGCAGGCCCTGTGGCTTCCCGACAGACTCGTCGCCGGCATTGTGCCACCGGGCCCGCGCGTCATGGAATCAGAGGGATGTGAAGAAGTCCCACATCAGCTCGTTGGCCTTGATGGCGCCGGAGGGGGCCTCGCCGCGCTGCTTGCTGCCCCCGGGCCAGCTGTGCCCTCCGGTGTCCGTGATGCACAGCTGCACCGGCGCGCCCCCTGGCATCGCCTCATGCAGCTCACAGCTCGCGCCAGCCACCGTGAGCACACGGCGGGCAGCCGGGGCGGCATGGTTCAGCTGCACCCATCGGGCAATGGTGTCAGGCACCGAAACAAAATCGCTGACCAGCGCTTCGTTGCGGAACACTTCGCCGGCGCCGCCGTTGAAGAGCACGCGGTCATCATCGCGCGCGTGGATGTGCAGCACCGGCACAGGCCTTGCGGGGCGGCAGGCACGCGTGTTGTCGGTGCCGGCCACGGCCATGATGCCGCCGAACACATCACTGGCTTCGCAGGCCAGGCGGTAGGCCATCATGGCGCCGTTGGACATGCCGATGGCATATACGCGCGCTGCATCGACGCCGGTGCGGCGCTGCACGTCGGTGACCACGGCGCGCAGGAAGCCGACGTCATCCACATTTTCATCGCGGGCCCGGCCGCAGCAGTTGCCTGCATTCCAGGTGGCCAGCATGCCGGACCTGGCGGGGCTGATGCCATTGGGAAACACTGCGATGAAGCCTGCATCTTCGGCCTTGGTGACCAGGCCATAGTTGCCATCATCGGCCTGGTGGAGCGCGCCGCCGCCACCGCCATGCAGGGCCATCACCAGGGGCATCGATCCGCCGGCTGTCCAGCTGCGCGGCACGTGGACCAGCGCCATGCGCTCCTGCCCGCCGTGGCGCAGGCGGATTTCATAGCGACCGGGCGCAGGGATGCGGGCCCCGGCCTTCAGCAGCGTGGCGGGCGGGGCCTCGGCCGCCAGTCGCTGGCCGGCCCGCTCGGCCACCCGGTCACGCAGCCGCTCGCGCAGGGCGCCGGATTCCCCGGCCAGCGAGCAGGCGGTCGCGAGGACGGTCAGCAGCGCGGCAGTCGAGAGCAGGGCGGAACGTTTCAGCACGGCAGGCTCCAGTGGCGGGGATCATGCTGCTTCAACGCTTGTTGTGCCGGCAGGTTGACCAGCACTGGTCTAGGCCGTGGAGGAGTGGCGCGTCCGGCCCGTTGCGTTGGGGTGCGCGGATGGAACCTGTCGCCAGAAATGAAACGGGCCTGCCGCCAGCCAGCCATCGTTGGCTGGAACTGGTGCAGGCCCTGATGCGTCAGCGCGATCGCGTCAGCGGGTGATTTCCACCGGAGCCGACAGCGTGAGCGCCATGGGCGAACCCTCGGCAAGCTTGACCTCGGTGCCGGTTTCCTTGGCAGCCACGGCGCCAGCGGCCGCGCCGAGGATGCCGCCGATCACCTTGCCGCGATCCTTCTTGCTCACCTGATCGCCCAGCAGTGCGCCCGCGGCGGCACCGCCGACGATCTTCACGGCATCGCGGGTGTTGTCGCTCTTGCCCTGACTGGTGAACTCGCCGGTGATGGGGACGTCCTTGCCGCCCGGCAGTTCCAGCCGGTCGAAAGCCATCACAACCTGCGGCGTGCCACCGATGCGGTCGCTGCCGGAGACCACCTTGATCACCGACCCGGCCACCGTGGTGCCCGAGGCGATGGCGGTCTTCCCGTCCACCACCACGTTCTCGGTGACCACTGCGCGCACGGTGTCACCCACCTTGGAGGTCTTCGACGACAGTCCGGTGGAGAGGGAGAGCGGCAATTCGGTACCGGCCGGCACCGTGATGGTGGCGGCTACCGCTGCGGGCTTGGGCGCAGGCGTGGTGCTGGCCGGCTTGCTGCTGGGCTTGGGCGGGGCTGCGGCGCTGGGACGCGGTGCAGCGGGTGCGGGAGCCACCGCAGTGTTCTGCTGTTCGACCAGGTCGGCTTCGAGCTTGGCCAGCTCCGCCTGCTTCTCGGCGAGCTCGGCTTCCTTCTGTGCGACCTCGGCGCTGAGGTCATCTCCGGCAGTGTTGTTGCCGCAGGCAGCCAGCAGGGCCAGCGAGCCGGCGGCGGTAATGGCAATGAGGGTTTGATGTCGCATGTTCTGATTCTCCCCGGCGCATCGGCGATGCTCGTAGCAGACATTGTCGCGGAAAGTTGCCAGCGCCATCTGACTGTCTGCGATCGCGGACGCTGGAGTCCCTGTAAGGGTAGCTGCCGCGGCTGCCACCCACCGATAATGTCTGCCTGAAGGGAGGGTGTCACTTGGAAATATGGCAACAATTGCGCGGGATGGGCGAGGAGTTCACGCCCGCGTCCATCCAGGCCACGCACAAGCTGTTCGCGCCATTGGCGTTGACCCCGGCCCAGGCTGGCGCTGCCGTGCAGCGCAACCTGGCCTACGGAGCAGATGCGCGCCACCGCCTCGATGTATTCCACGGCCCGCTGTCGGCGCCGCGCCCCGTCGTGGTTTTCGTTCATGGGGGCGGTTTTGTGGGCGGGGACAAGGGTGGGGCCGATGCTCCCTTCTATAACAATGTGGGTGCCTGGGCGGTGCGCAGCGGGTTCGTCGGCGTGACGATGACCTACCGGCTGGCGCCGTCCGCTGCCTGGCCCGCAGGCGCCGCGGATGTGGGTGCCGCTGTTGGCTGGTTGCAGGCGAACATCTCCCGCTTCGGTGGCGACGCCTCACGCATCGTGCTGGTCGGCCAGTCGGCAGGCGCCACCCACGTGGCCGGGTACCTGGCAGGACACGGCGGGACCAGCGATGCGCGCCCCGAGGTCATGGCCGCCGCACTGCTGTCCGGATTCTACGAACCCGACGCCTTCCACGTGGATCCCATGCAGGAAACCTACTTCGGCAGCGACCGGGGCCGCTATCCGGCGCAGTCCGCGGTACTCGCGCTGGCGGCTTCCACCGTGCCCTGCCTGTTCACCATCAGCGAATTCGACCTGCCGCTTTTCCATGCGCAGCTGGCCGCAGTGTTTGCGGCACGCGTTGCCATGCGTGGCCGCAGTCCGCAGGTGTTGTACCTGCATGGACACAACCATTTCTCCTCGTCGCTGCAGCTGGGCAGCGCCATCGATTCGCTCGGCCCCGCACTGGTCTCGCTGGCGCAGGCCACGCAGGGGTGATGCTGCACAGCGCGCGTGCAGGCGGCACCAACTTCGCACCGCGTTGAACAGAAGGTTGGTTTTTCGAACCAACTGCCGAAGCCAGCAGCGCCGCGTGACCCCTGCATGGCAGCCCGAAGGCTGCGTTGCGCATGGCCCCACTGATGGCACGCCGCTTGCTTTGATCTACGCAGGCCTTCATCGACGGAAGGCCATACGGCAACGCCGCCGGTAGCAGTAGGGATTTCCTCCCCCGACTGTCACCGGCGGCGTTTTTGTTTGCGCGGATCAGACGCAGGAGCGGACTGCATGCGGATTCCTCCCTCGAACATGTGTGCGAAGCCAGGCTGGATGCTCGGTGGTGTGGTGGCCGGACTGCTGGCTACGGGCGCGCAGGCGGCCAGCCCGTCGCCACTGGCTGGCGCCATCGGCGAGACGCGGATGCTGGCCGATCTCAGGCTGCGTTCCGAATCGGTGGACCAGGCGCCCTTCGGCGAAGATGCCAGTGCCCTGACGCTGCGCGGCCGGCTGGGCTTTGAAACCGGCAAGGCATGGAACACCACGCTGCTGGCCGAAGGTGATTTCCTCTGGCCGCTGATGACCGACTACAACAGCACCGTCAATGGCAAGACTGCCTATCCGGTGGTGGCCGACCCCGAGGCATATGAACTCAACCGCCTGCAACTGACCAATGCCAGCCTGCCCGGCACCACCATCACGCTGGGCCGTCAGCGCATCGCGCTGGACGACCATCGGTTTGTCGGCAACGTGGGCTGGCGGCAGAACGAGCAGACCTTCGACGCCTTGCGCGTGGTCAACAAGACCATTCCCGATGTCACCATCGACGTGAGCTACGTGAACCGGGTGAATCGCGTGTTCGGGCCCGAGGGCCTGGATGGTGCGAATGACGGCCGCTTCACCGGCGACTCCTTCCTGGCCAACGTTTCCTGGCGGCTGCCGATCGGCAAGCTCACCGGCTTCGGCTACCTGGTGGAATTCGAGCAGTCGCCAGTGCCGCTGCGGGACAGCACGCAGACGGTGGGTCTGAGATTGCAGGGCGAACGGCCGGTGTCGAAATTCAAGCTGGGTTACGTCGCCTCCTGGGCGACCCAGCAGGACCGCGGTGACAACCCGCTGGAATTCAGCAACGACTACCTGCTGGCAGAGCTCACCGCATCATTCCGGCAGTACAGCCTTGGTGTCGGTTACGAGTTGCTCGAAGGCGATGGCGTGAAGGGATTCGCCACACCGCTGGCCACGTTGCACAAGTTCCAGGGCTGGGCCGACAAGTTCCTCGCCACACCGGTGAATGGCCTGAGCGATACCTATGTGAACGCCGGCTACACCCGCAAGGGCGTGGGTCCGCTCGAAACGGTGAGCCTCGCCGCGAGCTGGCACGACTATGAATCCGACATCGCCTCGATTGACTACGGCAGTGAGTGGGACTTGCAACTTTCCGCGAGGTTCCGCCGCTTCACCGGCACATTGAAGCTGGCCGACTACTCCGCGGCGACGACGACACCGGCTGCAGTGCGCGATACTCGCAAGCTGTGGGCGCAGGTGGACTACGTCTGGTAGGCCATGAACGCCGCCCACCCCACGCATGACCGATTTCCAGCCGCGCGTCCTCATCGTCGACCAGAACCTCGCCAGGGCCACCATCCTGGAGGAAGGGCTGCGCGAAGCCGGATACGCCGACTTGGTGGTGGTGCGTGACATGCAGAACCTGATGCGCCGCATCCTCGATGAGCAGCCGGACGTGATCCTCATCGACCTTGAAAACCCCAACCGCGACGTGCTGGAGCAGATGTTCCAGGTGTCACGGGTGGTGCAGAAGCCGGTGGCGATGTTCGTGGACACGGCCGATCGCGGCACCATCGAGGCCGCCATCGATGCCGGCGTCAGCGCCTATGTGGTGGACGGGCTGCGCAAGGAGCGCGTGCGCGCCATCGTGGAGACCTCGGTGAGCCGCTTCCGCGCCTTCGAGAAGCTGCGCACCGAGCTGGACGACACCCGCAAGCAGCTGGCGGATCGCAAGCTGATCGACCGCGCCAGGGGAATCCTGATGCAGCAACGCGGCCTCAACGAGGAGCAGGCCTATGAAGCCCTGCGCAAGGCCGCAATGGACAACAACCTGCGCCTGGCGGAAGTCGCCCGCAGCGTGATCACCGCGGCGGGGCTGCTGAAGCCATGAACGAACGCAATCCGCCCCTGGTCATGAGCGTCGGTTTCATGCCGCTGCTGGATTGCGCGCTGCTGGTTGCCGCGCACGAGAAATGCTTCGCCGCGCAGCAGGGCCTGCGGCTGCGGCTGGTGCGCGAGGCTTCGTGGGCCAATGTGCGCGACCGCATCACCGTGGGTCACTTCGACGCCGCGCAGATGCTGGGCCCGATGGTGCTGGCCTCCAACTTCGGGCGCACTCCCGGCGACGTGCCCTGCGTGGCGCCTGCCGCCCTGGGCGTAGGCGGCAACGCGATCACGGTTTCCCCGCCGCTGTGGCAGCGGATGCAGGCGCATGGCGCCAGCGTGGGGGCACGACCAGACGTGCAGGCGCGGGCCCTGGGCGCGGCGCTGCGGGCCGACGACGGCGAGCCGATCACGCTGGCCATGGTGTTCCCTTTCTCCAGTCATCACTACCAGCTGCGCGACTGGCTGGCACTGGGCGGCATCGATGCGGACCGCGACCTGCGGCTGGTCGTGGTGCCGCCGCCGCTGCTGGTGGAGGCCATCCGCACCGGCCAGGTCGATGGCTTCTGTGTGGGAGAACCCTGGAGCAGCCTGGCGGTGCAGGCCGGCCTCGGCACCATCGTTGCGGTGGGCAGCGAGATCTGGCCGCGTCCGCCGGAGAAGGTGCTCGGCGTGCGCGCGGATTTCCTGCAGCAACATCCGGAAGGCGTGGCGGCGCTGGTGCGCGCCATCGCAGCGGCGGCGGACTGGGCGCACGATCCGGCCAACCGTCCCGAGCTCGCGCGCCTGCTGTCGCAGCCGCGCTATGTCGGTGCACCGGCCTCGCTGCTGCTCGGCGCGCTGAATGCCGAGCTGGTGCTGGAGCCGGGTGCGGCGCCATCGCGCCGTGAAGGATTCCTGGTGCTTGACCGCCAGTCCACGTGTCCTCGGCCGGAGGATGCAGCCATGCTGCTGGAGCGCATGCAGCGCGCGGGGCAGGCGCCGCAGGATGCGGCAGCGCTGCAGGCCGCGGCGGCAAGTTTCCGCGCCGACGTCCACGCGGCGGCGACCGCAAAGCAGGTCAGCGATGCACGTGCAGGCCAAGGCTGAACAGCAGAAGGATGGCCAGCAGCGCGCTCACCGCCTGCCAGAAGCGCAGCGGATTGCGCTCGTACAGCGGCACCTGCCGCAGCACCACCGGCACGCCGCGCTCCATGCCGCTCTCCAGCTCCATCGACAGCTCCAGTACATCGCCGAAGCGCACACTGCGTTCGACGGCCAGCGTGCGCGAGAGCAGGTGATCAAGCCAGGCGGGCAGGTCGGGGCGATGCCGCGCCAGTGGCGTCGGCTTGCCGAAGCGCGGACGCGAGAAAGGTTCAATCTCCCCGTACGGAAAACGCCGCGAGAACATCCGGTACAGCGTCACGCCGACTGCGTACTGGTCGGAGAGCTCGTCGCCCGGCTGGCCGTCGAAGAGTTCCGGGGCCATGTAGCTGGGCGTGCCCGGAATCTCTCCGCCGGGAACTTCCTCCAGCATCGGCAGCCGCACCACGCCCAGATCGAGCAGGCGCAGGCCACCATCGCGCTCCAGCAGCACATTCTCCGGCTTGATGTCGCGGTGGATCACCCCCGCGCGGTGCAGGGTGGCCGTGGCGCGCACCAGCTTCAGGGCAATGGCCATGCCTTCTTCCAGCCCGACCGGGGGACTGCGCCTGAGCCTTTCCTCCAGTGTCTCGCCCGCATACAGCGGCATCACGGAATACAGGCGGGTCTGGCGGCCGGGCGGCAACTCGATGGTCTCGCCCAGCCAGGGGCTGTGCAGGCGCGCTGCCACCCAGGCCTCGCGCACGAAGGCGTGGTGCCAGGTGGACGCGGGGGCCACCTGTGTGTCGGGAAACTTCAGCACTACTTCGCCACCAGCTTCTTCATCCGTGGCGCGCAGCAGGCGGCTGTAGCGGCCACTGGAAAGCAGGCCCTGGATGCGGAAGCCATCCACCTGTTCGCCCACGGCCGGCGGCGCTGCCAGTGGCAGCGCGGCGATCTGTGCGAACAGTTCGCGCGTGCCGATCTCGGGAACCTCGAGCACGTCGATGATGGCGCAGGTGGCGTTGTCCTGGCTGCCGGCTTCCAGTGCAGCCTCGACGATGGCCGCGGCGTCCTCCGCAGGCGAGCGGCGCCGCAGCAGCAGCGCGCGCAGGCGCGCCGCGCCAAGGCTGGCGTGCACGCCGTCGGTGCTGAGCAGCAGCCGGTCGTGCGGGCGCAGTGCATGGCGATGGTGGTCCAGGCGCAGCGTGGCTTCCATGCCGAGGGCGCGCAGCAGCAGGTGCTCGCGTTCCGGCTGCTGCAGCGTGTGGTCGGTGGTGAGCTGCGTGAGTTCACCGTCATGCAGCAGCCAGGCGCGCGAGTCACCCACGTGGATCACATGCGCGTCCCGACCGGCCATCACGATGGCAGTGAAGGTCGTGGCCGCATGCCGCAACCTGGCGTCGGTGCCGGCGCTGGCATGCAGCCAGGCATTGAAGGCCGCCATCGCCTGCGCCGCGTTGCGTGCCACGCCATGCGTAGGATTGGCGCTGTAGTACGCGTCGATGAAGTGGCGCACTGCAAGCTCTGCTGCCATGCGTCCTGCCGTGCCGGCACTGACGCCGTCAGCAACCGCCACCACATGTCCGTAGCGCGCGTCGTCGGTGTCACACGACAGTGCCACGAAGTCCTGGTTGGATTCGCGTCGTCCGATGTTGCTGCAGAAGTCAGCATTGACCCGCAGCTGCCGCGATCCCGTCATGCGCGCTTGCTCCACTTTGAACCAGCCTTGCCCCATTTCGCGGCAGGGCTGCGCCACCGCATGTTCTGGCAGGGCCGCAGGGGCCCGCAGGGGCATTCGCATGATGGCACAACAGTTGCACCTGCCATCACTAGTAATCCCCTCCCATGGTGACCACCTGATGGATGCAGGTTTCTGGAAGGCAGGCCATCGGCCAACGCTGTTCGCCGCATTCTTCTATTTCGACATCAGCTTCATGGTGTGGGTGATGCTGGGTCCATTGGGTGTTGCCATAGCAACCGACCTCGGCCTCACTCCTGCGCAGAAGGGCCTGATGGTAGCGACCCCCGTGCTTGCCGGCGCACTGCTGCGCATTCCTGCCGGCGTGATGGTGGATCACCTGAAGCCGCGGCGCACCGGCCTGGTCTGCCAGCTGCTGGTGATCATTGGCCTGATGGCCGCCTGGATGGTGGGCATCCATTCCTTTGCCGGCGTGCTGTCGCTGGCGCTGGTGCTGGGCGTGGCGGGCGCTGCCTTCGCGGTGGCATTGCCACTGGCCTCGCGCTGGTATCCGCCGCACTACCAGGGCACCGCGCTGGGCATCGCCGGAGCGGGCAACTCAGGCACTGCGCTGGCGGCACTGTTTGCGCCGGCACTGGCCATTGCCTTCGGCTGGCAGAACGTGATCGGACTGGCTGTGCTGCCGCTGCTGGTGGCGCTTGCCGTGTACACATTGCTGGCAAAGGACAGTCCGAACAATCCGCCGAGCCGGCCGCTGGCGGCGTACCTGGCGCCGCTGAAGTCCCCTGATGCCTGGTGGTTCATGTTTTTCTATGCCGTGAGTTTCGGCGGCTTCTCCGGGCTGTCTTCCTCGCTCACCATCTATTTCAACGACCAGTACGCCCTGTCGCCGGTGACGGCCGGCTACCTCACCGCCGCCTGCGTTTTTGCCGGCTCGCTGGTGCGGCCCTTCGGCGGCGCGCTGGCTGATCGCGTCGGCGGCATCCGCTCCCTGATGTTGATGTACTGCGTCGCCGCTGCCGGGCTTTTCGTGGTCGGCACCAACCTGCCCACGGCGCTTTCAGCGCTGTCAGTGCTGGTGGTGGCGATGCTGGCGCTGGGCATGGCCAACGGCGCGGTGTTCCAGCTCGTGCCGCAGCGCTTCCGCGAGGAGATCGGCGTGATGACAGGCCTGGTGGGCATGGCCGGCGGCGTGGGCGGATTCTTTCTCGCCTCCAGCCTCGGTGTGGCGCGCCAGTTCTCCGGCCAGTACTCGGGCGGCTTCTTCCTGTTCGGCAGCATCGCGCTGCTGGCACTGGTCGGACTGGCTGGCGTGAAGCGGCGCTGGCGCACCACCTGGGGCGCCGTCGTGCAGGCGCGCATCTGACAGGGGACATCAAATGACACAGACACGACGCAGGCTGCTGGTGATCGGCAATGGCATGGTGGGTCAGCGCCTGCTCGAGAAGTTGTGCGCGCTGCCGCATGAATATGCCGTCACAGTGCTGTGCGAAGAACCGCGCCCGGCCTACGACCGGGTGGGACTCACAAGCTTCTTCAGCGGCAAGACGGCCGGGGATCTCTCGCTGGTTCCCGAGGGTTTCTTCGAGAAGGGCGGCATCGGCCTGCACCTGAACGAGCGCGCTGAGTCGATCGACCGCGCTGCCAGGCGCGTGACGACGAATACAGGGCGCGTGCTGGAATTCGACAAGCTCGTGCTCGCCACCGGTTCCTATCCTTTCGTGCCGCCCATCCCCGGCCGCGAGCGCGCGCATTGTTTTGTCTACCGCACCATCGAGGACCTGGTGGCGATCCGCGAGGCGGCCCGCCGCGCGCGTTCCGGCACCGTCATCGGCGGCGGACTGCTGGGGCTCGAGGCAGCCAAGGCGCTGGTGGACCTGGGCCTTGAAACGCATGTGGTGGAATTTGCCCCGCGGCTGATGGCCGTGCAGGTGGATGACGGCGGTGGCCGTGTGCTGCGCCGGCATATCGAATCCCTCGGCGTGCGTGTGCACACCGGCAAGTCGACCACGGCCATCGAGGATGGCAAGGAGCGCATGCATGCGCTGCGCTTTGCCGATGGCGAGTCCGTCGAGACGGATCTGGTGGTGTTCTCCGCCGGCATCCGTCCCCAGGATGCGCTGGCCAGGGCATGCGGGCTGGAGGTCGGGCCGCGCGGCGGCATCGTGATCGACAACAGCTGTCGAACCAGCGATCCGGATGTGTACGCCATCGGCGAGTGCGCCTTGTGGGAGGGCCGGCTGTTCGGACTGGTGGCGCCCGGCTACCAGATGGCAGAAGTTGCCGCCACCGCGCTGCTGGGCGGCAGCGAGCGGCAGTTCACAGGTGCCGACATGAGCACCAAGCTGAAGCTGATGGGCGTGGATGTGGCCTCGCTGGGCGATGCGCAGGCCGCGACGCCCGACGCGCAGTGCTGCACGCTGGTGGACGAACGCGCCGGCGTCTACAAGAAACTGGTGATCAGCGCCGATGGCAAGCGCCTGCTCGGCGGCATCATGGTGGGCGATGCCGGGGACTACGGCACCTGGCTGCAGCTGATGCTCAATGCCATGCCGTTGCCCGCGCGCCCCGAGGCCATGCTGGTGCCGGCCGGCGAAGGTGGCGAGAGCGCCGGCGCCGGTGTGGCCGCGCTGCCGGCCAGCGCGCAGATCTGCTCCTGCAACAATGTCAGCAAGGGGGATATCTGCGCCGCCGTGGAGCAGGGCGTTGTCACCCTGGGCGGCATGAAGAAGGCCAACAAGGCCGCCAGTTCCTGCGGCGGCTGCGCGCAGCTGGTGACGCAGATCATCAAGGCCGAACTCTCCGCGCGCGGCGTGGCAGTGAACAACCATATCTGCGAGCACTTCGCGCACTCGCGCCAGGAGCTGTTCCACCTGGTGAAGGTGGGGCGGATCACCTCGTTCTCCGATCTCATCGAGCGGCACGGCAAGGGGCTGGGCTGTGACGTCTGCAAGCCGGCCGTGGCCTCCATCCTGGCCTCGCAGTACAACGAGTTCGTGCTGAAGCCCGACAAGGCGGTGCTGCAGGACACCAACGACTATTACCTGGCCAACATGCAGAAGGATGGCAGTTACTCGGTGGTGCCGCGCATCCCAGGTGGCGAGATCACCCCCGACAAGCTGCTGGTGATTGCGCAGGTGGCCAGGAAATACGGCCTGTACACCAAGATCACCGGTGGCCAGCGCATCGACCTCTTCGGCGCGCAGGTCAACCAGTTGCCGGCCATCTGGGGCGAGCTGATCGCCGCGGGCTTCGAATCCGGTCATGCCTACGGCAAGTCGCTGCGCACGGTGAAGAGCTGCGTGGGTTCCACCTGGTGCCGTTACGGCGTGCAGGACTCGGTGGGCTTCGCCATCGAGCTGGAGAATCGCTACAAGGGCCTGCGTTCGCCGCACAAGATCAAGTTCGCGGTTTCCGGGTGCACGCGCGAATGCGCCGAGGCGCAGAGCAAGGACGTGGGCGTGATCGCCACCGAGAAGGGCTGGAACCTGTATGTGTGCGGCAATGGCGGCATGAAGCCGCGGCATGCGGACCTGCTGGCAGCAGACCTTGATCGCCAGACGCTGATCCGCTACGTGGACCGCTTCCTGATGTTCTATGTGCGCACGGCGGACCGCCTGCAGCGCACCTCGGTGTGGCTGGAGAACCTCGAGGGTGGGCTGGACTACCTGAAGTCGGTGGTCTGTGACGACAAGCTGGGCATTGCCGCCGAGCTCGAGGCCGCCATGCAGCTGGTCATCGGTACCTACGAATGCGAGTGGAAGAAGGCAGTGGAGACCCCGGAGATCCGCAAGCGCTTCCGGCATTTCGTCAACAGCGAGCGGTTGGACAGCAACATCGTGCTGGTGGAGGAGCGCGGCCAGCGCCGTCCCGCCACTGATGAGGAGCGGGTAAAGATGAAGGTGAGCGCATGAGCATCGGCAAGCGGCACTTCGTTTGCACCCTGGATGACATCCTCGACTGCGCAGGCGTGTGCGCCCTGGTCGACGGCGAGCAGGTGGCACTGTTCCGCGTCGGCGAGGAGGTGTTCGCGCTGGAGAACCTCGATCCCTTCAGCGGCGCCAACGTGCTGGCGCGGGGGCTGGTGGGTGATCTCGCGGGTCAGCTCGTCGTGTCCTCGCCGGTGTACAAGCAGCACTACAACCTGCGTTCGGGCCGTTGCCTGGAGGACGAGTCCGTCACGCTGCGCACCTGGCCCTGCGGCGTGCTTGATGGGCGCGTATGGGTGGAGTCGGCAAGCCAGGCGGCGACCACGGCCCGCGGCAAGCGCCGCCTGGTGGTGGTGGGCAATGGCATGGCGGCCATGCGCACGGTGGAGGAGCTGCTGCAGCTTGCCGGGGACGAATACCAGATCACGGTGTTCGGCGCCGAGCCGCGCGGCAACTACAACCGCATCCTGCTCTCGCCCCTGCTGGCCGGGGAAACCAGCCGCGAGCAGATCATGCTGCACTCGCTGGAGTGGTACCGGGAGAAGGGCATCACGCTGCATACCGGTGACCCGGTGGTGGGCATCGACCGCCGCAACCGGCGCGTGATCTCTGCCGCCGGTGTCGTGGCCGGCTACGACCGCCTGTTGCTGGCTACCGGTTCCGATCCGGTGCGCCTGAAGGTCAGCGGCCATGACCTGGCGGGCGTGTTCTATTTCCGCAGCATCGACGACGTCGACGGCATGCTCGCCCAGGCGGAGCAGGCGAAGAAGGCCGTGGTGATTGGCGGCGGCCTGCTCGGGCTCGAGGCCGCCAGCGGCCTGGCCAAGCATGGCCTGAAGGTTACCGTGGTGCACATCCGCGACCGCGTGATGGACAAGCAGCTGGATGAGGAGGCGGCAGACCTGCTGCGGCAGGCCATGGAGGCGCGCGGCATCGCCTTCTGCATGGGTGCGCGCACCTCGGCTTTCGAGGGAGAAGGACATGTGCAGCAGCTGCGCATGGAAGATGGCAGGGTGCTGGCAGCCGACCTGGTGGTGGTGGCGGCCGGCATCACGCCTCGCACCGAACTGGCGCGCAGCTGTGGCCTGAACTGCGATCGCGGCATCCTGGTGGATGACACCCTGCAGACCTACGATCCGGCCGTATACGCGGTGGGCGAATGCGTACAGCACCGCGGCACCACCTACGGCCTGGTGGCGCCACTGTGGGAACAGGCGCGGGTCTGCGCGGGGCACCTGGCGGAGAAGGGCGTGACGCGCTACCGCGGCTCGAAACCCTCCTCGCAGCTGAAGGTCAGCGGCATCGACGTGTTTTCCGCCGGCGACATCGCCGACCTCAAGGGCGCGGAATCCATCCGTTATGCCGACCGGGCCGCCGGCATCTACAAGCGGCTCTGGGTGAAGGACAACCGGGTGCTGGCGGCCGTGCTGTACGGCGACACCAGCGCGGCAGTCCAGCTGGCCGACCTGATCGAAACCCAGCGCGATGTATCCGGGCAGCGGGATGCGCTGCTGCTCGGTGACATGGCAGGCGGATCGGCGGCATGAGCATGGCAACTGGCACGACCACCCGCACCACCTGTCCCTACTGCGGCGTCGGCTGCGGCGTGATCGCCGAGCGGGCCGCGAATGGCAGCCTGAGCGTGCGGGGCGATCCGGATCATCCAGCCAACCGCGGCCGGCTGTGCTCCAAGGGCACGGCACTCGCAGCCACCCTCGGAGCGGGCGGGCGGCTGCTGGAGGCTTCGGTCGATGGTGTCACCACCAGCCTCGATGTGGCACTCGACGCCGTGGCTGCGCGGCTGAAGGATTGCATCACCACCCATGGGCCAGATTCGGTGGCCTTCTACGTTTCCGGACAGCTGCTCACCGAGGATTATTACGTCGCCAACAAGCTGGTGAAGGGCTACATCGGCACCGCCAACATCGACACCAACTCGCGCCTGTGCATGGCCTCCGCGGTGGCCGGCCACGTGCGCGCCTTCGGCGAAGACGTGGTGCCCGTGGAATACACGGACCTGGAACAGGCGGACCTGGTCGTGCTGGTGGGCTCGAACCTGGCCTGGTGCCATCCGGTGCTGATGCAGCGCATCCTGGCCGCCCGCGAACAGCGGCCGATGCAGCTGGTGGTGATCGATCCGCGTCGCACGGCCACCTGCGATGGCGCGGACCTGCACCTGCCGCTGCGCAGTGGCACCGACGTGATGCTCTTCAACGGCCTGCTGTCCTGGCTGGCGGACAACGGCCACGTGGATGCGCCCTTCGTCGCCGAACACACCAACGGCGTGGAGAAGGCACTGGATGCGGCCCGCGTCGGCAGCAGCGACATCGCCGCCACGGCCCAGATCTGCGGGCTCGACGCGTCCGCGGTGGAGCGTTTCTTCACGCTGTTTGCCGGCACACGCAAGGTGGTGACGCTGTTCTCGCAGGGGGTCAACCAGTCCTCCGCGGGCACCGACAAGGTGAACAGCATCATCAACTGCCACCTGTTCACCGGGCGCATCGGCCAGCCGGGCATGGGTCCGTTCTCCATCACCGGCCAGCCCAACGCCATGGGCGGCCGCGAGGTGGGAGGGCTTGCCACGCAGCTTGCTGCGCACCTGGCCCTTTCCAATCCCGAGCATCGATCGGCCGTGCAGGAATTCTGGGGTTCGCCGCGCATCGCCGATCGCCCGGGCCTCAGGGCCGTGGAACTGTTCGAGGCCATCGATGCCGGCCGGGTGAAGGCAGTGTGGATCATGGCCACCAATCCGGTGGTCAGCCTTCCCGATGCGGACCTGGTGCGTCGCGCCCTGGCGCGCTGCCCGCTGGTCATCATGTCCGACTGCGTGTCCGACAACGATACGCTGCCGCTGGCGCATATCCGCCTGCCCGCGGCCGGCTGGGCCGAGAAGGATGGCACGGTCACCAACTCCGACCGCCACGTCTCGCGGCAGCGTGCATTCCTGCCGCTGCCCGGCGATGCACGACCCGACTGGTGGCTGATGACCCAGGTCGGACGGCGCATGGGATTCGGCACTGGATTCAGCTACGACAGCCCGGCCGCGATATTCGATGAGTTCGCGCGCCTTACCGAGGTTTCACGCAGCTTCGGCATGCAGCTGGACCTGCAGGGCCTGGCGGGACTCGACCGGTCCGGCTACGAGGACATGCCGGTGACGCAGTGGCCCACTACGCGGGGCAGCGTCGCGCGGCCATTTGCCAATGGGCGCTTCCCCACCGCCGACGGGCGCGCGAGGTTTGTCGCCACGCCGGCGCGCATGCCCAGGCATGCACCCGGCGCGGAGTTCCCGCTCATCCTCAACACCGGCCGCATCCGCGACCAGTGGCACACCATGACACGCACCGCCCGTGCGCCGCAGCTCAACGCGCACGAGCCCGAACCTTTCATCGACGCACATGCGCAGGATCTCGCGGCGGCGGGCGTCGCCCCCGGCGAGCTGTTGCGCGTGGTTTCACGCTGGGGCAGCGCGCTGGCGCGCGCGCGGGCCAGCGGTGACATACCACCCGGCATGGTGTTCATGCCCATCCACTGGAACGACCAGTTCGCGCGCGACGGTCGCATCGGTGCGGTGGTCAACCCCGTGGTGGATGCCCTGTCAGGCGAGCCGGAGTTCAAGCACACGCCGGTGCGGCTGGAGAAGGTCGTCGTAGAGTGGCGGGGCTTCCTGCTCACGCGCGAGCCCGTGGCGCCACCGGAGGCGCTGTGGTGGGCCGCTTCCCCGGGCGATGGCGTGACGCGGCTGGAATTCGCCGGTCGCGGTGCATCGCGGCCCGAAGCAGAGTGGTTGCGATCGGTGCTGCCGGCAGCGGCACAGGCCGAGTGGATTGAATTCGCCGATGCAGCGACGGGCCATTACCGCGCCGCGCTGGTGCAGGAGGGAAGGTTGCTGGCCTGCCTGATGGTGGTGACGCGCGGCGCGCTGCCGGCTCGCGCCTGGCTGGCCTCGCTGTTCGGGCGCGACAGCCTCGATGCCACGGACCGGCGCTGCCTGCTGCTCGGCCGCCGCCACGACGCGCCGGATCCAGGACCCACGGTGTGTGCCTGTCATGCGGTCGGCGCCATCACCATCACCGAGGCTGTCCGCAGTGGCTGCGACAGCGTCGAGGCGGTGGGTCGCAAGCTGCGCGCGGGCACCAACTGCGGTTCCTGCCGCCCGGAGATCGCCAAACTGGTGGCGGCGGCGCACACCTCTGCCGCCCCGCCATTGACGCTGGCGATTTCCGGCCCGTAGGCTCGGCTTCCCACAAGAACAAGCAGGGAGGACTGCCATGCCTCGTGCACGTGGATTGTTGTGCGCGCTTTGCCTGCTCCTGCCGTTGCCCGGCTTGTCCGCTGTCGCCGTTGCACAGGAGAGGGAGCCCTCCCAGCGCTGGTGGGCGGGTGTCGGCGTCGGCGGTGGCAGTGTGGAATCCCTTGCACCCGCGCCATCGGCAGGCCGCTCCGCGGTGGATGGCAGCCTCGAGGTGGGCTACCGGCTGACCTCCAGCTGGGGCCTGGGCATGGAGCTGGGTGCCCTTGCGCCCGTTTCCGGCTGCCGCGAAGCGGGCTGCAGCGATGTGCAGGGCGAGTTCGCGCCGGCCTTCAACAGGCTCTTCGCCTTTGGTGAATTCCGTCCCCGCAATTCCGGGCTGCGCCTGCGCGCCGGGATGGGCCTGTCACGCTTCTGCTACACGCGCCACTGGGACGAGGACGCCTGGTCGATGCTCGACACGCTGATGCTGTTGTTCGACGAAGAC
Source organism: Pseudomonadota bacterium (assembly GCA_030852845.1). GTDB lineage: Bacteria > Pseudomonadota > Gammaproteobacteria > Steroidobacterales > Steroidobacteraceae > ZC4RG30. The sequence goes on from JALYWF010000066.1 coordinate 16,776, forward strand.
TACCTGTACACCAGCGGCAGCGGCTCCTGGCGATGCGATGCCGCGCGCCGGGCATTGGGCGGTGCGGTGTCGGTGGGCTACGACTGGCGGGCAGGGCGCAATGCGCCGGTGTCGCTGGGTGTGCGTGTGACGGCCGAAGCCGCGCGATTTTCAGCCAGCCCCGCGGCCGGTCTGCCGGCCTTCCACCACCGTGCAGTGATGCTTTCGCTGCACCTGCTGGTGCACTGAGTTACTCGGCCAGTTCCACCGACCGGCGCAGCCGCAGCGTGAGCAGCGCGCCGGCGACGAGGATTCCCGCCAGCAGGAACAGCGGGCTGGTGAAGCTGCCAGTGGCGTCCTTCAGGTAGCCGACTGCATACGGACCGACAAATCCGCCCAGCGCGCCCAGCGTGTTGATCAGGGCGATGGCAGCGGCCAGGCCGCTGCCGCTGAGCAGGCGTCCCGGCAATGCCCAGAACGGGCCACGGGTGCAGTAGTCGCCCACCGCGGCCACCGACAGCGCCAGCATGGCGGCCCACGGCGCCGAGATCAGTCCGGTGGCCACGAAACCCGCCGCGCCAATGAACGAGGGAATGGCGATGTGCAGGAAACGCTCGCCACTGCGATCGGAACTGCGGCCCACCAGCACCATGCCGGCGGCGGCAGCGAGGTAGGGAACCGCCGAGAACAAACCGATCTGCAGCTCGGTGTAGCCCGACACGCTCTGCACGATGGTGGGTACCCACAGCGTGAGGCCGTAGCTGCCGGTCTGGCAGCAGAACATCACTACGGCGAGCAGCCACACGGTGGGATGGGTGAGCACCGTCAGCAGCTCCGAGCGGCTGCCCTTGAGGGCAGGGCGGCGGTGTTCAGAGGCAATCCGCTGTTCCAGCCAGACCCGTTGCTCAGGCGCGAGCCAGCGGGCTTCGGCAGGGCGGTCGGTGAGGTAGAACAGCACCACCACGCCGAGGAACACCGCCGGCAGACCCTCGATCAGGAACATCCACTGCCAGCCTTGCAGTCCCAGGTGGCCGTCGAATCCCAGCAGCCAGCCCGACAGGGGCCCGCCGAACACCACCGACAGCGGGATGCCGATCATGAACCAGGAGACGGCCCGTGCCCGGTGCGCCCTGGGGAACCAGCTGCCCAGGTAATACACGATGCCGGGCAGGAAGCCAGCCTCGGCCACCCCGAGCAGCACGCGCATGATGTAGAAGCTCCACTCGCCGCGCACGAACATCATGCCGGCGGCGATCAGTCCCCAGGTGATCATGATGCGCGCGATCCAGCGTCGCGCGCCGAAGCGCACCAGCAGCAGGTTGCTCGGAATCTCGCAGGCGGCATAGCTGAGGAAAAAGATGCCGGCGCCGAGGCCGTAGGCCGTGTCGCTCATGCCCAGGTCGGAGTTCATCTGCAGCTTGGCGAAGCCCACGTTCACCCGGTCGAGCCAGGAGATCACGTAGAGCAGCAGCAGGAAGGGCAGCAGGCGCAAGGTCACGCGCCGCATGGTCGAGCGTTCCAGCTCGCTGGTGGTGTCGTCCATGCTGCCCATCAGTTCACGGTCCTCAGGCGGGCCACGGCACCGCGCCAGGCGGCATGCAATGCATCCGCGCGGTCCGCAGACATCTGTGGTTCGAAGCGCCGTTCGGCGCGCCAGAGCGCGGCGATGTCGTCCAGGGAACCATGCACGCCGGCCTGCAGGCCCGCGAGGAATGCCGCGCCCAGCGCGGTGGTTTCCACCACGGCCGGTCGCACCACCGGCACGCGCAGCATGTCGGCGATGTGCTGCACCAGCCAGTTGTTGACCACCATGCCTCCGTCCACGCGCAGTTCGGCCGGCGCGACGCCGTCCTGCGTCATCGCCTCGAGCAGGTCGCGTGTCTGGCAGGCCACCGCTTCCAGCGCGGCACGTGCGATCTGCGCCACGCCGCTGCTGCGCGTGAGTCCCAGCAATGCCCCGCGCGCATCCGGGTCCCACCAGGGCGCACCCAGCCCCGTGAATGCCGGCACGAAGTGGACACCCCCCGTGTCTGCGACGGAACGCGCCAAGCTTTCGGTCTCGCCTGCGGTGCCGATCAGGCGCAGCTCATCGCGCAGCCATTTCACCGCCGCGCCGGCGACGAAGATGCTGCCTTCGAGCGCGAACACCGGCTGGCCGGCAAGGCGATAGGCCACGGTGCTCAGCAGGCGGTGGCGCGAGAGCTTCAGTGTGGTGCCGGTGTTCTGCACCAGGAAAGCGCCCGTGCCATAGGTGGACTTGATCATGCCCGGCGCAAAACAGGCCTGGCCGAACGTGGCCGCCTGCTGGTCGCCCGCGATGCCGCCGATGCGGATCGCGCCGTCGAACAGCGACGGCACGGTGGTGCCGAAGTCAGCGGCGCAATCGCGCACTTGCGGAAGCAGTGCGCGCGGCACGCGGAAGAAGTCGAGCAGTTCCTCGTCCCAGTCCTGCGTCGTCAGGTTGAACAGGGCAGTGCGGGAGGCGTTGGTGGCATCGGTGGCATGCACTGCCCCGCCGGTGAGATGCCACAGCAGCCAGCTATCGATGGTGCCGAAGGCCAGCTCGCCGGCCTCGGCCCGCCGCCGTGCATCAGGCACGTTGTCGAGCAGCCAGGCGATCTTCGTGGCCGAGAAATAAGGATCGAGCAGCAATCCGGTGCGTGCGTTGAGCCAGCCGGAACGGTCCTGGTGCGCGTGGCAGAACGCCGCGGTCCGCCGGTCCTGCCAGACGATGGCATGGTGCACCGGCCGCCCCGTGGCGCGCTCCCACACCACCGTGGTCTCGCGCTGGTTGGTGATGCCGATGGCGGCGACACCGCCGGCCGTGGTGCCGGCCTGCCGCAGCACATCGCGCACGCATTCCAGCGTGTCGGCGAGGATGCGCTGCGCGTCGTGCTCCACCCAGCCGGGTTGCGGGAAGTGCTGCGGCAGTTCGCGCTGCGCGGTGGCCAGCTTGCCGCCGGCAGGGTCGAAGAGGATGGCCCGCGTGCTGCTGGTACCCTGGTCGATAGCCAGCAGTGCGGTCATTTCTGCGTCAGTCTCAGGTCCACCAGCCGGTCGAAGTAGCCTGTCACCGTGAGGTCGATGGTGATGGGACCCTGCGCGAGATTGAGGAAATACCAGCCGTGCTGGCCGTCAAAGGGCGCCACTAGCGAGCCATTGCGCGAGGAGACGCCCTGGCCTTCCTCCTGGCCGGCCTCTTCGTACCGCACCCAGAAGCTGTTGCCCTTGGCCGGATCATGGCCGTGGAAGTCCACGTACACGTCGCCGCCCGTGACCTTCCAGCTGTAGAGCACGACCTTGGACTTGGCCATCTCCACCTTCACTTCGGTACGTTCATCGAAGTCCAGCTGGATGCGCATGGTCTCGGTTTTCGGTGGCGCGGCTTCGATCTGGCTGATGGCCGGGTTTGGCAGCGGGATGGGCGTGTCCAGGTCGCTGCCCGTTGCCGTGGCGAGGCTGTCGTTGGCAGAGAGGATGTCCTCGACCACCAGGCCCTCGCCGCCGGCCTTGCGCTTGTCGCTCATTTCCGTGAGGCCCAGCGCGCTGCCGAGGCGCGTGGGGTCATATCCGTATTCCGCCGGCAGCACCACCACGAACAGCAGGACCAGTGCGAGCGCCGCCGCCACTGCCAGCCACTTCCAGACCTTGCCGCGATCTGCGACCACTTCGTTCATCATTGCCTCACTTCGCCAGCAGATAGCCGGCCAGCTGGTAACCGGACAGCAGCAGGCCAACGCCCATCAGCAGGGCATTGGCAGGCAGCACCGCGCGCGGGAAGCCCGCCGTCCTGCGCCACAGCGAAAACAGCAGCACCATCACGGACAGCGCCGCAATCTGTCCCAGCTCCACGCCCACATTGAAGGCGACGAGGTTCGCGGCAAGGCCGTCTGCGGACGGCCGGAGATCCTGCACCTTGGTGGCGAGCCCCAGCCCGTGCACCAGTCCGAAGGCCAGCACGGCGGCGCGCGGATCAAGGTTCCATCCCAGTGACCGCAACCCGCCGGTGTTCTCCAACGCCTTGTAGACCACCGAGAGACCGATCACCGCGTCCACCAGGTGCGCGTCCACGCGCCAGCCGGCCAGCACCGCTCCCAGCAGCGTGATGCTGTGGCCCAGCGCGAACAGCGTCGCGTACAGCGCCACGTCGCGCAGGCGGTACAGCAGGAAGATCACGCCGGCGAGGAATGCCAGGTGGTCATAGCCGGTGACCATGTGCTTGGCGCCGAGATAGGCGAAGGGGCCCGGATGCACGCCCTGCACGCTGGCGACAAATCCTGCGTCCTCGCCGGACACGCCGTGGGCACCGGCCAGCACGGGCAGGGCGGCCAGGCAGACCAGCATGGGGAGGGAACGCGGCGGAATGCGGATGAAGGCCATGACGTTGCCGCGTATGTTACGGCACCGCGGGCCGTAGAATGCAGCGTGTGACTGCCGCCACCACCAATGCCACCGCACGCGGCGTATTCCTCAGCGGCCTGGTGCTGGCCGCCGTTGCCAGCACCCTGTTCTCCGCCAAGGCGGTGGTCATCAAGCTGGCCTACCGCCACGGGGTCGACCCGGTCACGTTGCTGGCGTTGCGCATGCTGTTTGCCGCGCCGTTCTTCGCCATCGCACTGGTGTGGGCCAGCCGTGGTCGCCCGGCGCTGTCGGGGCGGGATCATGCGCGCCTGGTGCTGATGGGCGTGGTGGGGTACTACGGCGCCAGCTATCTGGATTTCCTCGGCCTGCAGCATGTGAGCGCGGCGCTGGAGCGGCTGATCCTCTACCTGTATCCCACCATCGTGGTGCTGATGTCGGTGCTGTTCCTGCGGCGCCGCTTCACGCGCAACGACGGGTGGGCGATGCTGCTGGCCTACGCCGGCATCCTCTCCGCCTTCTGGCATGACATCACGGCGGGCCGCGGCAATGTGCTGCTTGGCGCCGCGCTGATCTTCGGCAGCGCACTGACTTATGCGCTGTACCTGGTGATGGGGGGCGAGCTGGTGCACCGGCTGGGCGCGATTCGCCTTGCTGCCTACGCCATACTGGTCTCGACCGCGGCGGTGCTGCTGCAGTTCCTGCTGCTGAACCCGCTGGAGTCACTGGTGCAGCCGGCACCGGTGTACTGGCTGTCAGCCGTGAACGGCCTGTTCTGCACGGTGATTCCCGCATTCGCCACCATGCTCGCGGTGGAGCGCATCGGCGCCGGCCGGGCGGCCATGGTGGCCATGCTCGGCCCCGTGGCCACCATCGTGCTGGCCTGGCTGCTGCTGGGCGAGGCGGCGTCGACGTGGGGACTGGCCGGCACCGCGCTGGTGCTGGCCGGCGTGCTGCTGCTCTCGCGCAGTCCCGCCAGGGGGCAGCAGGCCGGCCGCGGCTAGTGCCGCAGCCGCCAGCCGCTGCGGATCATCCAGCTTACCAGCAGCAGGCAACCCATCAGCACGCTGATGATGATGCCGAAGCTCAGCGCCACGTTCACATCAGCCTTGCCGTAGAAGCTCCAGCGGAAGCCGCTCACCAGGTACACCACCGGGTTGAACAGCGTGATGGTCCGCCAGGCCGGCGGCAGCATGTCGATGGAATAGAAACTGCCGCCGAGGAAGGTCAGCGGCGTGATGATCAGGGCCGGCACGAACTGCAGGCGTTCCCAGCTGGTGGCCCAGATGCCCAGCAGGAAGCCGAACAGGCTGAAGGTGAGGGCAGTGAGCAGCAGGAAAACCAGCATCCACACGGGATGCAGCACCTGCAGCGGCACGAAGAGGGCCGAGGTGGCGAGGATGATCAATCCGATCAGCACCGACTTGGTGGCCGCCGCGCCCACGTAGCCCAGCACGATCTCGGTGGCGCCGACCGGAGCCGACAGCAGCTCGTAGATGGTGCCTGACCACTTCGGGAAGTAGATGCCGAAGGAGGCGTTGCCGATGCTCTCGTTGAGCACAGACAGCATGATGAGGCCCGGCACGATGAAGGCGGCGAAGGCCACCCCGTCGATCTCGGTCATGCGCGAGCCGATGGCAGAGCCGAACACCACGAAGTACAGCGAGGTGGTCAGCACCGGCGTCAGGATGCTCTGCACCACGGTGCGGAAGGTGCGTGCCATCTCGAAGCCGTAAATGGCCCGCACGGCGTGCCAGTTCATGCGGCACCCCTGAGCAGGGACACGAAGATGTCCTCCAGCGAGCTCTGCTGCGTCTCCAGGTCGCGGAATTCGATGCCGCAGGCGGTGACATCGCGCAGCAGGTGCGCGATGCGGGAACGCTCGGTCTCGTTGCTGAAGGTGAACACCAGCGTGAGTCCATCCGCCGACAGCGCCAGCTTCCAGGCTGCCAGCCCGGCCGGTACGGCTTCCAGCTTCTCCTGCAGGTGCAGGCGCAGCTCCTTGCGGCCGAGCTTGTGCATCAGCGCAGCCTTCTCCTCGACGAGCATCAGCTTTCCCTTGTTGATGATGCCGATGCGGTCGGCCATCTCCTCGGCTTCCTCGATATAGTGCGTGGTGAGGATGATGGTGACGCCGCTCGCGCGCAGGTCGCGCACCAGCTGCCACATGTCGCGCCTGAGCTCCACGTCGACGCCGGCGGTGGGTTCATCGAGGAACAGCAGCTTTGGTTCATGCACCAGCGCCTTGGCGATCATCACGCGCCGCTTCATGCCGCCGGACAGCGCCATGATCTTCGCGTCGCGCTTGTCCCACAGTGACAGCGAGCGCAGCACGCGCTCCACCAGCCCGGCATCGGGCGGGCAGCCGAACAGCCCGCGACTGAATGTGACCGCGGCCTGCACGGTTTCGAACGCCTCGGTGGCCAGTTCCTGCGGCACCAGCCCGGTGACGCGTCGCGCGGCCTTCGGCTCGCGGGCGATGTCATGGCCCGCCACCACCGCGCGCCCGCTGCTCGCATTGACCAGGCCGCAGATCACGCCGATCAGCGTGGTCTTGCCGGCGCCATTGGGGCCGAGCAGGGCGAAGATCTCGCCGGTGCGTATGGTCAGGTTGATGTCGTGCAGGGCCGACGGCCCGCCGGGATAGGTCTTCGACAGGCCTTCAATCGTCAGTATGGGTTGCACCCGCCGATTCTACGCCGATGGCGCGGCCGGGCCACCAGTGCTGCGGGGGTCAGCGCCGCCGCAGCGAGGACAGCGTCGGCATCGGCCTGGGTTCGGAGGTTTCGATGGAAAGGGAGAAGGTGCGGCGCTCGACGCCCTGCAGGGAGCCGACGTTCACGACCTGCCGTGCCACTTCTTCATTGCGCTCATTGCGCACCACAACGAGGATGGAGTATTCGGTGGCGGAATCCACGCGCTCGGCATCGAGTGTGCCGTCGACCTGCCAGGCGGTCTTCGTGGCAGGCACCCCACCGGGCTTCGCATCCTTGTCGAAGCGCAGGTGGTGCTTGCACCCTGGACAGACCACCGCACTTTCAAGGATGGTCGCCCGGCAGTGTGGGCAGGTGCGGGTAGCCCCCGCCTGGGTTGCCGGGCGCGCGGTCCCTATCATGCAACGTTGGCGCCGCGGCCCCGTTCAGCAATGCTGGTGGTGGAAGCGCCGCCGGCGCGGGCGCCTTCTTCGAAGCCGAAGTCGACGCTGCCGCGCATGCGCGCACCCGCCGCAACGGTGAGCGACCCGGCCTTCACGTCACCATTGATGGTGCCGCCCTGCTGCAGCTCGACGCGCTTGGCGCTCTCGATGTTTCCCTGCAGCTCGCCGCTGATGATCACTTCACCGGCCTTCACCTGGCCCTCGACCTTGGCGCCGGCATCGATGTGCAGGTTGCCCTCGACCTGGATGTCGCCCTTGAACCTGCCGGCCACGCGCACATGCCCGTTGCCATTGATCTTGCCTTCGATGGTGAGACCGGCTGCGATCAGCGATTCTTTCATGTCGATGCGCTCCTTCGGCGCAGGCTTTGCGCTAGTGTCCTGCGAAAGCGTGGAAGATGCCAGCGGTTGTGCGGGTGCCGCGGCGGTGCCGGGGCCTGGTTCGGGTTTGTCCCACAGGGCCATGTTGAGCTCCAGGTAAGGGTGTCGGAAACCCATCGACGTTAACCCGGTTCCCTGGCGGGTGGAACCCTGTCGCCGAACTGCGAAAAGCACCGCGGGCATCCCTTGTCCGCCCCTACGCGGGCGCGTAGGCTGTGGCGGTTTCGGATAGGGGCGACGGGCGCAACGCGCGCTGCCTGCAACGGGGGTTGAATGGACGGAACATCCGCCGACGGCACGGGCGGCAGCACTCGCCACTCGCGTCGCGAGTTCATCAAGCGCGTCATCGCCTCGGGTGCGGTCGCATCCTCCGCGAGTTTCGTCTTCGGCGGGTTGTCGGGCTGCACGCCCAGCCGGCGCGCCGTTGCTGGTTCCGTGGAGCGGCTGATCTCGCTCGACGTGAACGGCCAGACGCGCCGCGTCGACGTGCTGCCGCAGGAGACCCTGGCCATGACCCTGCGCTACAAGCTGGGTCTCACGGGCACGAAGCTTTCCTGCGACCGGGCTGAATGCGGAGCCTGCACGGTGATGCTCGACGGCGTCACGCATTATTCCTGCTCCACGCTCACCCACAGCGTACGCGGCCGCAAGATCGTCACCGTGGAGGGCCTGCGCGGCCCCAACGGCGAGCTGCACCCGGTGCAGCAGGCCTTCGTCGATGAGCTCGGGCCGCAGTGCGGCTTCTGCACGCCAGGCCAGGTGGTCGCCGCCGTGGCGCTGCTGCAGACGAATCCCCGTCCCACGCGCGAGGAGGCCCGCCATGCCATGGCCGGCAACCTGTGCCGCTGCGGGGCCTACGACAACTACCTCAACGCGGTGATGCGCGCGGCCGGCAACCTGGAGGAGATCCACCGTGGCGCTTAAGCACCTGGGGCAGGACTTCATTCCCCACGACGTGGTGGCCAAGGTCACCGGCGAGGCGAAGTTCGCCGAAGACTTCCGCGTCGATGGCATGGTGTTCGCGCGGCTGCTGTCGAGCACGCATCCGCATGCGCGTGTGCGCGGCATCGACCTTTCGGAGGCCGAGAAGGTGCCCGGCTACGTGGGCGTGCTGCTGCCGTCCGACGTGACCAATCCGCCCGCGCCGGAGATCCCGCTGCTCACTGACGAGCCGGCCTACATCGGTGCGCCGTTGCTGCTGCTTGCCGCTGAGAGCGAGACCGCCGCGCAGGACGCGCTCGAGAAGGTGCGCGTGGACTATGAGCCGCTGCCCTTCCACGTCGATCCGGTGGCCAGCCTGCATCCCGATCGCCCCGACGCCCGCAGCGATGGCAACGTGGGTGCCAGCGGCGTGGACTTCCAGACGATGAAATGGACCGCGGGGGATTTCGACGACGCCGGAGCGCGGATGCCCATGGGCAAGCCCGCGCAGGAATGGAACTACGGCGACATCGACGCCGGTTTCGGGCAGGCAAAGCTGGTGCTCGATGAGACCTTCGTGCACGCCAGCAACTCGCACCACAGCATGGAACCACGCACGGCCATGGCGTACTGGCAGAACGGCAAGTGCATCGTGCACGTGTCATCGCAGAGCCAGTCATACATCCATCCCACGCTGGCCGGTTTCATCGGCATTGGCGCCGATGACCTGGTGGTGATTGCCGAATATTGCGGCGGCGGTTTCGGCTCCAAGGGCGGCGCCTATCCGTTGCAGGCGCTGCCGGCGCTGCTGTCGAAGAAGATCAACCGCCCGGTGATGATGCGGGTGAGCCGGGCCGAGGAGTATTACCACGGCAGCGCGCGACTGGGTTTCCAGGGCCAGGTGAAGCTGGGGTTTGCCGAGGACGGCAGGCTGCTGGCCGCCGACCTCTACGTGGTGCAGGAGAACGGCGCCTGCAACAGCTTCTGGGATTTCCGCAATGCCGCCGACGCGCTGTCGATCATGTACCAGCCGGAAGCCATGCGCTGGCGCGGCGTGCCGGTATACGCGAACACGCCCATCCGCAGCGCGCAGCGCGGCCCGGGCTACAACCAGATGCACCACATCATGGAGCCGCTGTTCGACAAGGCGGCGCGCGAGCTGGGGCTTGATCGGCTGGCCATCCGCCAGCGCAACGCACCGGGCTTCACCGCACCCTACGGTCCGCGCCGCGCCCCGGTGTCCAGTTGCTACATGAAGGAGGCGCTGGAAAAGGGCGCGGAGATCTTCGGCTGGCAGCAGCGCATGGCGCGCAATGGCCAGCGCCGCGGCAGCAAGGTCACGGCGGTGGCAGTGGGTCAGGCCTACCACCCGGCCGGCTTCACCGGCTTCGACGGGCTGGTGCGCATCCTGCCCACTGGCAAGGTGCACATCCACACCGGCGTCGGCAACCTCGGCACCTTCTCGCACTCCAGCACCTCGCGCGTGGCTGCCGAAGTGCTGAAGGTGAACTGGGATGACGTGGTGATCGAGCGCGGCGACAGCCGCCGGCACCTGCCCTGGAACCTCGGCCAGTTCGGCAGCAACACCAATTTCACCATGGCGCGCACCAACTTCGTGGCCGCCACCGATGCCCTCACCAAGCTCAGGGAGATCGCCGCGCGCCAGTTCGGCGGATCACCCGACAGCTACGACGTCGATGGCAAGCGCGTATACCGCAAGGGCAGCCCCGGCCAGGGCATGACCTATGCGCAGGCCGCGCAGCGGGCCATTGCGCTCGGCGGCAAGTACGACGGGCATGAAGTCCCCGAAGACATCAACGTGATGACGAAGACCTCGGTGGCCGCATTGGCCGGCACCGGCCTGATCGGCGTCGCCAAGGACAACCTGCCCACCACCGGCGCAGCCGCCGCCTTCGCCGCGGCCTTTGTCGAGATCGAGCTGGATGTGGAAACCGGCCGCTACGACATCGTCGAATACGTGGGCGTGGCCGATTGCGGCACGGTAATCCACCCGGCCGGCCTGGAGACCCAGATCAAGAGCGGCGCGGTGCAGGGCTTCGGCATCGCCGGGCTCGAGCGCATCGTGTACGACCCGCAAAACGGCATGCCAGCCAGCGTGGGTTTCTACCAGGCCAAGCCCCCGACCTATGGGGACGTGGCACACCGCTTCCGGGTCACCGGCGTGAACCTGCCTGATCCTTCCAGTCCCCTGGGCACCAAGGGCATCGGTGAGCCTTTGCTGGGATGTGCCGGATCCGCAGTGCTGTGCGCAATTTCCGAGGCCATCGGCGGCCATGTCTTCAACCGCACGCCTGTGGTGCCGGACATGATCCTCAACCATCTTGCAGGCCGCGCCCAGGCGCATGGGCCCCTGCAGGTCAACTGCCAGTAGGGGATCCGCATGCTGCGCGACATGATGCCGCACTTCGACCTGTACCAGCCGGACAGCCTGGCCACCGCGCTTGACCTCGCGGACCAGCTGCGTGATGCGGGCTGGATCGTCGGTGGCGGCCAGGACAGCTGGGACTGGCTGAAGAACCGGGTGAAGCGCACCCAGGCCGTGCTTGATCTCTCGGGCATCGCCGCGCTGAAGGGCGTGCGCGAGCATGAAGGCGGCATCGCCATCGGCGCGCTCACCACCATCACCGAAGTCGGGAATGATCCGCTGGTGCGCGAGCGTTTCGGGCTGCTGGCGAGCGCGGCGGGGCGCGTGGCCAGTCCACAGATCAGGAATGCCGGCACCCTGGGCGGCAACATCAGCCAGGACACCCGCTGCTGGTACTACCGCGGTGGCGTCGACTGTTATCGCGCCGGCGGCAACATGTGTTACGCCGACACGCCCGAAGGCCAGAACCGCGAGCATGCCATCTTCGGGGCCAGCCGCTGCATTGCCGTCACGCCATCCGATACGGCCACCGCGCTCACTGCGCTCGACGCCAGCATGGTGCTCGCCCGCAAGGGCGGCGAACGTGTGCTGCCGGCGGATAAATTCTTCATCGGCCCCGGGGTGGACATCGAGCGCATGACGGCGCTGCGGCCCGGCGAGATCCTCACCGAAGTGCGCATTCCCTCCACCTGGGCGGGCAGCCAGTTCCACTTCGAGAAGGTGGCCGACCGCAATGTGTGGGACTTCGCGCTCTTGTCCATTGCCGCTGCCTTCCGCATGGATGGCGGCAACATCGGCAGCGCGCAGCTGGTGCTGGGAGCCGCCGCCTGCGTGCCCTGGCGGCTGCGCGAGGTGGAGAAGGCACTGGCAGGGCGTGCACGCGATGCGGCCACAGCCGATGCGGTGGCCACGCTGCACAGTGCCGATGCCACGCTGCGCAAGTACAACGGCTACAAGGTGCCGCTGATGGAAAACCTCATCCGCCGCGCCGTGCGCGGAGGTGCGTGACATGGAATTCCTGCGCAAGGGACATGACAGCTTTGGCGAGCCGGTGGTGAACGGGGCCTCGTGGGATTTGCTACCGGTGGCATTCTGGGCCGGAGTGGCCGTGATCGTCGGTCACCTGATCTGGCGCGCCATCAGTCGCAGCAGTGCACGCCGCCGGCCGGGAGGAACGCCATGAGCGCCAGGGATGGGGTAGTGCTGCGCCATGCCGGCATCGACCGGGCCTTCCACTGGATCATGGCCATCACCATGGTGCTGCTGCTGGGCACCAGCCTGCTGCCCATCCTGGGTGTGCGCTTCGCCTGGTACGGCATCCACTGGGTGTCGGGACTGGTGCTGACGCTGCTGATCCTGCTGCACATCGTGAGGGCGGTTTTCTGGCAGCGCCCGCGCACCATGCTGCTGCTCGCGGCCGAGGATTTTCGCAGCCATGGCGCCGGCAAATACACGCTGCCGCAGAAGCTGATGCACCTGGCCTGGGCCGTGGCCATCCTGGTGGCCATCGTCACCGGCCTGCTGATGCTGCCCAAGGCGGGCATTCCCGTCCTGGAACGCGACCCCTATGCCTTCACGCGCGGCTCCTGGGGCGTGATCAACGTGCTGCACGACCTGGCCGCGCTGCTGTCGGTGTTCCTGATCCTGGTGCACGTCTACTTCGGCATCCTGCCGGAGAAACGCGCCTACCTGCGCGCCATGGTGAAGGGCTTCATCACGCGCCCGGACTTGTCCGTCGAACACGACCTGAAGCGGGTGGAACGGGGTGAGTGAGGCGGCGCTCGCCGCGCGCATCGAGACCATCGAGCGCGGCTACGAATACCTGCTCGCCTACGCGGCGCAGGGACGACAGGATGATGCGGGCACCGAGTTGCGCGCCACGCTCAGCGCCATGCATGGGGCCCTCACCGGTCTTGCAGGCGTGGTGCATTCCACCTTCGCGGGCCTGCCCGCCGCCTCTGGTGCGGCGGACTTCCTCGCCGCCGTGGAGCGCGATGTGGCTGTGGCGCGCGGGGCCGTCGGCATCGTGCTGTCGCGGCGGCACATCGCCTCACTGCTGGTGGACAACCTCAACGCCTGCGTGCACCTGAGGGCGCTGCTCACGGACCTGTTCCTGCTGGAGCAGGCCGGCAAGGCTGCAGCTTCCGCCGACTGAGTGCCATGCGTACCCGGATGACCGAGACCGAGCACGAGGTGATCCTCGAGCCCGCCGACGGGCCTGCGGATGCCGCGGTGCTGTGGTTGCACGGACTTGGCGCCGACGGCTACGACTTCGTGCCCATGGTGCCCGAGCTGCGGCTGCCAGAAGCAGCGCGCATCCGCTTCGTCTTTCCGCACGCGGCGGTGCGGCCGGTGACCATCAACAATGGTTATCCCATGCGCGCCTGGTATGACATACGCGAACTCACTCCGGCAGGCCGCGATGACGAGGCCGGCTTTGCCGAGGCGCGCCAACGCGTGGAGTCCTGGATTGCGCGCGAGAACGCGGCCGGGATTTCCGCCGCGCGTGTGGTGCTCGCCGGATTCTCGCAGGGTGGTGCGGTGGCCCTGCACGCCGGCCTGCGACATGGGGCGAGGCTGGCCGGCATCATCGCGCTCTCCACTTACCTGCCACTGCGCGCACGTCTGGCGGCGGAAGTTGCTGTCGCCAACCGCGAGACACCGGTGCTGATGTGCCATGGCAGCGAAGATGCCGTGGTGCTGCCTGAGTTCGGCGAAGCCTCGCGCAACGTGCTGCTCGAACAGAAGATTCCCGTCGAATGGCACATGTATCCGATGGGTCATAACCTCTGCGCACCTGAAGTCCGCGATGTCGCAGTGTGGTTGAAAACACATCTGCCATTGATTTGACCGGACTCCTGTTCCGGCAGCATTTCATTTGTCATCGCAACGCTGCCCGGGCAGTTTTGCAGCTGTTTTACAGGCATTGACAACCATCAAATCGGATTTGCAGGAATTGCTGCCTGTGTAAAATACGTACTGATCGTTGGTCATCCGGCTTCTGTCCTGTCGCGCCAGGCAAGGCGCACGAGCTCTAGTGGAAGGGTCTCCGATCAAGTCGTCCGTCAACTTCGATTGGAGATCTGCTCTATATGGCGAAGATTTATGTAGGCAACCTGCCGTTCACGGCCAGCGAAGCCGAGGTGCGCACGTTGTTCTCCCAGCATGGCAGCGTGGAGTCCGTTGCACTGCCGACTGATCGCGAGACTGGCCGCCCGCGCGGTTTCGGTTTCGTCGAGATGCCGCAGGCCGATGCTGCCCGAGCCATCCAGGCGCTGAACGGCTATTCGATGAACGGTCGGCCGCTGCGCGTCAATGAGGCGCAGGACAAGCCCCGCACCGGTGGTGGTCCGCGTGGTGGTGGCGGTGGTGGTGGATATGGCCGCGGTGGCGGCGGCGGTGGCGGCGGTGGTGATCGCTGGTAAGCAGCGCCCCGCGTGAACTGCAAAGGCCCGGTGAGAACCGGGCCTTTTGCTTTTCGGATGTGGCACTCTCTTCACGCGCACCGTGCGCAATGCAGGGAGCCGTGCAGGTTGGCCATCCGCAATATCCTCCGCATGGGTGATCCTTTGCTGCTGCAAAGGTCTGCCGAAGTCACCCGTTTCGATACGCCCGAACTGCAGGCGCTCGTCGCCGACATGCAGGACACCATGCACCATGCGCGCGGCGCGGGCCTCGCGGCCCCGCAGATCGGCGTGCTGCAGCGGGTGGTGATCTTCGGCTTCGTGCACAACGACCGTTATCCGGATGCGCCGGCGGTGCCATACACCGTGCTGGTGAATCCCGTGCTCACACCCATCGGCCACGAGGAAGAAGAGGGATGGGAGGGCTGCCTTTCGGTACCCGGCATGCGCGGACTGGTGCCGAGGCATGCGCGGCTGCGCTACCGGGGATGCGACCTGCACGGCAATCCCATCGACCGCACGGTGGATGGCTTCCACGCACGGGTGGTGCAGCATGAGGTGGATCACCTGGATGGCGTGCTGTATCCCATGCGCATCCGTGACATGACCCGCTTCGGCTTCCAGGATGTGCTGTTTCCAGGCCAGGAGGCCGTGGACGACTGAGGGGAGCGTGCACTGCGCCGCGTTTGGGGGCCTCAGGCAGAGCAATTTGCTGCCGCAACAGCTAGCATGGCGCGATGGATACGTTTGACGTCATCGTGATCGGAACCGGGCCCGCCGGCGAGGGCGCGGCCATGATGCTGTCCAAGCACCATCGGCGCGTCGCCGTGGTGGAGCGCTACATCGAGGTAGGTGGTGGCTGCACCCACTGGGGCACCATCCCCAGCAAGGCGCTGCGCCACGCGGTAAAGACCATCGCCGATGCACGCAGGGACCCGCTGCTGCGCAAACTGACGGTGGGCCTGCGGGCGACCATGCCGCAGCTGCTGTCCACCGCTGGCGGCGTGATCGACGCGCAGGTGCAGATGCGTCGCGGCTTCTACGAGCGCAACCGGGTGCCGGTGCTGGAAGGCGCTGCACGGTTCCTCGACGCCAACACCCTGGAGATCACGGGCCACAATGGCGGGGAGCCGCTGCGCGTGGGCGCCGAGCGCTTCGTGATTGCCACCGGCTCGCGGCCATATCGGCCGCCGGGACTGGATTTCTCGCACCCGCGTGTGCTCGACAGCGACACGGTGCTGCGCTACACGGACACGCCCTTTGCCATGACCATCTATGGTGCCGGTGTGATTGGCTGCGAGTACGCCTCGATCTTCCTCAACATGGGCGTGAAGGTGACGCTGGTCAACACGCACGAGCGGCTGCTGTCGTTCATGGACGAGGAGATCGCCGAGGCGTTGTCCTACCACCTGCGTGACCAGGGCTGCATCATCCGGCACAACGAGCAGTTCGATCACCTGGAGGCGCGGGCCGATGACGTGCTGCTGCACCTGAAGTCCGGGCGCAGCATCAAGTCCGACGTGCTGCTTTATGCCAATGGCCGCACGGGCAATACCGATGGCATGAACCTGGAGGCGGTGGGGCTGGTGCCCAACCAGCGCGGGCAGCTCACGGTGGACGGCAATTACCGCACCAGCGTGCCGCATGTGTTTGCGGTGGGTGACGTGATCGGGCCGCCGGCGCTGGCCAGCGCCGCCTACCAGCAGGGCGGGGCGGTGGGGCGCTACATCGTCGATCCCTCCACGCCGGCACGGCGACTGGACCTGATCCCCAGCGGCATCTACACCATTCCGGAAATCTCCTCGGTGGGCCGCACCGAGCAGCAGCTGCAGGAAGCGGGCATTCCCTACGAGGTGGGGCATACGCACTTCAAGAGCCTGGCGCGGGCGCAGATGACCAGCCAGCCGGTGGGCATGCTGAAGATACTCTTCCACGCGAAGACGCTGGAGGTGCTGGGGGTGCACTGCTTCGGCGACAATGCCTCGGAGATCGTGCACATCGGCCAGACCGTGATGGCCAGCCGCGACATCAACAACCTGCGCTACTTCATCGACACCACCTTCAATTACCCGACCATGGCCGAGGGATACCGCATCGCGGCGTACAACGGCCTGAACCGGCTGGCCTGACGTTACCGCAACAAGATGAAAGAACCCCGGCAGGAGCGCGCGGCCAGCAAGTCACTGCGGCCACTGAATGCATTGTGGCCCTTCCTGGTGCGCTATCGCGGCACCTTCCTGCTCGCCATGGGCGCGCTGGTGGTGGCCTCCGGGGCACTGCTGGCGCTGCCGGTCGCGGTGCGCTACCTGATCGACCGCGCCATCGGCGGGGGCGACCAGGCCACGGTGAACCGGTATTTCCTCGCCTTCCTCGCGGCGGCGGTGGCATTGGGCGTATTCGCGGCGGCGCGCTTCTACCTGGTGAGCTGGCTGGGCGAGCGCGTGGTGACCGACATGCGCTCGGCTGTCTATGCGCGCGTGGTGCGCATGGACATGACCTTCTTCGAGGTCACGCGCACGGGCGAGGTGCTGTCGCGGCTCACCACCGATACCACGCTGGTGCAGTCGATTTCCGGCGCGGGCATCTCCATCGTGCTGCGCTCCACCCTGAACCTGCTGGGCGCGCTGGTGATGATGGGCTGGACCAGCCCGCGGCTGATGGGCGTCATGGTGGTGCTGATCCCCGTGATCATGCTGCCGCTGTTCACGGTCGGCCGGAAGGTGCGCCGGCTGTCGCGCGACTCCCAGGACCGGGTGGCGGATTCCAGCGGCCTGGCCGGCGAGACGCTCAATGCCATGCAGACCATCCAGGCCTTCACACTGGAAGAACTGCAGAGCCGGCGTTACAGCGCGGCGGTGGAGGCGAGTTTCGCCACGGCCATCCGCCGCAACCGTGTGCGCGCGCTGCTCACCGCGCTGGGCACCATGCTGGTGATGCTGGCGGTGACCTTCGTGCTGTGGCTGGGCGCGCATGCCGTGCTCGATGGCGAGATGACCGGCGGACAGCTGGTGCAGTTCCTGCTGTATGCGGCCTTCCTCACCGGTTCGGCCGCCGCGCTGGTGGAGCAGTGGGGCGAGGTGCAGCGCGCCTCAGGTGCCATGGAGCGTCTGGTGGAGCTGCTGCACGCGAAGCCCGCGATCGCCGCGCCCGCCGATCCTGCACCGCTGCCGGCGCGGGTGCGGGGCGCGCTGCATTTCCAGGGCGTGCGTTTCAACTATCCCTCCCGGCCGGGCCAGTCGGCGCTGGATGGGGTGGACCTGGTGATCGAACCGGGCGAGACCGTGGCGGTGGTGGGGCCCTCGGGCGCCGGCAAGAGCACCCTGCTGCAGCTGCTGCTGCGTTTCTACGATCCGCAGGGCGGACGCATCCTGCTGGATGGCGTGGACATCGCCAGGACTGATCCGGTGGCGCTGCGCCGGCAGATCGGGCTGGTGCCGCAGGAAACCATGCTGTTCGGCGCCAGCGCGCGCGAGAACATCCGCTACGGCAAGCCGGAGGCCGATGACACCGCCGTGGAGATGGCCGCGGGTGCGGCCGCCGCGCATGAATTCATCCAGCGCCTGCCGCAGGGTTACGACACCTTCCTCGGCGAGCGCGGCACGCGGCTCTCCGGTGGGCAGCGCCAGCGCGTGGCCATTGCACGCGCGATATTGAAGGATCCACCGGTGCTGCTGCTCGATGAGGCCACCAGCAGCCTGGATGCCGAAAGCGAGCGGCTGGTGCAGCAGGCACTGGAGAAGCTGATGGGCGAGCATGCCCGCACCACCATCATCGTGGCACACCGGCTGGCCACGGTGCTGAAGGCCGACCGCATCGTGGTGATGGACCATGGCCGCATCGTGGCCGTGGGCACGCATGCGCAGCTGCTGGAATCCAGCCCGCTGTACGCGCGGCTGGCGCAGCTGCAGTTCTCCGAAAATGCCTGAACGTCGCGGGCTCCCGCCCGAGGTGCGGGCGGCGCGTGCGGCCAGCGTGCCGCCGCTGGTGTACCCGGAGGAGCTGCCGGTCAGCGGGCGCCGCGGGGAGATCCGCGCCGCCATCGAGAAACACCAGGTGGTGGTGGTCTGCGGCGAGACCGGTTCGGGCAAGACCACGCAGCTGCCGAAAATCTGCCTGGAAGCCGGGCGCGGCCTGGCCGGTTACATCGGCCACACACAGCCGCGGCGCATCGCCGCGCGCACGGTGGCAGCACGCATCGCCGAAGAGCTGAAGTCGCCGCTGGGGCCGCTGGTGGGCTACAAGGTGCGCTTCCAGGATCGCACGCGGCCGGAGTCGCTGATCAAGCTGATGACCGACGGCATCCTTCTGGCCGAGACGCAGGCCGACCGTTACCTGAATCGCTACGACACGCTGATCGTCGATGAGGCGCATGAGCGCAGCCTCAATATCGACTTCCTGCTGGGCTACCTGTCGTGGCTGCTGCCGCGCCGGCCCGACTTCAGGCTCGTGATCACCTCGGCCACCATCGATCCAGAACGCTTCTCGCGGCATTTCGGGGGCGCGCCCATCATCAATGTCTCCGGTCGCAGCTACCCCGTGGACGTGCGCTACCGGCCGGTGGAGGTGGAAGAAGGCGACGAGACCGAAAGCGATGAGCAGGACGCCATCGCCGCTGCGGTGGAAGAACTCTGGCGCGACCAGAATGGCGACATCCTGGTGTTCCTCAGCGGCGAACGGGAGATCCGCGAGACGGCCGAGACGCTGCGCAAGCGGCATCCGGAACATTGCGAGATCCTGCCGCTGTACTCGCGGCTGTCGCAGGCCGAGCAGGACCGCGTGTTCCGCCCCTCCGGCCGCCGCCGTGTGGTGCTGGCCACCAACGTGGCCGAGACTTCGCTGACGGTGCCGGGCATCCGCGCCGTGATCGACACCGGTCGCGCGCGCATCAGCCGCTACAGCCACCGCAGCCGGCTGCAGCGCCTGCCCATCGAGAACATCTCGCGGGCCTCGGCTGCGCAGCGCGCCGGTCGCTGCGGACGTGTGGGGCCGGGCATTGCCATCCGCCTGTATTCCGAGGAGGACTTCCTCGGCCGGCCGGAGTTCACCGAGCCTGAGATCCATCGCACCAACCTGGCGGCGGTGATCCTGCAGATGCATGCCCTGCGACTGGGCGACATCGGGCGTTTCCCCTTCGTCGAGCCGCCGGACGACCGCTACGTGCGTGACGGAATGCGCACGCTGCAGGAACTAGGAGCGCTGGATGAAGAACAAAGGCTCACGACCACTGGCCAGCGCCTGGCCAGGCTTCCGGTGGACCCACGCCTGGGCCGCATGCTGCTGGCTGCCGCGGAGGAGCGGGCCCTCAGCGAGGTTGCGGTGATTGTCGCCGCGCTGGGTGTGCCCGATCCGCGTGAGCGTCCGCCGGACAAGCAGACCCAGGCCGACCAGAAACACGCGCGCTTCCGGGACGAGAAGTCGGATTTCCTGTCATTGCTGAAGCTGTGGCAGGAATACGAGGCGCAGCGCAAGCAGCTCTCGCGGGCGAAGCTGCGCGGCTGGTGCCGCGAGAATTTCCTGTCGTACCTCAGGATGATCGAATGGCACGACATCCATGGGCAGATCATGGAAGTGCTCAAGGGCGAGCTGAAGCTGCCGCTCAATGAGCAGCCGGCCGACTACGCGCAGATCCACCGCGCGCTGCTGGCCGGGCTGCTGTCCCAGGTATGCCAGCGCCGCGAGCAGGCGGAGTACCTGGGCACACGCGGGCAGAAGGTGTTCATCCACCCGGGCTCCGGGCAATTCAAGGCGAAGCCGCCCTGGATGGTGTGCGCCGAGCAGGTGGAGACCACGAAGATCTACGCCCGCAATGTGGCGCGCGTGGAACCGGAGTGGGTGGAGCAGGCCGGCGCGCATATCGTGCGCCTGCAGCACTACGAGCCGCACTGGGAGCGCAAGGGCGCGCGGGTGGTGGTGCACGAGCGCAGCACGCTATTCGGCCTCACGCTGCAGTCCGGCCGCAAGGTGAACTACGAGCGCATCGCCCCGCGCGAGGCGCGCGAGCTGTTCATCCGCCATGCGCTGGTGCAGATGGATTACGACAGCAAGGCGCCGTTCTTCAGCCACAACCTGAAGCTGCTGGAGGAGGCCGACTACCTGCAGCAGAAGGGCCGCCGCGTCGACCTGCTGGCTGATGAAGCCCAGCTGTATGCCTTCTTCGATGCGCGTGTGCCGCCGGAGGTGGCCAACGGGGTCAGCTTCGAGCGCTGGCGCAAGGAAGCGGAGCGCCAGGACCCGAAGCTGCTGTTCCTGCGCACCGAGGACATTGCTGCCGGGGATGAAACCAGTGTCGATCCCTGGCGCTTCCCGGACCACCTGCAGGCCGGTCCGCTGCGTGTGGCGCTGGAGTACCGGTTCGAGCCGGGGCACGCGGAAGATGGTGTCACCGCACTGGTGCCGCTGCACATGCTGCAGCAGCTGAAACCCGAGCCCTTCCAGTGGCTGGTGCCCGGTCTGCTCGAAGAGAAGGTCTCGGCGCTGGTGCGGGTGCTGCCCAAGGCCCTGCGGGTGAACTTCGTGCCCGTTCCCGAGCATGCCGCGCGCGCGCTGGACCAGCTGGATGCATCAAAGGCCGGTGGCCTGCATGCACAGCTGGCCGCTGCGCTGTTCCGCCACAGCGGCGTGAAGGTGGGCGCCGCGGATTTCCGCGAGGAACTGCTGCCACCTCACCTCAGGATGCGCTTCGCGCTGCTGGATGAGCACAGCCGCGTGATTGCCAGCAGCCGTGACCTCACCGACCTGCAGCGCCGCCACGGTGGCAGCGCTGCAGAGAATTTCCAGCAGCTGGCAGGCCAGGCCCTGCTCACCACCGGCCGCACGAGCTGGGAGTTCGATGACCTGCCGCTGCAGTTCGAGGGCCTGCACGACGGGCAGAAGGTGTTCGGACATCCCGCGCTGGTGGATGAGGGCCAGTCCGTGGGCGTGCGTCTGTTCCCGCTGCCACACCAGGCCGAAGCCAGCCACCGGCGCGGGCTGGTGCGACTGCTGAGGCTGGTACTGGCCCGGGACCTGAAGCAGTTGCGTCGCGACCTCGCGGTGGATGTGCAGGGCGAGATGGCCTACCGGAAGTTGCCGGCCAACCCGCAGCGGCCGCAGCCGGATGGTGCACGCGAGCTGGGCGACGACCTGCTCGACCTGCTGGTGGCCACGCGTTTCATCGATGGCCTCCCCATGCCCCGCACGCGTGCGCAGTTCGAGGCCCGTGTCGCGGCCGCCGAGCCCGGTGCCGGCGCCCTGGCACAGGAAATCTCCCGTGCCGCGCAGCAGGCGCTGCTGGGCTGGTCGGCAGTGCAGGCGCGCCTGCGTACGCTGCGCCTGCCGCAGCTGCAGGCAGATGTGGAAGCCCAGCTTGCACGCTTGCTCTTTGCGGGTTTTCTGCTGGTGGTGCCATGGACGCGGCTGCGCGAATACCCCCGCTACCTGAAGGCGCTGGCGCTGCGCCTGGACAAGGCCGGCCAGGATGCGGCACGTGACCAGAAGCTGGCTGCCGAGGCGCAGCAGTGGGAACTGCGTTACTGGGCGGCCGTGAAGGCGGAGCAGGGCCTCATTGCCCCTGAGGACGATGAATTCCGCTGGCTGCTGGAGGAATACCGGGTGTCATTGTTCGCGCAGCAGGTGAAGACCGCAGTGCCCGTTTCGGCGAAGCGGCTCGCGGACGCCTGGCAGAAACGCAGTGCACGCCGCTGAGCATCCCCGCGGCGCTGCGCGTCAGTTGCTGGCTGGTTGCGCGGGCAGGGATGCCGGGGAGATCCGCATCAGGGCGCCATCGTCCTCATCGGTGACCACATACAACATTCCATCCGGCCCTTGTCGCACGTCACGGATGCGCTGGCGCAGCTCGGTGAGCAGCGTCTCGCGGCGCAGCTCTTCCATCTTGTCATTGAAGACAACGCGCTCCAGTCCACCGGTGCGGGGGATCTCGCCGCGGCGGGCACTGGATATGAACAGGTTGCCTTTCCAGGCAGGGAACCGCTCGCCGTTGTAGACCGTGATGCCGCCCGGTGCGATCGACGGCAGCCACAACACCAGTGGCTGCTCCACACCCTCTGCCACGGGCAGCGCCGAATGGCGCGAGCCGTCGTAGTTGCGCCCGAAGCTCACCCTGGGCCAGCCGTAGTTGCGGCCCGCTTCGATCAGGTTCACCTCATCGCCGCCGTTGGGACCATGCTCGGCATTGAGCACCACGCCGCTCACCGGGTGCACGGCAAGCCCCAGCTGGTCACGGTGGCCCATCGAGAACACTTCCGGCCGCGCGCCGGACTTGCCGGCGAAGGGATTGCCGGGCGCCGGCTTGCCGGTATCAGTGAGGCGCAGCACCTTGCCGTAGATGCTGGCCGGGTTCTGCGCCAGCTCGTCAAAGGGCGCGCCGGTGGTCATGTATACCAGTCCGTCGCGGCCGAAGGTGATGCGCGAGCCGCTGGTGCTGCCGGAGTCACCGGCGAACAGCTCTTCCACCTGCGTGAGCGCATCTGCGGTGAAGCGGCCACGCATCAGCGCGACACGACTTTCCTGCCGGCCCGGCGCGCCACCGTTGGCCTGCGGCGGATTTCCCGCCTTGTTGTACGTGAAATAGACCAGCTGGTTGCGCGCGAAGTCCGGGTGCAGCTGCAGGTCGTGCAGCCCGCCATTGCGGTAGGAAGGATTGAGCTGCGGCACGCCGCTGACCGGCCGGGGTTCGAGCCTGGCCGTGCCACCAGCGCCAGTGGCATTGCGGACGAGGCGCAGGTTGCCGCCGCGTTCACTCACCAGCGCATCCCCGGAGGGGAGGATCACCACGGCAAAGGGGTGGTTCAGCCCGCGGGCGAGTATGTCCACCCGGATGCCATGCTGTTCAGCCGAGTCGAAGACGTAGCTGCCTGCAAGTGTGACGGGGGCCACACCTGGCCCGGGTTCGGCCGCTGCCGCTGCGAAGGGCGCGATCAGCGCCAGAAGCGTTCCAGCGCATGCAATCAACCTGGCCATGGGCATCTCCGTAGTGGCAGCTGTAGACCGCCTGTGATGTGGCTCACGGCGCGCAAGTATAGGTGCGGCAGGTGATTGCGGCCATGGCGGGCAGGCCGCCAAGATAGGCCGGTTGCTGCGCATCAACGCGGAAGCGCCATGCCTCCTGTGGTCCTTTTGCGAACCAGGTCACCCGTTGACCGGCATGTGCGACTGCAGCTTGTCCGTACAACTGCCGATACATGCGAGGGGATCACGAGGCTTTATGGCTTACAAGCTCACCGAGCAGGACGACTGGCGCGCCAAGTACTACGAGGCCCTGCGTGGCTTCGAAGTCGAGGGGCGCCAGGTTCGTGACCAGCTGCAGGTGGTGCAGGGACTTGTGGGCCGCCTTTGCCTGGCTGCGCAGGGACAATCCCCCCGTCTCGACGAGGAACTGAAGCGTCTCAAGGATGCCGTCGCGCACGGCCTGCCAGCCGCGCAGCTGGAGCCGCTGGGCCTGGCCATCGCCGAGGCGGTGCGCCTGATGGACAGCGATGCGAAGCAGCTGCGCCCCAAGGCAGCCCCTCCGGTGGCCGCGCCGGTCATCACCATCGTACCAGTTGCCGCGCCCCCGCAAGCACAGCCGCAGCTCGAGTCGACCGCCGGCAACCTCGACGCAGCCAGTGCCCTGATCCGTGCCGAGATGACGCGGCTGCTCGACGAGGTCAGTCGTGATCCGCAGCTGTCGCCCGAGGCCAAGCATCTGGAGGAAGAGCTGTTCTCGCCGATGATGGGCGACCAGCTGCCGCGGCTGGTGGAGAAAGTGGCGGGCCTGGCTGTCCAGTGCATCAAGCGGCTGGAGAAGGCGCGCCAGGAAACCGAGATGCTGCTGGGCCAGATGATGACGCAGCTGGACTCCCTCAGCCGCTATATCGCCGGCCACACCGACGAGGAATCACAACGCAACACCAGCTCCGACACGCTGAACCTGCAAATCACCGGCGAGATGCGGGCCATGGGCGAAAGCGTGGAGCGTGGCACCGACCTGGATGCGATGCGAAGGCAGCTGCGCGAGCGCGTGGAGGCCATCGGCCGCCACCTGCAAGGCTACCGCCAGCGCGAGGCTGAACGCGCACGCCAGTCGCGCGAGCGTACCGAGGACATGCGCATGCGCATGGACCAGATGGAATCGGAGGCGCGCCGGCTGCAGGAGCGGCTGAGCAGCGAGAAGCGCCTGGCGCTGCTCGATCCGGTGACACGCATTCCCAACCGGCTTGCCTGGGACCATCGTTTTGCCGCCGAGTGCGAGCGCTTCAAGCGCTTCCGCCAGCCGATCTGTGTGGCGGCCTGGGACATCGACCACTTCAAGTCGGTGAACGATGGCTTTGGCCACCGTGCCGGTGACCGGGTGCTGGCGGTGGTGGCCGAGACGCTGGCCGGCAGCATCCGCGCCTCGGATTTTGTGGCGCGCTACGGCGGCGAGGAATTCGCCATGCTGTTGCCGGGCACCAGGCTGGACGATGCAATGAAGCTGGCCGAGAAGGTGCGCCTGGCGGTGGCTGAGATCGGTTTCCACTTCCGCGGCCAGCCGGTACGGGTGACCATTGCAGGTGGCATCACCGAGATGCGCACGGACGATGCCGGCGAGAGTGTGTTCGAGCGCGCCGACAAGGCCCTTTACGAGGCCAAGGAACGCGGCCGCAATTGCGTGGTGCGCGCCTGAGGCGCGCGGATGGCTAGTACTGGCGCCGGCCGCGTCGCTGCATGCGCCAGTACAGCAGCAGCACCAGTCCGCCGGCCATGCCACCCAGGTGGGCGAAATGCGCCACGTTGCTGTCGCGGCCGCTGAACCCGAGATAGAGCTCCAGGAGTCCGTACAACGTCACGAACAGCCATGCTGGCATCGGTATGGGCGGGAATATCAGCATCAGCCGGTTGTGCGGGAAGGCCATGCCGTACGCCAGCAGCAGTCCGAACACGCCGCCTGAGGCGCCCACCGTTGGCCGCGCCACGCCCATCATCTTCTGCACGGCCAGCTGCGCGAGGGCGGCAGTGATGACGCACACCAGGTAGTAGACGATGAAGCGCCGCGAGCCCATCAGCTCCTCGATGGCCTGCCCGAACATGTAAAGGGCGAACATGTTGAAGAACAGGTGCACCATGTCGCCGTGCAGGAAGGCGTAGGTGACCAGCTGCCAGGGCTCGAAGTGCGGGATGCCCCGGTAGTCATGCAGCGGCCAGAGGGCCAGCTGCTCAATCAGCAGGGGGGAGGCGGACTGCTGGAGCAGGAAGCCCGCGATACAGGCGATGAGGATGGCCAGCCAGGCCTTCATTCCGCCAGCTGCGCCTCCGCCGCGCGCGAATGCCGCTTGCGCTCGTTCTCGGTCAGATGGCGCTTGCGGATGCGGATCGACTGCGGTGTCACTTCCACCAGTTCGTCGTCGGCGATGAACTCCACCGCATATTCAAGTGTGAGCTCCACCGGCGGGGTCAGCAGGATGGCATCGTCCTTGCCCGAGGCGCGCACGTTGGTGAGCTTCTTGGTCTTGATGGGATTGCCCACCAGGTCGTTCTCGCGGCTGTGGATGCCCACGATCATGCCCTCGTAGAGCTTCTCGCCATGGCTGACGAACAGCTTGCCGCGTTCCTGCAGGCTCCACAGTGCATAGGCCACCGCTTCGCCGTTTTCCATGCTCACCAGCACGCCATTGCGGCGTTCGGCGATCTCGCCCCGCATCGGCGCATAGCCGTCGAACACATGGCTCATCAGGCCAGAGCCACGGGTGAGGTTCATGAACTCGCCCTGGAAGCCGATCAGTCCGCGGGCCGGCACGCGGTATTCGATGCGCACCCGGCCGCGGCCGTCCATCGACATGTCCTTCATTTCGGCGCGACGCTGGCCGAGGGCTTCCATCACGCCGCCCTGGTGGGCTTCTTCCACGTCGACGGTGAGGGCCTCGTAAGGCTCGTGGGTGACGCCATCGATCTGCTTCAGCAGCACCTGCGGGCGCGACACGGCCAGCTCGTAGCCCTCGCGGCGCATGTTTTCGATCAGGATGGTCAGATGCAGTTCACCGCGGCCGGAAACGCGGAACACGTCGGCATCGCCGGTTTCTTCCACGCGCAGTGCCACGTTGTGCTCCAGCTCGCGCATCAGGCGCTCGCGGATCTGGCGGCTGGTGACGAACTTGCCCTCGCGGCCGGCCAGCGGCGAGGAGTTGACCTGGAACATCATCGCCAGGGTCGGCTCGTCAACGGCGATGGGCGGCAGGCCCTGCGCGTTCTCGATGTCGCAGAGGGTGATGCCGATGTTCACGTCTTCGATGCCGGTGATGGCGACGATGTCGCCGGCCCCAGCCGATTCGACCGGGCCACGTTCGAGACCGGTGAAGGCCAGCACCTGGCCGATCCGGCCGGTGCCCTTGTCTTCGTCACCGTAGCGCAGCACCACGTTCTGGCCCTGCTTCACCGTGCCGCGGCGGATGCGGCCTACGCCGATGCGCCCGACGTAGGAGTTGTAGTCCAGCTGCGAGATCTGCAGCTGCAGCGAGCCCTGGGCGTCGGTCTTGGGCTCCGGTACGTATTTCAGGACGGCCTCGAACAGCGACGTCATGTCCGGCTGCTGCTGTGTGTGGTCGAGGCTGGCCCAGCCCTGCAGGGCCGAGGCATAGACCACGGGGAAATCCAGCTGTTCGTCGGTGGCGCCGAGCTTGTCGAACAGGTCGAAGGTCTGGTCGATCACCCAGCCGGGGCGGGCGCCAGGGCGGTCCACCTTGTTGACCACCACGATGGCCTTCAGCCCCAGGCCCAGCGCCTTGCGCGTGACAAACCGCGTCTGTGGCATCGGACCTTCGACCGCGTCGACCAGCAGCAGCACGCCGTCGACCATCGACAGCACGCGCTCCACCTCGCCGCCGAAGTCGGCGTGGCCGGGCGTGTCGACCACGTTGACGCGCACGCCGCCGTAATCGATGGCGCAATTCTTGGCGAGGATGGTGATGCCGCGCTCTTTCTCGATGGCGTTGGAATCCATGATGCGCTCGCCCACTTTCTCGTGTGCGGCGAAGGTGCCGGACTGCTTCAGCAGGCAGTCGACAAGCGTGGTCTTGCCATGGTCGACGTGGGCGATGATGGCGATGTTGCGGATGGGGCGCGGCATGGGTTGCTCAGGGCGGCCAGGAGTGCAGGGCCGCAAAAAACGGGCCGCGAGATTAGCAGTTTCGCCGGTACTTTCCCATTAGACTTGCGCCCGTGGAAGCGGCATTCGAGGCTGAAATTTCGCGCCTGCGGGGCAGCGGGGTGCTGGGCAAGGGCACCCAGATGGCCCGCCTGTTCGAGTTCCTGGTCACCTGCCAGGCCACCGGACGCGTTCCCAAAGAGACCGAAGTGGCGATCGACTGCTTCGACCGCGGCACCGACGTCGACCTCACCCAGGACGCCACCGTGCGTGTCGCGGCACACAAGCTGCGGCGGAGGCTGGAGGACTTCTACGGAGCCTCCACCGCGCCACACCTGACGCTGCCGCGGGGCGAGTACCGGCTGGTACTGGCAGAGGGCACTCCCGCCCCCGCTGCGGCTGCGGGGGACCCCGTGTGGTGGCGCCGCCTGCTGCCACAGACTGCCCGCGAACGGCTGGCAGGGGGCATCATCCTTTTGCTGCTCGCGGCAACAGTCGTGGCGACCACGCTGGCGCGGCGCCCACCGCCCCTCGATCCACAGCTGGCACGCCTCAAGGCCTCCGCCCTCTGGGCACCGATCTTTGCAGATGACCTTCCGGTGCAGCTGGTGCTGGGTGACTATTTCATCTTCGGTGAACGCGATGAGCGTGGCGACGTGCGGCGCCTGGTGCGCGACTTCAGCATCAATTCGCGTCGCGATCTGGAGCAGGGATTCGTGGCCGACCCTGCCTTGCAGGCGCGTTATGCCGACCTCAACCTGGGCTACCTGCCCACTTCCAGCGCGCAGGCGCTGCGTGAAGTGCTGCCGGTGCTGCGGGCCACGGGCAAGCCCTTGCTGCTGACGCTGGCTTCCGAGCTTGATCCCGCGACGTTGAAGACCACGCACATCGTCTACCTGGGTTACCTGTCGGCGCTGGGCATGCTCGAGGACATGATGGTGGCCAGCTCGCGTTATTCATTCGGCGGCTCCTACGACGAGCTGGTGGATTCGGTCAGTGGCGCCGCATGGACCAGCGACGCCGGCATTCCCCACGGAGTGAACGAACGCTACAGCGACTATGCCTACCTGGCGCAGCTGCCCGGGCCCGGCGGGCACCGCCACCTGGTCATCGCGGGCACCCGCGACATCGGCCTGATGCAGGCCGCCGAAACTGCAGCCGACGTCGCGCAGCTGCACGACCTCGATGCCAGCGTGAGCCGCGATGCACCGTTCGAGGCCCTGTTCGAAGTGCAGGGTCTCAGCGGCATCAACGTGCAGTCGCGTCTCATCGAGGCCTCGGCCATCGCGCCATGAGCCGCGGCCCACCCGTGCCGCCCGCGCCACCGCAACAGGACCTGCGGCAGTTGCCGCGTGAATTCCTGCAGGTATTCGCTTACGGCCGCAAGGCGCTGGAGCTGGTCTGGCAGACCAGCCATGCACTCACGCTGTGGCTGGGCGTGCTCACGCTGCTGGCAGGCACGCTGCCCGCACTGGTGGCCTGGCTGGGCGCGCGCATCGTCGACGCAGTGGTCACGGCTGCCTCCACCGGCGGCGCGCTGGCGCCGGTGCTGGAGCTGGTGGCGCTGGAAGGCGCGGCGGTGGCAGTGCTCGCCCTGAGCACGCGCGCCTTGTCGCTGGCCACCACGCTGCTGCGCGAGCAGCTGGGATTCCGCGTGAATTCCATGATTCTCGAGAAGGCGCTCACGCTCGACCTGGAGCATTTCGAGGATTCGGAGTTCTACGACCGGCTCACGCGGGCACGCCGCGAGGCCTCGGCCCGTCCGCTGTCGCTGGTGCAGCGTACCTTCAGGCTGGCGCAGAACCTGATCTCGCTGGCGAGCTTCGGTGTGCTGTTGTGGCAGTTCTCCGCCTGGGCCGTGATGCTGCTGCTGCTGGCCGGCGTGCCCGGCTTCATCGCCGAGACCAAATTCTCCAGCGAGGCCTTCCGCCTGTTCCGCTGGCGCTCCTCCGATCGCCGCATGCAGGCGTACCTGGAGACGGTGATCGCGCGCGAGGACCATGCGAAGGAAGTGAAGCTGTACGCGCTCGGCCGCCGCTTCCTCGACCGCTACCAGGAAATCCACCGCCGCCTGTTCGCACAGGAGCGCCAGCTGGCGGTCCGTCGCGACAGCTGGGGTTTCGCGCTGGGCCTGCTGGCCACCGCGGCGCTGTACGCCGGCTACTGCTGGGTGGCGGTCAGCGCTGTGCGCGGCGCCATCACCATCGGCGAGATGACCATGTACCTGCTGCTGTTCCGCCAGGGCCAGGCCGCGGTGAGCGCCGCGCTGGGCGCCGTGAGTGGCTTGTACGAGGACAACCTCTACCTCTCCACGCTGTACGAATACCTGGAAACGGATCCCAGGCCGCCGGGCGGCACGGCGGTAGCGGGACCTGATCCCGCCGATGGCCTGCGGCTGGAGCATGTCTCGTTCACCTACCCGGGTAGCGACCAGCCTGCATTGCACGATGTGTCGCTGCACCTGAAGCCGGGGCACAGCCTCGCTCTGGTGGGCGCGAATGGTTCGGGCAAGACCACCCTGATCAAGCTGCTGACCCGCCTTTACGTGCCGACTGCCGGCCGCATCCTGCTGGATGGCCGCGACCTGGCGGAGTGGGACGTGGATGTGCTGCGGCGGCGGTTCGGCGTGATTTTCCAGGATTTCGTGCGCTACCAGATGCGGGTGGGCGAAAACATCGGCGCGGGCGATGAGCGTTTCTTCGAGGATGAAGCGCGCTGGCGCGAGGCGGCGGGGCAGGGCGAGGCCGCCGGCATGATCGAAGTGCTGCCCGAGGGTTACCAGACCCAGCTGGGCAAATGGTTCCAGGGCGGGCGCGAACTTTCCGGCGGACAGTGGCAGAAGGTCGCCGTGTCGCGTTCCTTCATGCGGCGCGATGCGGACATCCGCGTGCTGGATGAGCCCACCGCCGCCATGGACGCAGAGGCCGAGGCGGAGGTGTTCCGCCATGTGCGCGACCTGTCGGAAGGACGCATGACCATCCTCATCTCGCACCGCTTTTCAACGGTACGCATGGCCGATGAGATCATCGTGCTGGATGGCGGGCGGGTGGTGGAGCGGGGCGATCATGCCGCGCTGATGGCCAGGTCAGGCGTGTATGAACGCCTGTTCTCGATGCAGGCCGAGGGCTATCGCTGATAGAAGGCGGCCGGCAAGGCCGGCCGCCGCGTCGTCACACGCTGTGGTCGCGGTTGGAGATGATCCGCCGCAGCATCTGCTTCAGCTGGCTGAACTCCTCGCCGGAAAAGCCCGCAAGGTGGTTGTTGTAGACGGCTGCCAGGTGGTGCGGGATTTTCGTGGTGAGTTCACGGCCCTGTTCGGTGAGCGTGAGTTCAACCACGCGGCGGTCAGTGGCGCTGCGCGTGCGGGTCAGCAGGCCCTTGGCCTCCAGGCGGTCCAGCATGCGCGTCATCGCACCCGTGTCGGTGTTCAGGTCGCGCGCGAGACTGGCTGCGGTGGGATTGCCGCCGCGCGAGATGATCATCAGTGGTGCCCATTGCACGGAGGTGAGGCCGTAAGGTCGCATCGCTGCCTCTGCGGCGCGCATCAGCGTTGAGACCGTGGTGCGCAACAAGTAGCCGATGGATTCTTCGGCCGACCAGTTGTCACCGTGGTAGAAGTCCGGAATGCTGTGTTTTTCGGTGCTCATAGCGCCACAGTATCTGCACAGGCAGTAACGGTCAACCCCCAAAATAGCAGGGTTCCGATATAATTGGGCATCCTATGAGTGCAACCCCCGAAAGCTTTGAATCAGCCTTTGCCAAGGCAGTGGATCTTGGCAACAAGCTCGCCGACAAGGACAAGGACGCCGATCTCTGGGACATCGCCGATGGCCTGCTGGCCGGCGCTGTCCAGTATTGGCTGTATTCGCGCCAGCCCTGCGGAGACGCGCGCTGCCAGGACTGCCTGCCCATCAGCACTGCCGAGGCGCGTGTCGAGGAGCTGCGGCGCCTGGTGCGCGAGCTGGCTGCAGACAGCGAGTACTACCACACGCCCACCGATTCCAACGCCGGCCGCGCCTGACGCGCCGCGCTGATCCTTTCCTTTCATTTCCGATCGAGCTCATGACCATCCAGACGGAAGTCGTCATCGTTGGCGCCGGCCCCTGCGGCCTTTTCCAGGTCTTCGAACTGGGCCTGCTTGGCATCAAGTGCCATCTCCTTGATTCACTCGCGAAGCCCGGCGGGCAGTGCGCCGAGTTGTATCCGGAGAAACCCATCTACGACATCCCGGCGCTGCCGGTATGTGGCGCGCAGGAGCTGATCGACCGACTGCTGGAGCAGATCAAGCCCTTCGGCGCGGAAATGCACTTCGGCCACGAGGTGACCGTGGTGAACAAGCGCGAGGATGGCCGGTTCGATGTCGAGACCGCCGGTGGCCTGAAGTTCGATGCCGGCGCGATCGTGATCGCAGGCGGCGTGGGATCCTTCCAGCCCCGCCGGCTCAGCGTGGAAAGCGCCGACGTGTTCGAGGACAGCCAGATCTTCTACCGCGTCACTGCCGCGGCGCAGTTCCATGGCAGCCGGCTGGTGATCTTCGGAGGCGGTGATTCCGCGCTCGACTGGACACTGGACCTGGTCGACAAGGTCGCCGAGCTCACGCTGGTGCACCGGCGCGCCGAGTTCCGCGCCGCGCCGGCGTCGGTGGCCAGGATGCAGGCCCTGGTGGCGGCCGGAAAAATGCGATTCATCGAAGGCACTGCGGCCTCGCTCATCACCACGGGCGAACGCCTTGGCGGTGTCAATGTGAAGGATGCCAGCGGTGCGCTGCACGCCGTCGAGGCCGATGCGCTGCTGGCCTTCTTCGGACTGGCACCGAAGCTCGGTCCCATCGCAGAGTGGGGGATGGAGCTGGAGAAGAAGGCACTGAAGGTGGACACCGAGAAGTTCCAGACCAGCGTGCCCGGCATCTATGCGGTGGGCGACATCAACACCTATCCGGGCAAGAAGAAGCTGATCCTTTCCGGCTTCCACGAGGCGGCGCTGGCAGCGTTCGCGATCCAGCACTACATCTACCCGCAGAAGCGCCAGTTCCTGCAATACACCACCACCAGCCCCGTGATGCACCAGCGCCTGGGCGTCACTGACTCGCCCGCGGACGCGGGGTAGGCGCCACCGCCATGCTGGCGCCACTGGCCGAGCTGCTGCAGCTGCTGGAGCTGGAGCCGCTGGAGGTGGACCTCTTCCGCGGAGCCAGCCGCGACATCGGCTCACCCCAGGTGTTTGGCGGCCAGGTGCTCGGCCAGGCGCTCGGCGCCGCCTATGCCACCGTGCCGGAGCGTCAGGTGCATTCGCTGCATGCGTACTTCCTGCGGCGCGGCGATTTCAACGCGCCGATCGTGTACCAGGTGGACCGCAGCCGCGATGGCGGCAGCTTCTCCAGCCGCCGCGTGGTGGCCATCCAGCATGGCCAGCAGATCTTCCACATGGCCGCCTCCTTCCACGAAAACGAGGCAGGGCTGGAGCACCAGGTGCACATGCCCAACGTGCCGCCACCGGATTCACTGCCTGACCTGCGCGACGTGCTGGACACCGAGGCTGCCGCGCTGCCGCCGGCCTTGCAGCGCTTTGCCGGCCGCGACGCGCCCTTCGAATTCCGTGCCGTGCAGCAGCTGGACTATCCGGATCCGAAGCCCGCGCCGCCGCGCCTGGACGTGTGGTTCCGCGCGGTGGATACGGTGGGCGCGGATCCGCGCCGCCATGCGGAACTGCTGGCCTATGTGTCCGACTACCACCTGGTGGCCACATCGATGCTGCCGCATGGCTATTCGCTGGGCAGCCGTGGTGTCACCGTAGCCAGCATCGACCACGCCATGTGGTTCCATCGTCCCGTGCGCGTGGATGAGTGGCTGCTGTATTCCATCGAAAGCCCGGCCGCGGCCGGCGCGCGTGGTTTTGCCCGCGGCAGCATCTTCACGCACCAGGGTGCGCTGGTGGCCAGCACGGCGCAGGAAGGACTGATCCGCGTTTCCCCGCCTCGCTGACCTGCCGCGACGGGCGGGTCCTGCGCATTACCTGCGCGCTTCCAGCTCCGCATTCACTGTCGCTACCGCGCGGCGCGCCGCCGCGTCCTCCGGGCTGCACAGCACCAGCCGGATGTAGGGATGGCCGTCGGGCACGAAGGATGTGTGTTCGAACGTCAGCGTGCCGAACCGTGGATGGTCGAACTGGTGCTGCCCATAGGACTTGATGAGGAAGTCCGGCGTGCGCCATAACTGGCGGAACAGCGGCGAGTGCGTGAGCATGCGCCGGATCAGCGAGTCGAACCTCGCATCGCCGGCGCACTTGCTGTAGTCGAAGCGCAGGCCGCACATCAGGCGCGACAGGGTTTCTTCCAGCCGGCGCGGCGCGGCACCCTGCGCGGGCTGGCGCAGCATCAGGATTTCCAGCAGGTTGCGCTCGCCGGGCCCGTAAATGGAGTAGTCGCGGTAGAGGACGCTGTTGATCGCGTTCCAGGCCAGCACGTCACAGCGCAGGTTCAGGGCCACGGCGGGTATGGGCATGGTGTCCACGAGCCGCTGCACTTCCGGCGGAGCCACTTCGGGCATCTCCTGCACCAGCCGCGGCAAGCGGCGCTGCACCAGTGCAAACAGATAGGTGCGTTCGTCTTCCGACAGTCGCAGCGCGACGCTGATGCGTTCGAGCACTTCATCCGAAACGCGGATGTCGCGACCCTGCTCGAGCCAGGTGTACCAGGATGTGCTCACTCCGGCGAGCGCGGCCACGTCGTCCCTGCGCAGGCCGCCGGATCGGGCGCGGCTGGCGCGCGGCAGGCCGACCTGTTCCGGATCCACGCGGGCGCGACAGGCGCGCAGGAATTCCGAGCGCTGCAGGTCGATGGGATTCCTGAGGCGGGAACGCGGTCTGCCTGGTGCGGCGCGTATGGCGGCTGGCGGTGCCGGTGCCGGTTTCGCACGTGGTGTGACCGCCGGCGGCGTTTTCCGCATGGGTTGTGGCATCTGGCCTCGCTTGTACATGGCTTCACCGCGATCGCCAAGGGGAGAGGCGACACAGCATCCCGTCCGGGACACATGCGGTGCGTGCGTAATTGTTACTCACAGTGACTTGTTCAGTCGCCTCGGCCGTACGAATACTCGCGCCGCCGCAGTTGTCCGCAGGCGCTGTGCCTTTCGCATACAGGAAGGCGCGGGCGCGGACTGGAAGTTCGAGAATTCGGGGGGCTAGATAGTGTCCAGATCCACTGCAAGCGCGCAGCCAGTGCGCGCGTTCGTGGCTGCTTCGTTGAGTCTTGGTTTTTTTATTGGCTGCTTGCCGCAGGCGATTGCGGCCGAGGCCGAGACTGACGACGAAGAGCTGGAGGAACTCCAGGAAGTCCAGGTGACCGGCACGCGCATCCAGTCGCCGAATGTCACCTCGGCCAATCCCATCACCTCGTTGTCCGGCGAAGAGATCCGCCAGCTGGGTTTCGTCAACGTAGCCGATGCGCTCACGCAGCTGGTGCCGCAGAACATATCCACGTACATGCCCACGATGGTGGGCGACAACCAGGCCGGCTCCGGTGGCGGCGGCCTGGAGTCGCTGGACCGCGGTTCGTTCTTCATCGGCAACACCATTGCCAACCTGCGCGGCATGGATCCGACGTTCGGTACCCGCACGCTGACGTTGATTGACGGGCGCCGCTCGGTGTCCACGTCCAACCAGGCCGACGTGGTGGACATGAACATCATCCCGTCCAACCTGCTGCAGCGCATGGACGTGGTCACCGGTGGCGCATCGGCCACCTATGGCTCCGGCGCCATGGCCGGCGTGGTGAACCTGGTGCTCAACAACCGCATGAGCGGCATGAACGTCGACCTGGACTACGGCGTCAACGAGGCCGGCGACGGTGGCAGTCCCCATGTCTCCATTTCCGGCGGCACCTCGCTCTTCGGTGGCCGCGGCCACGGACTGTTCGGCGTCGAATGGCAGGAATCCAATGCCATCCGCGACTGTGCCTCGGCTCGCTCCTGGTGCGCCGAATCGCGCACCATGTTCGCCAACAGCTCCGGCTCCACGCAGGATCCGCGCGGCGTGCTGGCCTCGCTGCCGGGCTTCGAAGGTTTTCCGGCCCGCTTCGAGATGGCCAACGTGCGCTACAGCCAGTTCGCGCCCACCGGCACGATCTACCACGGCAACACGGAGTTCACTTCCGGCTTCCGCTTCAACGCCGACGGCACAGATGTGGAGGAATATTCGTACGGATTCCGCGGCGGCAGCGGCGGCAGCGTGATGAACGGCGATGGTCCGCTTACCACCGCCAACACGCCCATGCGTCCCAGCTCCGAGCGGCGCACGCTGTTCACCAACTTCGAGTACAACCTCACCGAGCGGACCACCGCCTACCTGCAGGCCAACTACGCCAATACCGAGGGCCTGAACAGGAATGGCTACACGCAGGGTTCCTACTGCGTGCGCTTCAACAACCCGGGCAGTGCGGCCGTGATCGGCGGTGCGGCTGCGGCAGGGGAACTGGTGAGCTACGGCGGTGGTTCGGCCGTGTCCTTCGACTACGACACCGCCCAGCCGGTAGCCCACCCCACGCGCAATGTGCTCTGGAACGTGGCCAGCTTCCGCGCCTTCCTCGGCTACCGTGTCAACGGCACGCCGGCCACCCTGACGGCGCCCAGCACGGCTGCCCCGTACTGGGTGTCGGCGGCCAACTTCGCCCAGTTCGGCGCCACCGCGTCCTCCCCGCCCAGTGCCATCTCCTTCGAGAACGGCACACCGGTGTGGGCGCACGTGCGCAACAACAACCCGGCCACCGGCACCGAGTACTGGATCCTGATGGGCGTGACCATCACCAGCGACTTCGATGATCCGGGCTCGCCCGCCACGCTGCCGCAACTGGGGCGCAACTCCTACGCCTTCCTGCAGAACCTCAGCCCCGAGGCGCTGTACCAGGTGCAGCGCGCCTTCGCGGTGCCTTCGGGCGCCAATACGGTGTACGGCGCGATCCCCGGGGCCAGCGGCGCGCTGCTCACCGGCGGCACCATCACCGCCAGCGGTGGTGCATCCACAGGCCTCGACGCGCTGTATGGCCCCAATGCCTGCAATGGTTTCACGGCCATGCGCAAGGTGTGGAACCCGCAGGTCCAGCAGTGGACCTCCAATGAATCGGAAACCATGCGCATGGTGGCCGGCGTGAAGGGCCGCTTTGGTGGTGACTGGCGCTGGGAGGGCTACTACCAGTTCGGCCAGACCGACAGCAAGTCGCAGCAGTCGGATGTGGCCACCAGCCTCAGGCTCAACATGGCCATGGATGCGGTGATCGACGATCGCGTCGGTTCGCCCACCTTCGGCGAGGCCATCTGCCGCATCACGCGCGACGGCCCGCCGGTGCTCGACTACGAGGGCCTGCCGCTCAGCAACGCCGATGAGCTGGCGGCACTGGCGGAAGGCTGCGTACCCATCAACATCTTCGGCAACAGCTATGCCGATGCCGGCGCGGCGGCCCGCCAGCAGCAGGCCATCGACTATGCCTTCGTCGACACTGTCTCGCAGGGCCGCACCAACCTGCATGTGCTGTCGCTGAGCACCAACGGCACGCTGTGGCAGGGCTGGGCCGGTCCGCTCAACGGCGCCTTCGGCATGGAAGTGCGCGAGGATCGCGTGGACAACGCCGGCACCAATGGAGTCACCAGCTTCTATGAGCGCGCTGACCTCGCCCGTGTCTGGTCCGATGCCTACGGCGGCAAGACGCGTGTCACCGAAGGCTTCATGGAATTCAACATGCCGCTGGTGAGCGCGCTGGAAGGCGTGAACATGCTGTCGGCGAACCTCGGCGCCCGCTACGCCTCCTACTACAACAAGGGCGGTGCCGGCACCACCGGCCAGTCGGCCACGCAGAACGTGTTCAACTGGAAGGCCTCGGTGGTCTACGAACCCTTCGATTTCGTGCGCCTGCGCCTTACCCGTTCACGC
This sequence comes from Pseudomonadota bacterium, assembly GCA_030852845.1. Taxonomy (GTDB): domain Bacteria; phylum Pseudomonadota; class Gammaproteobacteria; order Steroidobacterales; family Steroidobacteraceae; genus ZC4RG30. The sequence continues at coordinate 54,376 of JALYWF010000066.1, forward strand.
GACCTGCGCGCCGCGACCTACCGCGACCTGTTCCTGAACCAGCCGGGCCTGCCGGACCAGTTCTCGGGCGCGAATCCCTGGCGCGAGCGCAGCGCATTCAGCGATGAGAACCAGACCGAGCGTTTCGGCCAGGTGCGCGTGGGCAATGCGGACCTGCGCCCGGAGAAGAGCGACACGCTCACGCTGGGCATGGTCCTTTCGCCCGGCGGATGGGCACAGGGCATGCGCATGTCGGTGGACTACTTCGACATCGACGTTCGCGATGGCATTGCCGTGCCCTTCAACAGTGCCCGACCCATCACGGCCTGCTGGGAAGGCAGCGGCAATGAGCCGCAGGGGTATTTCGAGGACGGTTCTCCCGATCCGGACCGCCAGGGCATCAATGGCCTGATCGACATGAACCTGAAGGCCTGCCAGGAGATCAACTTCGCCACCAATCCGGATGGCTCGCGCAACCTGGAGGACATCCTCTCGTACAACTCCTCACGCCCCACCAACACACTGCCGGTGAAGCGCCGCGGGGTCGACGTGACGCTGAGCTACAACTTCCCGCTCAGCCGTGCGTTCGACAGCCTGCCGGGCACGGCGTCGGTGTCGGTGCGTGGCACGCGGGCGCTGGAGGCCTCCGGCCAGCAGCTGAACTCCTCGCTGGCCAACAGCCAGTTCAATTGCGAGCAGCGTGGTGGCCGCTTCCAGGACTTCAACTGCTACATCCCGGTGAACCTGGTGGGCCAGATCCGCAACAGCGTGTTCATTCCCGGTGTGTCGCCGTCACCGAAGTGGACGGGCAACGTCAGCACCACTTACATGCTGAACGACCTGACCATGAGCCTGTCCGCGCGCTACATCGGTGGTGCGGTGCTGGACCTGAACTGGAGCGATGACCCGGACAGCCCTCTGTACCGCAATGAGCTTGGCCAGCTGCTCAACGGCAGCGTGGACAACAACCGCGTCGACCCTTACGTGAACTTCTCGCTCAACGGTTCGTACAACCTGGACGTGGGCAACATGAAGCAGTTCCAGGTCTTCGGCTCCATCAACAACCTGTTCGACAAGAGCCCGCCGTTCACCGGTGGCGGAATTTCCGGCGCCAGCGCGCAGTACCACGACACCATGGGCCGCGCCTATCGCATGGGCGTGCGCATGAAGTTCTAGAGGATTGGGGGGATTCATGATTTCCAAGACCAGCAAAAACGGGCTGCCCCTGGCGTCCGTCCTGTGCCTGCTCGCGCTGCCTGCCTGCGACTCCATCAAGGACGTCCGGACCCAGCCCTATACCGACATCCCGACACCTACCGTGGTGCTGCAGGGCACGGTCTCGGGCCTGGGCACGCGGCGTCCGGTAGTGTTGCGCAGCGTGGTGCAGAACGCCGCGGGCACCAGCACCACCGAGCGCGACTTCTTCGGTGCGGCGGGCGCGGACAGCTCGCCGTTCACGTTCGGCTCGATTCCTGTGGGCTCCACCTACGAGATCACCGTGGCCACCCAGCCGTACGCCAAGGCCTGCACGGTGCAGAATGGCTCCGGCACGGCCACGGCCGAACTGCCAGCCATCACCGTGAGCTGCGCGAATGATCCGGCAGTGCAGCGCTATTCGATTGGTGGCACGGTTGCCCCTTCGGTGGCTGCCATCGAGACCGCCAGGGTCATCCTCACGACGGAGGAGGGCGTGCGCGAGTTGCCCCTGTTCGGGCAGACCTCATTCACGTTCCCCGACGCGGTGTTTGACAGCCGCACCAGCCTGCCCATCCTGACCTGGCGCATCACTGCCACCTACACCTCGCCCGACGGCATGGTGAACAACTGCGCGGTGACCAATGGCACCAACGAGGCCGGTGAATCCACCGTGCCGCCGGCGGCCAATGTAACCAACGTGGCCCTGACATCCTGTGCCTTCGCCGTCACGGGCAATGTGCAGTACAGCACGCTGCCTTCGGTGGCGGCATCGCCGATGGGAGCCGGTGGCGTCACGCTGGGCCTGCGCAACATCGGCACCGGCGCGGCCGTGCCGGGCGCGCCGGACGTCAATATCGCGGCCTTCAGCGCCACCGCCGTGACGCTTTGGACCGGCCTGGCCAGCAACGAGCTGGCCGTGTACGACGTGGTGGTGGTGTCCCAGCCGCAGGACCAGACCTGCCTGGTGCGGGTCACCAGCGGTACGGCGCCCACCAATCACGGCACGGCCCTCTGGCTCACCAACCCGGTTGCGGCGGGCACATTCCAGCCCAACGGGATTGCAGTGCGTTGCCGGAACAACCCGGCGGTTCAGCTGGCAGGCAACTACATGCAGCTGCAGCGGGATGCGAACAATGCCATCAACAACCGCCGCTACCTGACCTTCTTCCCCGAAGGCACCTTCCTGTATGCCAACCACAGCAGCACCGGCGGTGCGACCGGCCTGGAGCAGGGCTTCTACTCCTTCAATCCCGGTACGGGGCAGCTGACCATCACCAACATCATCGACACCAATGGCAACGCCGGTGGCCTGTCGTTCTCCAGCGCCATCGGTTACAGCGCGGCGACGGCCACACCGCCGCTGACCGTGACGGTGGGCGCAGTGAAGACCGCGGCTCCCGACAGCACCCTGACGGTCACTTTCAATTCGATGCTGGGCAGTCCTGCGGTGTCCACGCCGGTGACCTGGGCGATGACCGAGCCCAAGAGCGTGCCGGGCCAGATGACTGGCGCCTGGATCTCGCCGGACCACCGCCGCTCCTGGATCTTCAACTTCGATGACACCACCGGCATCCACTTCGGGGTGAATGGTCCGGTGAACCTGCAGGATGGCTGCTTCGTGTTCGACGACGGTACTGCCGCTTCCGGCTACTACACGCGTCGCGGTGGATCCACCGGCTGCATGACCACGGCCGCCGGCTTCGCCACGGGCTTTGCCACCTTCGATACGCCGGGCCTGAATTCCAGCGCACTGCCGCCCGGCTGGCTGGGCAAGTTCCCTGGAGCGCAGGGCGCGCTCGATGGCCGTCCGCCTTCGCCGAACACCTTCGAGGTCACGCCGGGCAACCCGGATCAGCTGACGGTGCAGGGCGGGCTGAACGGAGTGCCCATCGGTTCGCCGGTCACTTTCCTGCGGACCCGCGCCAACTGAGCAGGGCTACAGCACCTTGCCGGGATTGAGGATGTGATGCGGATCGAGCGCCTGCTTGATCCGGTGCATCGCCGCCAGCCCGGCGGGTGAGGCGTAGCGGCGCAATTCGTCCACCTTCAGCTGGCCGATGCCATGCTCGGCGCTGAAGGTGCCGCCGTAGCTGGCCACCAGGTCATGCACGGCGCGCCGCAGGGGCGCCTCGCGTGCCAGGAAGGCCGCCTTGCCGGCGCCCTCGCGCTGGTTGAGGTTGAAGTGCAGGTTGCCATCGCCCGCGTGGCCGTAGGCCACCAGGTAGCCCTCGGGCGCCAGGCGTGCACACAGCTCCGTGCCCGCCGCGATGAATGACGGGATCGAGGCCACGGGCACCGCGATATCGTGCTTGAGGCTGCCGCCGGCGCGACGCTGTGCCTCGGGCACCGATTCCCGCAGGCGCCAGAACTCCTCCCTCTGCGCCATGTTCCGGGCGATGGTCGCATCCGTGACCAGGCCTGCCTCGCTGCCCTGCTGCAGGGCGGAGGTCAGCGCCGAGTCGGCGTCGCCGCGCCCGCTGTCGGGTATTTCCACCAGCAGATGCCACGCAGAGGCGCTGATCCCCGGGTGGCGTGCGCCGGGTACATGGCGCAGCACCAGCTGCAGCGCCACCTCCGGCACCAGCTCCAGCGTGGCCAGGGCATCGCCGCTGGCGGCACGCAGCCTCGCCAGCAGCTCGATGGCCGCGGCCGGCGAGGGGATGCCCACCCAGGCCGTGGCGTACAGGTGTGGTTGCGGGAACAGCTTCAGGCAGGCCGCGGTGATCACTCCCAGCGTGCCCTCGCTGCCGATCAGAAGGTTCTTCAGGTCGTAACCGGTGTTGTTCTTGCGCAGGGGCGAGAGCTGCGCGACCACGCTGCCGTCGGCCAGCACGGCCTCGATGCCCAGCGTGAGATCCCGCGCCGTGCCATAGCGCAGCACGGCGGTGCCGCCGGCGTTGGTGGCGAGATTGCCGCCGATCTGGCAGCTGCCCTCTGATCCCAGGCTGAGCGGAAACAGCCTTCCGGCCGCATCGGCGGCAGACTGCACCGCAGCCAGCGTGCAGCCGGCCTCGGCCACCAGCGAGAAATTCGCCGCATCCACGTGGCGGATGCGGTCCATTCGTCGCATGGCCAGCAGCACGGCGCGGCCGCTGCCATCGGGCGTGGCGCCGCCGCAGTAGCCGGTGTTGCCGCCCTGGGGCACCACCGGCACACGCTGCGCATGGCAGAAGGCGAGCACCTGCGCCACCTGTTCCGTGTTGCCGGGCAGCACCATGGCCGCGGCGGTGCCGTGGTACAGGCCACGGTGATCTGTCAGGTAAGGGGCGAGCTCATCCGGACCGGTGAGCACCGCTGCGGTGCCGAGGAGTTCGCGCAGCCTGGCGGGAAGGTCCAATTCAGGCCGCAGAGATGGCCGCGCGCCGGCAGTCCGGCTTGGTGAGCAGCATCTGCACATCGCCCAGCTGACGCTCGGCGAAGCCACCCTCGCAGTAGCACAGGTAGAACTCCCACAGCCGCACGAAACTGTCCGGATAGCCCAGCTCCTTCACGCGCTGCAGGTTGGCGAAGAAGCGCTCGCGCCACAGCCGGAGCGTGGGTGCGTAGTGCGGACCGATGTCCTCGAGGTTGAACACCTTCATGTCGGTGACGCGCGTCAGCGAGGTGGTGATGGCCTCGATGGAAGGGATGAAGCTGCCCGGGAACACGAAACGCTGGATGTAGTCGACGGACTTCAGGGCGCGCGCATAGTACTGGTCCTGCAGCGTGATGGCCTGCAGCAGCATGGCGCCGGTGGGCTTCAGCAGCGCGGAGCACTTGCGGAAATACGTGTCGAGGTAGCGCGCGCCAACCGCTTCGATCATCTCGATCGACACCAGCTTGTCGAACTGGCCGGTGAGGTCCCGGTAATCCTGCAGCAGCAGCGTGATGCGGTCAGAGAGGCCGCGCCTGGCGATCTTCGCCTTGGCGTAGTCGTGCTGTTCACGCGAGATGGTGGTGGTGGTGACACGGCAGCCATAACGTTCGGCCGCATGGATGGCGAGGCCCCCCCAGCCGGTGCCGATCTCCACCAGGTGGTCGCCCGGCGTGAGCGCCAGCTTGCGGCAGACGGCGTCGAACTTGGCCAGCGAGGATTCCTGCAGCGTGGCTTCTTCGGTGAGGAAGATGCCGCAGGAGTAGGCCATCGTCTCATCGAGCATCAGCTTGTAGAGGTCGTTGCCCAGGTCGTAGTGGGCGGCGATGTTGCGGGCGCTGCCGCGCCTGTTGTTGCGGTTGGCCCAGTGCAGCAGCCGGCGCAGCATTGCGGTGCCGCGTGCGGCCAGTCCCGACTCCATCTCCGACATCACGTGCCGGTTGAGCACCATGATGCGCACCAGCGCTGTGAGGTCGTCGCAGCGCCAGTGACCGTGGATGTAGGCCTCGCCCGCGCCCACCGTGCCGCCGAAGGCCGCCAGCGACCAGAATTCAGGGGAGCGCACGGTGATCGTGGTCGCCAGCCCGGAACGCTCGGTGCGGGCGCCGAAGCGCAGCGTTTCCGCCCCGTCATGGATGGTGAGCTGGCCGTCCCGCAGCAGGGCGAGGCGCCTGAGCAGCGCGCTGCGCGCCGTGCGGGTGAGCAGGCCTGTGGAGCTGGCCGTCGGCTCGATGATGGCCTCGGGAATGATCGTCGGCTTGGTCGTCGAATTCATGATCCTGGAAATGCATCCCCCTGTGTGGTGAAGGATGCGGGGCCGCCGCCGCTGATGCAAGCCAGCCCCGGCACCAGGGCCGAGGCAGCGGCGTGTGGCCCGTAAGGGCCCTGCCTGTCAGCTCCGGATCGGCTGGATGCGGCGCGGCGAGTGGTCGCGCATTTCCGCTGGCACGGGCTTCAGGTCCCAGATGATGCCGAGCCAGGAGAGCAGCTTCAGCACGTAGTAGCTGATGTCGATCTCCCACCAGTAGAACCCCTGGCGCGTGGCATTGGGATAGAAGTGGTGGTTGTTGTGCCAGCCTTCACCCAGCGTGATGAGGGCCAGCAGCCAGTTGTTGCGGCTGGTGTCGCCCGTGCGGTAGCGCTGCCGGCCAAACACATGCGAGAGCGAATTGATGGTGTAGGTGCCGTGGTAGCACAGCACGGTGCTGATGAAGAAACCCCACACCAGCATCTGCCCGCCGCTGGTGCCCAGGTGCGGCGCCTGCCGCTGCAGCACCCAGCCCAGCAGGAACATGCCGGCGCCCAGCAGCACGGGCACCGCGATGTCGAAGCGGTCGAGCCAGCGCAGCTCGCGGAACTGCATCAGGTCACGCACGTATTTCAGGTCGGGCGTGAAGCCGCGATTGGTGAGGAACCAGCCCATGTGCGCGCGCCAGAATCCCACCTGCTTCGGTGAGTGGATATCGCCCTCCTGGTCGGAGTGCGCATGATGGTGGCGGTGGTGTGCGGCCCACCAGATCGGTCCGCGCTGCACGGCCGAGGCGCCCAGCACCCCAAAAATGAACTGCCCCACGCGCGAGGTCTTGAAGGTGCGGTGGGAGAAGTAGCGGTGGTAGAGGCCGGTGATGGCGAACATGCGCACCCCGTAGGCGATCAGCGCCACGACCACGGCCGTCCAGCTGATGCCCACCCAGATCACCGCCAGGCAAGCCAGGTGCATGGCGATGAAGGGCACGATGCGGCTCCACTCGATGGCGTCGGCCCGCGGGTCGTCGGCAACCAGGGTGGCAGCGTCGGCCCTGGAGTTGTCCAGCCACTTCAGCAGTCGCATCAATGAACCTCGGCAGGTGACTTAATCCGGGAGTTGCGGACGCAAACTATACGGATTCCGGGCGCCGAATTGAACCCGAAAATCAAGCAGAATCTGTGACTTGTGACCGGCCGCAGGGTAAATCGGGGAGTCCCTGATAAGGGAGCCTGCGGCGGAGCGGGCGCCTCAATAGCTGCCGCTGTCTTCCTCGTCCTCTTCCCAGTCGTCGTCCTCGTCGTCATCTTCTTCTTCGTCGTCGCCACCGCCGGCCCAGCCCTCGGGCTCCTCGATGCGCTCAAGGTCCATCTCGTGCCAGGCGTCCAGGTCCATCTCCTCGATGTCGCCATCCAGGTATTCGATCTCGACGAGTTCGCCGTCCTCGTCGACGGACAGCACGCGGAAGGTTTCGTCCTCCTCCACGTTCTCGTACCACTGGCCTTTGACGGGTTCGTAATCTCTGCCCACTGTCGCTCCCGGATGCACTTCAGGCTGGCTGGGGAAAGAAAGAATATTAGGTCCAGCGAACACGGCGGGCAACGCGAAAAGCGCTGCTATAGTTCATCCGCCCCATGCACAAGCGCAGTCAAAGCCGTTCCGCCAGCCCCTCGCTGCTGACCGAGGCGCGCCGGGTCGTGGTCAAGGTCGGTTCGGCATTGCTGGTTGACCAGGTCAGCGGTCGGCTCAACCGCAGCTGGCTGGAGGCGCTGGTGCAGGACCTCAGGCGCATGCGCCGGCGGGGCCAGCAGGTGATCGTGGTGTCTTCCGGAGCCGTGGCGCTGGGACGCCGGCAGCTCGCCCTGCCCAAGGGTGCGCTGGCACTGGAGCAGAAGCAGGCCGCCGCCGCCGTGGGCCAGATCCGCCTGGCACATGCCTACAAGGAGCTGCTGGAGGAAGAGGGCACCACCGTGGCGCAGTTGCTGCTGACGTTGCAGGACAGCGAGCAGCGGCGCCGCTACCTCAACGCCCGTGCCACGCTCAATACCCTGCTGGAGCTGGGCGCGATTCCCGTGATCAACGAGAACGACACCGTGGCCACGGCCGAGCTGCGTTATGGCGACAACGACCGGCTGGCGGCGCGCGTGGCGCAGATGGCCATGGCCGACTGCCTGGTGCTGCTGTCTGACGTCGACGGGCTTTATTCCGCCGATCCGCACCTGGATCCGGCGGCAGAATTCTTTCCCGAGGTGCGTGGCATCACCGCCCGCATCGAGGCAATGGCGGGCAACTCCGCCTCCGATGTGGGTTCCGGAGGCATGGTGACCAAGATCGCCGCGGCCCGCATCGCGCTCGATGCCGGCTGCCACATGTGCATCGCCTCCGGCCACCCGCTCAACCCGCTCAAGCGCATCGAGGCCGGTGCACGCTGCACCTGGTTCATTCCCGCTGCCACCCCCGCCACCGCACGCAAGCAGTGGATTGCCGGGGCACTGAAGCCGGCCGGCGTGCTCACCATCGATGCCGGCGCAGCGGGCGCCTTGCGGCGCGGCCGCAGCCTGTTGCCCGCGGGGGTGACCGCCGTGAGTGGCCAGTTCGAGCGCGGCGACGCCGTGGACGTGGCCGAACCGGGCGGAAAGGTGATCGCGCGCGGCCTGGTGGCCTATTCCTCCGCCGACGTACAGCGCATCATGGGACGGCAGAGCCGCGATATCGAAGAGCTGGTGGGATATCGTGGCCGTGACGAGGTGGTGCACCGGGACGACCTGGTAGTGCGCACCGTGACCGAAGAACTGGCAGGAGCAGTGGGCGGATGAGCAGCGTGCAGGCGATCGAAGGCAAGGGCAGCGACCTGGGCGAGGTGATGGCCGGCATCGGCCGTGCCGCCGCGGCAGCACGCGCGCCACTGGCGCTGTCCAGCGGTGAAGACCGCAACCGTGCACTGCACGCTGCGGCGGCGGCCATCCGCGCGCAGGCTGCCGCCATCCTGGCGGCCAACGCCGAGGACATGCGCGCTGCGAAGGCACGCGGACTTTCCGCTGCCATGCTCGACCGGCTGCTGCTGAACGACAAGCGCATCGAGGCCATGGCCGCCGGCATCGAACAGATCGCGGCGCTGGCCGATCCCATCGGCGGCGTGAGCGCGGAGTGGACGCGCCCCAATGGCCTCCTCATCCAGCGCGTGCGCGTGCCGCTGGGCGTGATCGGCATCATCTACGAGAGCCGCCCGAACGTGACGGCCGATGCCGGAGCCTTGTGCCTGAAGTCCGCCAATCCCGTGATCCTGCGCGGCGGTTCGGAGAGCCGGTTTTCCAGCGCCGCCATCCACGCCTGCCTGGTGGCCGGCCTGAAGCAGGCCGGCCTGCCCGAGGCGGCCATCCAGATCGTGCCCACCACCGATCGCGCCGCGGTGGGCATGATGCTCGCGGGCCTCGACCAGCACATCAACGTCATCGTGCCGCGCGGCGGGCGCAGCCTGGTCGAACGCGTGCAGAAAGAAGCGCGCGTGCCGGTCATCGGTCACCTCGAAGGCCTCTGCCATGTCTACGTCGACCGCGACGCCGACGCCACCATGGCGCGCGAAGTGGTGGTGAATGCCAAGCTGCGGCGCACCGGCATCTGCGGCGCAGCCGAGACCCTGCTGGTGGATCGTGCGGCCCCGAAAGAAATGTTGCCCATGCTGCTCGCAGCACTGGCCGAAGGCGGATGCGAGCTGCGCGGCGATGAGGCAGCGCAGGCCGCCGACTCCCGCGTGAAGCCAGCCACCGAGCAGGACTGGCGCACCGAGTACCTGGACGCCATCCTCTCGGTGCGTGTGGTCGATGGCGTGGCAGAAGCCATCCGCCACATTGCCACCTATGGCTCGGCGCACACCGACTCCATTATCACGGGCAACGCGGCCACGGCCGCGAAGTTCCTGCGCGAGGTCGACAGCGCCATCGTGCTGCACAATGCTTCCACGCAGTTCGCCGACGGCGGCGAGTTCGGCATGGGCGCCGAGATCGGCATCTCCACCGACCGTTTCCATGCGCGCGGGCCGGTGGGCGTGGAGCAGCTGACCAGCTACAAGTACGTCGTCAGGGGCACAGGCCAGACAAGACCGGGTTGAACCGGCACGAAAGCGGGGGTGCGAGATGATCAGGAAGATAGCCCTGGTTGCGGTCCTGCTGGTGGCAGGCATTGGCATTGCCTGGTACATCCGCGGAGGATTCGGCGAGGCGGCGCAGGAGCCGGTTGCCTTCGAGCCGAATACTGGCGCCACCGCTGACGTCCGCATCGCCGATCTCGAACGCGCCCTGGCGGCACAGATCGATCGCTCCCGCACGCTGGAACGGCGCCTGGCTGACCTGGAAGGACGGCTGGGCAGTGCACGGGCAGGCGGCGAGGGTGGCCGCCGCGGCAATCCGGACGATCCGGAATTTGCGCAGCGCGCCGCCGAGATGCGCAACCGGTTCGGGGAAGACGGTGGTCCACCCGATCCCGCCGCCATGCGCGAACGCCTGCGCGAGCAGCAGCTGCAGCGCCTGGTGGCACAGGGCTTCACCCGGGAGCGCGCCGAGTGGATCGAGCGGCGCACCCAGGAACTGGAAGTACAGGCCCTGAATGCGCAGTACGAGGCGCAGCGCAGTGGCCGGCCGGTGCAAGGTGCGATGGACGTGGAGTCGGCGCTGCGGTCCGAGCTCGGCGACACCGACTACGAACGCTACCTGACTGCCACCGGCCGTCCCACCCAGGTGCAGGTAATGGACGTGCTGGCCAGCTCCAGCGCCGAGCGCTCGGGCCTGCAGCCCGGCGACCAGATCGTTTCCTACGCCGGCACGCGCGTGTTCGACATGCGCGAGCTGAATGCATTGACACGCGACGGCAGTCCCGGCGAGAGCGTCACCATGGAGGTCCGCCGCAACGGCCAGACCATGCAGGTACAGGTGCCGCGCGGGCCGCTGGGCCTGCAGGGCGGGGGATTGCGTGGAGGACCGGGCGCGGGCGGCCAGGGTGGGTTCAGGGGTGGTGCCCGGCGCGGCCAGTGACCGCCCCGGGGATCAGCCCTTCAGGTCAATGATCGTGGTGGTGCGCCGCGTGTGCATGCGCATGCGTGGCACAGCGCTCGCAATTCACCCAGCCTGAATCGCCGGACACATAGTGTTCCTTCTTCCAGATGGGAACACGGTGCTTCACTTCATCGATGATGTAGCGGCAGGCCCTGAAGGCCTCGTCGCGATGCGCGGATGCGACCCCCACCCATACTGCGATGTCGGTGAGGCCGAGGCTCCCCAGCCGGTGCACGCACAGGACCTGCGTGACACCGAAGCGCTCGCGCGCCTCCTGCATGATGCGCTCGCCCTCGCGCACACCCAGCGCCTCGAAGGCCTCGTATTCCAGCTGCGTGACCTGCTGGCCCTCGTTGAGGTCGCGCACCCAGCCTTCGAAGGCGGTGAATCCACCGCAGTGGGTGCTCACCAGTTCCTCGCGCAGCGGCGTGGTGTCGATGGGATCGTGCGAGAAACGGAAGGCGCTCATCCGCCGGCCACCGGCGGAATGAATACCACGCTGTCGCCTGCCGCCAGCGGCCGCGACCAGTCTGAAAATTCGGTGTTCACGGCCACCTTCAGGTGCTCCGGCGTGAGCGTGAAGCCGTGTTTCGCAGCCAGCTCGGCGTAGAGCTCGCGCGGTGTGGCGGCGCGGGTGTGCACGGATTCCTCGCGCTTGCCGGCCTGTTCGCGCAGCAGCGCGAAGTACTGCACGCGCAGTTCGCGGGCTTCCACCGCGTCGGCGCTCTGGGTGGCCGCGCGGGCGGCGGCCAGTTCGGCGGGCGTGTTCACGTTCTCGAGGCTGTCCGGTCGCGGCTGATCAAGCTGCAGCGTATCGGATTGCGTGAGGAATTTGCGCGGACAGTTGCCGTGGGCAGCCACGTGTGCGGCAAGTGCGCCGGCCGCGGCGGGCTCCCAGATCGCGCACAGCGGCTCGGGCAATCCGTCGTGGGTGCTGCGATAGACCGTGGCCAGGCGCGCAGGATCGCGGCTTGCGATCAGGTGCTGCAGTGTCGCGGCATCCAGCAGCGGCAGGTCGCAGGCAACAACCAGCCACGCGGCCTCGGGATGTGCCAGCTGCGCCGCGCGGATGCCGCCCAGCGGACCTTCCAGGCCATTGGGCAGATCGACGATCTGCGGAAACTTCGCGCGCAGGGGATCCTCGAGCTGGTCGGCCCTCACCGAGACGAAGCAGCGCGTCGTCAGCGGCTCCAGCAGCGCAAAGGCGCGCTCCAGTTGCGTGCGCCCATCGAACTCCAGCGCGGCCTTGTCACGCCCCATGCGGCGGCTGCGGCCGCCGGCAAGCACCAGCCCGTACAGCGGCGCGCTCACTTGCGTTTCCCGGCCGGCGGGCGCTGGAAGTCACGCTTGCCGCCACTCTTGGCCAGCAGCTGCACCGGCCCGATGCGGATGTCGTGCGACAGCGCCTTGCACATGTCGTACACCGTGAGCGCTGCCACGCTGGCGCCGGTGAGCGCTTCCATCTCCACGCCAGTGGTATGCGTGACGGCCACCTCGCAGGTGATGCGCAGTCCGCCGCGCACGGTGGTGACCTCGATCTTCACGTTCGACAGCGGCAGCGGATGGCAGAAAGGAATCAGCTCGTGGGTGCGCTTGGCAGCCATTACACCGGCGATGATGGCGGTATCGAACACCGGGCCCTTCTTCGTGCGATGCCCGCTGCGCGTGAGTTCGCGCGCCACCCCCGGGGGCAGCACCACCAGTGCCTCTGCCGCGGCTTCGCGACGCGTCGCCGCTTTGTGGCCCACATCGACCATGGTCGGCCGGTTGGCCGCATCCAGGTGCGTGAGCTTGGACCTGCGGGCGGCCACCACCTACCCGCCGATGTAGTTCATTTCGACCTTGGGAGCAGCGGCGCGCGTGCGCAGCACGACGCGCTGTTCACTGTAGCGGTCTTCGCGGTTCATCCAGATGCCCCGAATGGTCCGCTGCAGCTCCTCATCATCGGCGCCGGCGCGCAGCGGGCCGCGCAGGTCTGTTCCCTGCTGCGCGAACAGGCAGGTGTACAGCACGCCGTCGGAGGACAGCCGCGCGCGCGAGCAGCCTCCACAGAAGGGCTGCGTCACCGAGGAGATGAAGCCCACCTCGCCCTGCCCATCCTCGAAGGCATAACGGCGGGCCACCTCGCCCACATGGTCCGGTTTCACCGGATGCATGGGCCAGCGCGCATGGATGCGCTCCACCAGGCTGGAGGAGGGCACCACCAGGTCGGACTTCCAGTCGTTGCGGTTGCCCACGTCCATGTATTCGATGAAGCGCACGGTGATGCCGGTGCCGCGGAAGCGCTCCACCAGCGGCAGCACCGCCTCTTCGTTCACGCCGCGCTGGATCACGGTGTTGATCTTCACCGGGCCCAGTCCCGCGGCCTGCGCATGCTCGATGCCGTCGAGCACCTCGCCCACCTTGCCGAAGCCGCCGTTCATCTTCGCGAACACGTCCTGGTCCAGGCTGTCGAGGCTCACCGTGACGCGCGCCAGGCCGGCGGCCTTCAGCTCGTAGGCATGTTTGGCCAGCAGCACGCCATTGGTGGTGAGGGCGATGTCCTCCACGCCCTGGATGGCGTTGAGGTCCGCGATGAGGTCTTCCAGGTTCACGCGCAGCAGCGGCTCGCCGCCGGTGATGCGCAGCTTGCGTACGCCCAGCGGCACGAACAGGCGTGCCAGTCGCAGGATTTCCTCGAAGGACAGCCGCTCGGCGGTCTTCAGGAAGCCATAGTGCTCATGGAAGCGCTCCCGCGGCATGCAGTAGGGGCAGCGGAAGTTGCACCGGTCCATCACCGAGATGCGCAGGTCGCGCAGCGGCCGGCCCAGCCGGTCCTGCGGACTGCGATCAAGTGAAGTGATATTGCTCATGGCTTGCAATGCAGCGCCTGGGGAATTCCAGGGGATGAATATTGGGGTCGCCAGGCCATTCTACAAACCCCCGGCTGCTGCGGAGCTGCGGAAATTCCTGAAGCGCCTTGATTGCGGCGGGAGCCCCGAAAGGGGCTCCCCGGGCGTGCGCACTGCTGCCGGAGTCAGCGAGCGCGCCCCCACGGGCGCGCCCGGGACAGGATGTCCCTTATTTCTTGTTCTTGGCCGTGAAGGCGGCCAGCTGCTCGTTGTAACGCGCCGCCACTTCCTGGGCACGATCCACCGCGTCATCGTTCTTCTTGATGTAGCGGCTCGTCATCTGTTCCTTCTGCTTGTCGGTCAGGTTGGCACCTTCCTTCGCAAGCGAGGCCTCGTGTTCGGACTTGAGGCATTCCAGGTAGCCGGTCACCTCGGTCTGGTAGGCCTTGTTGACCTTCTGCGCCGCGAGCATTTCATCGCGCGTTGCAGACTTGCCGTTCGGGAACTTGCTGGGTGCCTTCGGGTACGTGCATTCCGCCCACGCAGGGGAGGTCATCACGGCCAGCACCAGCAGACAGGACAACTTCTTCATGCAATCACCCCTCATCTGGGCCCTTATGAATTGGGCATTTGATACCGGCATACTACTGGCTCCGCTGCCACCGTGCCATCATCGGCCGCGGCAGAGGCTGCCAGGGCGCCCGTAGCTCAGCTGGATAGAGCATCAGGCTTCGAACCTGAGGGCCGGGGGTTCGAATCCCTCCGGGCGCGCCACGTTTTTTCTCCAGTCGAAGATCGCATGGAAATCCTCCTTGACCGCCTGAGCCTGCACCGGGGCGGCCGGCACATCCTGAATGCCGTCAGCTGGCACATACGTCCCGGCGAGCGCTGGCTGGTGGCCGGTGCCAGCGGCGCCGGCAAGACGCAGTTGCTGAAAGTGGTGGCCGGTGATGTCTGGCCCGACGCCTCCGATCACCTCGCGCGCCGCTATTGCCTGGAGGGGGAGTGGCATGAACAGCCGGCCGATGTGCGCGACGAGCTGGTGTGGCTGGGCCCCGAGCGCCAGGACCGCTACGAGCGCTACGGCTGGAACCATCGCGCGATCGAGGTGGTGGGCACCGGCCTCTACCGCACCGACATCCCGCTGCAGAGGCTTTCCGAGGATGACCAGGCCGCCTGCATGAGGCTGTTGCGGAGGGCCGGTGTTGCGCGCTTCGCCCAGCGTCGTTTTCTCACCCTGTCTTATGGCGAGCGGCGGCTGGTGCTGCTGGCCCGCGCGCTGGCCTGGCGCGCACGCATATTGCTGCTCGACGAGGTCGCTACCGGGCTCGATGCCGCGAACCGCGACCGGCTGTACCGGCTGCTGGGCACACGCAGACTGGGCGCCGGATGGATCTGCTCCGCGCACCGGATGGAGGATGTGCCGCCCGGCGCCACGCACCTGCTGTGGATGGCGCAGGGCAAGCCGCACTATGCCGGTGTGATGCGCGCCGCGAAGCTGCGTGAAGCGCTGGCTGTTCCCGGCCCTGCGCGGTCCGCGAAGCTGCGCTCCGCTACGTCCCCGCCCGTGAAGTCAAAGTCGAAGTCCGGATCCGCCACGGCCCGTCCCGTGGTGCAACTGGGCAATGCACAGGTGTGGATCGACGGCAAACACATCCTGCACGACATCAACCTGGATGTGCGACGCGGCCAGAGCTGGGTGATGCACGGTGGCAATGGATCGGGCAAGTCCACCCTGCTGCGCACCATCCATGGCGACCACTCGGTGGCCGCGGGCGGCTTCATCCGCCGCGCGGGCATCGGACCCGGCGTGCCGCTGGATGACTTCCGCCAGCGCACCGGCTTCGTGGCGCCCCACCTGCAGACTGACTATCCGCGGCATGCCTCGGTGCTCGACACGGTGGTGTCGGGCTTGCACGCCAGCATCGGCCTGAACTTCCCGGCCACGCCCCGCGAGCGGCAGCGTGCACGGGCCGCGCTGCGTGCACTGGGCATGCAGGACCATGCCGAACGTACGCTGGGCGAGATGTCCTATGGGCAGGTGCGTCGCATCCTTTTCGCCCGGGCGCTGGTGACGCGACCGCGCCTGCTGCTGCTCGATGAGGCCTTCACGGGGCTGAACGCCGAGGTGCGGGCCGACCTGATGCACTGGCTGGAAACTCAGATCGCCGCCGGCATCACCGTGGTGATGGCCACCCATTACCGGCGTGAATGGCCCCGCAATGCCACGCACGAACTGATGCTGTCTCGCGGCCGGATCACCTACGCGGGTAAGCTGCGCCGATGAAATCCGCGCGTTACATCTGGCCCGGCGTCGCCATCCTGCTGGCCGGGCTGGCGGCATTGGCAGTGTTCTGGCTGTGGTCGCCACAGGAACCCGCGGCGCGCATCGCCGGCCCAGGCGAGGCCTTGCCCCGCGCTGAAGCCGAGGCAGAGTTCATCCTGGTCGAAGCGCTGGATGCGGTACGTGCGCAGGCCGCGCGCATGGAATTGCGCGCCCTGGTCGTCCACCGGCACGGCCATCGCGTGTTCGAATATTTCGCGCCGGGCGGCAATGGCACCGCGCAGGTCGATGGCGGAGAACTGGCCATCGCAGTGCTGCAGCTGGCCCTGCCGGAGCCGGAGCTTCCACCCGGCGACGAGGCCGTGGCGGCGCTGGTGTCAGAACGGATCTGGTTGCCACTGCGGGCAGGTGATGCATGGTTGTCTGGCGGAGCCGGCGCGCCGCGGCAGTGCTGCATCCGCGCGCAGCTGGACGACTGGGTGCGGGCAGGGGATCTGCTGCTGGGGCAGGGCGCCTATCGCGGTGAGCGCATCGTTTCCGCCGATGCCGTGCGCCAGTTGCTGGCGGCGCACTCGCCTGCAGCATCGCAGGGTGACGAGCCATTGCTGGCACGCGATGGCACCGCTTTCGATCTCACTGCCGGGGTGCGGCTCTGGCTGGCGCCGCGCCGCGGCCTTGCCATCCTCGTGTGGGGCAAGCCAGCGCAGGCGCGCAACACGCTGCTGCCGAACCTGATTCTGCGCGGGCTCAACGACGCTGCCCCCGCAATCGGTGGTGGCATCAGCGATATCGTTCCCGGACACTGAGCCACTGGAGGCAACGCAATGATCTATGCCTACGGCGAACGCATGCTGGTGACCGAGGGCGTGCACTACATCGCACCCAGCGCCGATGTGATCGGCTCGGTGCGGCTTGGCGATGAAGCGAGCGTCTGGTTCGGCGCGGTGCTGCGCGGCGACAACGACTGGATCCACATCGGGGCCGGCAGCAATGTGCAGGACGGCAGCATCATCCACGTCGATCCCGGTGTGCCGGTAGTGGTGGGCACGCAAGTGACCATCGGCCACGGCGTGCTGCTGCACGGCTGCACCATCGGTGACGGCACGCTGGTGGGCAATCGCGCCATGGTGCTCGACGGGGTGCGCATCGGCGCGGGCTGCCTGATCGGCGCCGGCGCGCTGATCACGCCCAACACCGAGATCCCGCCGGGGTCGGTGGTATTCGGATCGCCGGGCCGCGTGGTGCGCCAGGTACAGCCGCGCGACCAGGAGTGGATCACCAAGGGCAATGAGTCGTATCGCGTGAAGGCACGCGAGTACGCGGCGAAGCTCAGGCCAGCCTGATATCGGTCGCAAAGACGATCTGCGCATCGCCCGATATGGCCGCGGCCACGGCGCGCCCGTCAGCCGCCAGTTCAATCGCCACATCGACACGACCTGGGCGCCCCACGTGCCGGCCCTGGCGGCCCACGAACCTCGCGGGTCCCTGCGCCACAGGCAGCAAGCCCAGCTCGCGCAGGTAGACGCCAAGCATGGCGTGCGCGTTGCCGCTCACCGGGTCTTCGTCGATGCCCAGCGCCGGACAGAACATGCGGGCCTCGGTAGCCGCTTCACTCTCTGTCCCGGTGCGCACGAACAGGAAGTAGCCCTGCGCGCCGATGCGCGGCGAGAGGGCGGCCAGCGAAGCCAGGTGTGGCCGGGCTGCATCCAGTGCCGCGACATCGCGCAGGCCCAGCAGCAACCGCGTGCTCGCACTGCCCGCGATGCGCGGCGGGCAGGCGCGATCCAGCTGTTCACGCCGCAGGTCGAGCAGGCCCAGCACGTCATCCACTTCGCTGTCAGAAGGTGTTCTGCCCAGGGGCGGGGCCGGCTGGCTGATGGCGATGGCGCCGGAGTCTGCGGTGCGCACTTGCACCACGCCGGTAGCGCCGCCCTGGCGTCGCAGCGGTCGTGGATCGCGGCTGTTGAGCACGGCGTGGACGGCCAGGGTGGCATGGCCCACGAAGGGTGCCTCCTTGCGCGGCGTGAAAAAACGCACGTGCAGGTCCTCGTCCTCGGCGGCGGGCGGCAGCACGAACGCGGTATCGCCATTGTTCAGTTCCCGCGCGATGGCCTGCATCTCGGCGACCTCGAGCTGCTCTGCCTGCAGCACCACGCCTGCCGGATTGCCCGTGAAGGGCGTGTCGGTGAACGCATCGACCTGGAATACCTGCACTGTGCGCATCGCTGCTCCCTGGATTTGCATTCGCGCGCGCCGAAGCTAACATAGCCCTCGCCTTGGGGTGGTCCACGATCTTGGACCTGAGACGACCGGATGCGCCGGCAGACCCGTTGAACCTGATCCGGTTAGTACCGGCGTAGGGAGCAGGTGTTGTCAGGGGTCCGTGTCCTGGGCCGCCCGATCCTTCGCTTTCGAGCTTGTCTATCGGATCTTCATTGACTGCAAATGAGGATCTGTCATGTCATTTCCAAAGCCTTTCGCAGGCACAGCAGCCCTTGCGCTTGCCGTGCCGTTGCTGTCCCCCGTCCTGGCTGCCGAGCCGCAGGACACCGAGCTGGAGGAAGTCATCGTTACCGGCACGCTGCGCCAGCAGTCGCTGCAGGACGTGCCCGCCAGCGTGACTGTGCTCGATGCCGGCACCTTGCGCGATGCCGGCCAGCAGCATTTCCAGGATGTGCTGGCGCTGGTGCCCAACCTCAACTGGGCTTCCGGCAGCTCGCGGCCGCGCTATTTCCAGATCCGCGGCACGGGCGAGCGCGAGCAGTACGAGGGCGCGCCGAATCCTTCGGTGGGATTCGTGATCGACGATGTGGATTTCAGCGGCATCGGCATGCCTGCCACCTTGTTCGACGTGCAGCAGATCGAAGTGCTGCGCGGCCCGCAGGGCACGCGCTATGGCGCCAATGCACTCGCGGGACTCATCGTGGTGCGCAGTGCCGAGCCCCGGCGTGAAGCCGGCTACACGGTGGAGGCGGGCGTCGCGGAATACGGCACACGCTCGCTGGGCGCCTCGGCCACCGGACCGGTGGAGAGCCTGGATTCCGCATGGCGCCTGTCAGTGCAGAAATACGAGAGCGATGGCTTCATGCGCAATGCCGCGCTCGATCGCAAGGACGCCAATGGCCGCGACGAGCTCACCGCACGCCTGAAGTGGCGCAGCTGGGTGGGCGAGGGCGGCACGCTGGACATCACCCTGCTGCACGCCGACATGGACAATGGCTACGACGCCTGGTCGCTGGATGGCTCGCGCACCACCTGGAGCGATGAGCCCGGCATGGACCGCCAGCGCAGCAATGCCGCGGCCCTGCGTCTTTCGTTGCCCATGGGTGCGAACACGCTCACCGCCATCGCCAGCCACGCGCACTCGGACCTGGAATATGGCTATGACTACGACTGGGGCAGCACGGAGTTCTGGCAGCCCTATTTCTACCAGGGCGCGGACCACTGGGATCGCGAACGTCGTTCCACCAGCGGCGAGTTGCGCCTGGCCTCGCCTGTTGCACAGCGTTCGGGCGAGCTGGCCTGGCTGCTCGGCGCCTATGCGCTGCGCCTCGGCGAAAACAGCCAGTTCGACAGCGCCGGTGAATACGTGCACCCGGATCCTGCCGATCCGCTGTGCGAGCCATTCTGCGACTGGAGCGACGCCCGTTCGCTCGACGACCGCTATGCGGCTACCACCGCAGCGTTGTTTGGCCAGCTCGACGGCCGCATCGGAGGTGCCTGGCGCTGGTCGGCCGGGCTGCGCGTGGAGCAGCGGCGCACCCGTTACCGGGACACCGGCGAGGCCAGCTCCCAGCCGTTCCGCAAGCGCGATCGCATGCTGGGCGGGCAGCTCTCACTCAGCCGCGAGCTTGGCAGTGAAGCCACTGCCTACGGCCTGCTGTCGCGCGGCTACAAGGCCGGCGGCTTCAACCTGGGGCCGCTGACGGATGACGCCGGGCGCTATTTCGACCCGCAATCCATGTGGAACCTCGAGGCCGGGCTCAAGCGCCGTCTGCCACGGGGAGGTCGCGCGGAACTGGTCGCGTTCTATCAGCGCCACGACGACGAGCAGGTACGCAGTGGCGTGCAGCTATTCCCGGGCGGGCCGTACGAATTCATCACCACCAACCTGGATGGCGCCGGCTACAGCACGGGAATCGAGGGCAGCATCCAGTATCCGCTGACGCGCGCGCTGGTGGTGGGCGGTTCACTGGGCCTGCTGCGCTCGCGCACCGCGCAGTCCTTCGATGACGGGGGCGCGCCGATTCCGCCGCGCGAGCGCGCACACGCGCCGCAATACACCGCCGCCGTGAATCTCACCTGGCGCCTGCCACAGGGATTCTTCGCGCGGGTGGATGTGACGGCGATGGATGGGTTCTATTTCGACGTGCCTACCGACCACGACCAGAAGTCGCGCGCATACGCGCTGGCACACCTGAAGGCCGGCTATGAGACCGGTCGCTGGTCCATCCACGGCTGGCTGCGCAATGCCCTGGACAAGCAGTACGCGGTGCGTGGCTTCTATTTCGGCAATGATCCGCGCATTGGCTGGGCCGACCAGCTGTATACCCAGCGTGGTGACCCCCGCCAGGCCGGCATCACCGCCTCGCTGAATTTCTGAAGCCAGGGAGCAACACATGGACATCGCCGTGGAAATCAGTCTCTATCCCCTGGATGCGGATTTCATTCCACCCATCCAGGATTTCATTGATCGCCTGCGCACGCACACGGACCTCAGGGTGGTGACCAACCACCTGAGCACGCAGGTGTTCGGCGCGCATGACCGCATCTTCGAGGTGCTGCGCCTCGAGATGGGCAAGAGCTTCGCAGGCGGCGGCAAGGCGATCTTCGTCACCAAGTTCATCGGCCCCTACCAGCTCGCCGATGACTGACGAGTTCGTCCACCGGCTCGTCGAGGGCGTTCGCACCACGCATCCGGCCGAGTGGCTGGCCGTGGTCGCGGGCGTGATCTACGTGCTGCTGATCATGGAGCGACGCCGGCTTGGCTGGATCTTCGGCGGCATCAGCTCCGTGATCCTGATGGTGCTGGCGGCACGTGCGAAGTTGCCCATGAATGCGTTGCTGCAGCTCACCTACGTGATCGCAGCGGTTTATGGCTGGTGGCGCTGGTCCGGTGCCGATGATGACCGGCCCATAAGCACGTGGCACCTCCGCGGGCACGTCATGACGCTGGCCGGTTGCGTGATCGTGAGCCTGTTGCTGTCGCGCCTGCCCGCGATGGCGCAGTCCTCGGCTTTCCCGTTCACGGATTCACTGGTGGCCTGCGCGGGCCTGGTGGCCACCTGGCTGGTGGCGCGCGTGTCACTGGAGAACTGGCTGTACTGGATCGCAGTGGATGTGGTGTCCGTCTATCTGTATTTCTCGCAGGGGCTGGTGGTGGCTTCGCTGCTCTATGTGCTGTACCTCGCGATTGCCACGGTGGGGTACTTCCACTGGCGTGCACGCTGGCGGCGGCTTCACGCGCCATGATTCCCCCCGAGCTGCTGGCGCTGGTGCCCGGCTGCGAGCGGGGGCAGCCACCCGTGCAGGTGGATGCCTTGCCCGGTGGCTTCGGGCGCAACGAAGTGCTGCGCATCGACACCCTGCAGGGCCGCTTCGTATGGCGGCGGCGGCTGGGCGGGCTCAACCGGCCCGGCGCCCTGGCCAGCGCTGAACTGGCCGCGCATCGCCGGGCTGCCGCAGCGGGTCTTGCTCCGGGCATAGTTGCGGCGGCCGCCGATGGCGCCTGGATCCTGATGGAATTCGTCGATGCGCCGCCATGGACGGGGGCGACGCTGGACGATGACGCAGCCCTGGAGCGGCTCGGCCGGCGGCTTGCCATATTGCATTCCCTCGCCGTGCCCGCGGCAGTCGCCGCCGCCGATGCACCGGCCATGGCCAGCGGTTACCTGGCAGTGACACGGGCGCGTGATCCGGCTGCCGCCTCCGCGCTGCAGTCCCTGGCAGATGAAGTGCGGCAGATCACGAATGACCTGGCTGCCGGCACGCAGCGCAGCGTGCTTGTCCATGGTGACCTGATGGCCAGCAACCTGCTGGGCCCGCTGCCCGTGCTGGTGGATTGGGAATATGCACAATTGGCCGAGCCGGCGTGGGACGTGGCCTGCCTGTTGAGCTACTACCCCTTTCTTCAGGGCCGGCTGGACCGCCTGCTGGGCAGTGCGGGGCTCGGTGGCGCAGACGCCCGGTCACGGATCCAGTTGCACTACCGGCGTTTCGTGCTCCTCAACCACCTCTGGGAGCTGGCTTATCCTTCGCCCGGATGAGCTCAGGCTGGATAACTGCCTGCCGGGACGGGCAGAATGTCGCGCTGGACCCGTCTTCAAGGTATCCCGACCCAAAATGGCACTGATCAAGGTAACCGACCGCGACGGCATCGAGCACGATGTCGAAGGCAACACCCGCTTCACACTGATGGAAAACCTGCGCGACCTCGAGTACGGCGTGGCGGCGGTCTGCGGCGGCATGTGTGCCTGTGCCACCTGCCATGTGTGGGTGGACCCGCAGTGGTACGGCAAGCTGCCGCCGATGCATTCAGATGAAAAGGACCTGGTGGGCGACCTGTCGACCTACCGCGAAGGTTCCTCGCGCCTGTCCTGCCAGATCAAGTTCACCGAAGCCCTGGCTGGCCTGCAGCTGCGCATCGCAGACGACGAGTGAGGTCCGGCAAGTGAAGCAGCCCGTCATCCGGCGCGGCAAGGCGCTGATCTGTGGCTCGATGGCCTACGACACCATCATGGTGTTCGAGGATCATTTCCGGAACCACATCCTGCCCGACAAGCTGCACATGCTGAATGTGTCCTTCCTGGCGCTGCAGATGCGGCGCGAGTTCGGCGGCTGCGCGGGCAACATCGCCTACAACCTGATGCTGCTGGGTGACACCGGCCATGTGATGGCCACCGTCGGCCATGACTTCGGTCCCTACGCCGGGTGGATGGACCAGAAGGGCGTACCGCGCGACTACATCCGCGTGGTGACCTCTGAGCACACCGGCCAGGCCTTCATCACCACCGACCTTGCCAACAACCAGATCACCGCCTTCCACCCGGGCGCGATGGCGCACTCGCACCTGAACGAGGTGGGCGAAGCAGGCGACGTCGCCCTCGGCATCATCGCCCCCGATGGCCGCGACGGCATGATCCAGCACGCAAAGCAGTTCGCCGCGGCCGGAATCCCCTTCATCTTCGATCCCGGCCAGGGCCTGCCCATGTTCGGCGGCGAGGACCTGAAGGCCTTCATCGAGGAAGCCAGCTGGGTCACGGTGAACGACTACGAGTGGAGCCTGCTGTCCGACCGCGCCGGGTGGAAGGAGGCGGATGTCACGCGCAAGGTCGCCGCGCTGGTGGTTACGCACGGCGGCGAGGGTTCCACCGTGTTCACCGCCGACGGCAAGCTGGACATTCCCAGCGCGCCCGCGCGCGCAGTGGTCGATCCCACTGGCTGTGGCGACGCCTACCGCGCCGGCCTGCTGCATGGATTGATGCACGGCCTGCCGTGGGAGAAGACCGCGCGCATCGCCTCGCTGATGGGCTCGCTGAAGATCGAGTCGCGTGGCACGCAGAACCACAGTTTCACGATGGCGGAGTTCCGCCGCCGTTACGAATCCCTTTTTGGCGCACTCTGAACAACAGCACGGAAGGTCTCGAACGCATGAGCCACAACTATTTCTTCACCTCGGAGTCGGTCTCGGAAGGCCATCCGGACAAGGTTGCCGACCAGGTCTCCGATGCCATCCTCGATGTCATCCTGGAGCAGGACCCGAAGTCGCGCGTGGCGGCGGAGACCCTGTGCAACACGGGCCTGGTGGTGCTGGCCGGCGAGATCACCACCAAGGCGCGGGTGGACTACCACTCGGTGGTGCGCAATGTGATCAAGGACATCGGCTACGACAACACCGACTACGGCATCGACTACAAGGGCTGCGCCGTGCTCGTGGCCTACGACACCCAGTCCCCCGACATCGCGCAGGGCGTGGATGAGGGCAAGGGCATTGACCTGGACCAGGGCGCCGGCGACCAGGGCCTGATGTTCGGCTACGCCGTGCGTGAGACCGAGGAGCTGATGCCGCTGCCGCTGCACCTCTCCCATCGCCTGGTGGAGCGTCAGGCCGAGCTGCGCAAGAGCGGCCGCATCAAGTGGCTGCGTCCGGACGCGAAATCGCAGGTCACGGTCAAGTACCTGGATGGCAAGCCGGTGGAGATCGACACGGTGGTGCTCTCCACCCAGCATCACCCGGAGATCGGCCACAAGGAGCTCACCGAGGCGGTGATCGAGGAGATCGTGAAGCCCGTGCTGCCGAAAGAGCTGGTGAAGGGCAGTGTGAAGTACCTGATCAACCCCACCGGACGCTTCGTGGTGGGCGGCCCGCAGGGTGACTGTGGCCTCACGGGTCGCAAGATCATCGTCGACACCTACGGCGGTGCTGCACCGCATGGCGGCGGTGCGTTCTCCGGCAAGGATCCTTCGAAGGTCGACCGTTCGGCCGCCTACGCCGCCCGCTATGTGGCCAAGAACGTGGTCGCGGCAGGCCTCGCCGATCGCTGCCAGGTGCAGATTTCCTACGCCATCGGCGTGGCCAGGCCCACCAGCATCATGGCCACCACTTTCGGTACGGGAAAGATTTCCGACGAAAAGATCGAAGCGCTGATTTCCAGGCACTTCGACCTGCGTCCGAAGGGCATTGTGCAGATGCTGGACCTGCTGCGGCCCATCTATCGCCGCACGGCGGCCTATGGTCACTTCGGACGCGCCGGCTTCAGCTGGGAAAACACCGACAAGGCGGCCGCGCTGGCAGCCGACGCCGGCATCAAGTAGGCTACGCCGCGATCCACCGAGGAGCGCTGCAGCGTGGCTTCAGGCACGCCAGGCTCGGTGGATCGCCGACCAAGGCAACGGCGCTCTCTAACCATCACATAGAGAGGCATTCATGAACGCAGTCGCGAAACCCGCATCCGGGAACGACTTCCGTATCGCCGACATCAAGCTGGCCGACTGGGGCCGCAAGGAAATCAACATCGCCGAGGGCGAGATGCCCGGGCTGATGGCCATCCGCCGCGAGTACCAGGCCACGCAGCCGCTGCGCGGCGCGCGCATTACCGGCTCGCTGCACATGACCATCCAGACCGCGGTGCTCATCGAGACGCTGCAGGCGCTGGGCGCGCAGGTGCGCTGGGCCTCGTGCAATGTGTTTTCCACGCAGGACCATGCCGCCGCGGCCATTGCCGAGCGCGGTACCGCCGTGTTCGCCTACAAGGGCGAGTCGCTGGAAGACTATTGGGAATACACCCATCGCATATTCGAATGGCCGGATGGTGGCTACTCGAACATGATCCTGGATGACGGCGGCGACGCCACGCTGCTGCTGCACCTGGGCAGCAAGGCCGAAGCCGACCAGTCGGTGCTGGCCAATCCCACCAGCGAAGAAGAAGTTTCGCTGTTCAACTCGATCAAGGCCAAGCTGAAGACCGACGGCAAGTGGTATTCCACGCGCCTGAAGGAAGTGAAGGGCGTGAGCGAGGAGACCACCACCGGCGTGCACCGGCTCTACCAGATGCACAAGGAAGGGCGCCTGGCCTTCCCGGCCATCAACGTCAACGACTCGGTCACCAAGAGCAAGTTCGACAACCTCTATGGCTGCCGTGAGTCGCTGCTCGATGGCATCAAGCGCGCCACCGACGTGATGGTGGCCGGCAAGATCGCCGTGATCTGCGGTTATGGCGACGTGGGCAAGGGCTCGGCGCAGGCGCTGCGCTCGCTGTCGGCGCAGGTGTGGGTCACCGAGATCGATCCCATCTGCGCGCTGCAGGCCGCGATGGAAGGCTACCGCGTGGTCACGATGGACGAGGCAGCCAGCCAGGGCGACATCTTCGTCACCGCCACCGGCAACTTCCACGTGATCACGCATGACCACATGAAGGCGATGAAGAACAACGCCATCGTGTGCAACATCGGCCACTTCGACAACGAGATCGATGTCGCCTCCCTGAAGCAGTACAAGTGGGAGAACATCAAGCCGCAGGTCGACCACATCATCTTCCCGGACGGCAAGCGCATCATCCTGCTGGCCGAGGGGCGGCTGGTGAACCTGGGCTGCGCCACGGGACATCCGTCGTACGTGATGAGCAGCTCCTTCGCGAACCAGACGCTGGCGCAGATCGAGCTGTACGCAAATCCGGGCAAGTACCCGGTGGGCGTGTACGTGCTGCCCAAGCAGCTGGACGAGAAGGTGGCGCGGCTGCAGCTGGTGACGCTGAATGCAAAGCTCACCAGGCTGACCGACCAGCAGGCCCGTTACATCGGTGTGCAGGCCGCGGGCCCGTACAAGACGGACCACTACCGGTACTGATCAGGCGGGCAAAGTGACGGCGAGGATCATTGACGGCAAGGCCGTGGCGCGCAAGCTCCGCGGCGAATACGCGGCGCGCGTGCAGCGGCTGAAGGCGCAGCATGGCGTGCAACCTGGCCTTGCGGTGATCCTCGTCGGCGACAACCCGGCCTCGCAGGTCTATGTCCGCAACAAGGTGACTGCCTGCCGCGAGGCAGGCATCCATTCCGAGGAATACCGCCTGCCGGCCGACACGCCGGAGGCGGAGCTGCTGGCCCGCATCGACTCATTGAACGCGGATCCTGCCGTGCACGGCATCCTGGTGCAGCTGCCGCTGCCGCCGCAGATCACCGTGACGCATGTGCTGGAACGCATTGCCGCGGGGAAGGATGTCGACGGCTTCCACCTCTATAACGTTGGTGGGCTGATCACCGGCAACACGGTCTTTCCGCCGTGCACGCCTTACGGCGTCACCAAGCTGCTGGAACACGAGCGGGTGCCCATCGAGGGCCAGAACGTAGTGGTGGTCGGCGCGAGCAATATCGTCGGCAAGCCCATGGCGCTGATGCTGATGCAGCAGGATGCCACCGTATGCATCTGCCACAAGAAGACGCGTGACCTGGCGCAGTTCACACGCCTGGCCGACATCCTCGTGGTGGCTGCCGGCGTGCCGGGGCTGATCAAGTCCGACATGGTGAAGGATGGCGTGGTGGTGATCGATGTGGGCATCAACCGCCTGCCCGATGGCCGCATCGTGGGCGACGTGGACTTCGAGGGCGTGAGCCGCAAGGCCTCGCTGATCTCGCCCGTGCCGGGTGGGGTGGGGCCCATGACGATCACCATGCTGCTGCACAACACCATCGTGTCGGCCGAGAGGTCGGTAGGGCTGGTCCAGGAAGGCTGATCCTTCAGCCGCCTGGCTGCACTGCGCTGCGACCCGGTGCCGCCGGTCAGCGCTTCGCCGTGGGCAGGAACTGCGGGGCGGTGACGCCCATCGAAACGTAGATGCTGGTCACCGCCTCCATGCCCAGCTCGCTGGGCACTATCCATTCCACCGGCATGAACAGCAAGCCGCCGCCGATGGGCACCGGCGCGGTGGGGATGATCACCGCATAACAGGCTTTGCCCTCGACCAGGATGGGTTCGGGGGAGGAAAGCAGGCCCAGCGCCGCTACACCACCCGGGCCACCGAAGTGGCACCACACCGGCTTCATCGACTGCAGCTCGCTCCTGTCGCGTTTGGCGAAGATCTGCACGAAGCGTTCGATGGTTTCGTACACGGTGCGCACCACAGGGATGCGGCCGACCACGGCATCCACCAGTGCGACCAGCCAGGTGTTGAGGCCGCGCTCGACCAGCACACCGAGACCGAACAGCAGCACCACGGCCATCAGGACGCCGACCAGGTAGCCGGACCACTCCTGCCCGGAGACTCCCACACCGATGCGGCCGAGCAGTCGACCGGTTGCGCTTTCCGGGCCTACCCAGCCGGCGAGGAAGCTGAAAGCGATGGACAGCAGCCAGAGCGTGCCGAGCAGCGGCAGGGCAGCCAGCATGCCGGCGAGCAGGGTGCGCGCCAGGCGAAGGGCGGTGCGTTTGCCGAGGACCGGGCGCGGGGGAGCGGCAGGGGGCGTTGGCGGGGTCATCCGGAG
Organism: Pseudomonadota bacterium; assembly: GCA_030852845.1. GTDB lineage: Bacteria > Pseudomonadota > Gammaproteobacteria > Steroidobacterales > Steroidobacteraceae > ZC4RG30. The sequence continues at coordinate 82,289 of JALYWF010000066.1, forward strand.
GAATCCTAGCGAGTCGTACTGCCTTGCGCTTGCCTGCGCGATGCCTGCGGCGGAGGTGCGCCGCACGCGCTGACCGTCTCAGTGATCGTGGTCGTGCCCGGGTTTCGGCGGTGCCCCGAACTCTCCACTCCAGCCCACCACGCCGCCGGCAAGATTGATCGCATCCTGCCCGCGCACCCCGGCGAACAGACGGCAGGCCGCCATGCTGCGTCCTCCCACCGCGCAGATGAACACCGGCGCCACCCCATCCGGGATCTCGTGCAGACGCTGCGGCAAGCTGCCCAGTGGAATATGCACTGAACCCGGCAGGCGCCCCTCATCCCATTCCCGCGGCTCGCGCACATCCACCAGCATCAGCCT
>JALYWF010000124.1 GCA_030852845.1 Pseudomonadota bacterium
GACTCGGTCAGCTCGATCTACCTCAAGGCCACCTCGGCCGAGACCCTCAGCGCGGCCTACCAGGAAGCGGACGCCACGCTGCGCAACCTGCACGGCGTCACCTCGGACGACGACGTGGACTTCTCGATCGCCACCCAGGAGTCGATCGTCGAGGCCGCCAGCGAGATCGACTCGACCATGACCGTGATGCTGGGCGGCATCGCCGCGGTGTCGCTGCTGGTCGGCGGCATCGGCGTGATGAACATCATGCTGGTGAGCGTCACCGAGCGCACCCGCGAGATCGGCATCCGCATGGCCACCGGCGCGCGCACCCGCAACATCATGCAGCAGTTCCTGATCGAGGCGCTGGTGGTGTCGCTGATAGGCGGCGTGCTGGGTGTCTTTGTCGGGATAGGGGCGGCGTGGCTGGTGGAAGTCTTCACCGAGCGCGCCATCCACTACACCCTCTTCCCGGTGCTGCTGGCCTTCTGCTCGGCCTTCAGCATCGGTCTTATCTTCGGCTGGCTGCCAGCCCGGAAAGCCGCCTACCTTGATCCGGTAGTGGCGCTGCAATCGGAGTAATCGTGAGTTCCCTGATGCAATCGCGGCCACGTGCCGCAGTGAAAATGGTGGCCGCCGCGGTGACGACGGCTCTCCTGGCTGGCTGCTCATATGCAGTCAAGCGCGTCGACAATCCGGTGGTCATGCCGGTGGGGTGGGATGCCCCCATCTCACAGACGGCCGAACAGAACGTGCCGGTCAAGTGGTGGGAGAACTTCAACTCTCCGGTGCTGAATCAGCTGATCGAGCGGGCGCTGAGCGACAGCCCCAACCTGATCATCGCCGAGGAGCGCCTCAAGAATGCCGAGCGCACGCTGCAGATCAACAAGGAGAACCTGTTCCCGGATCTCTCAGCCAGCGCCAGCACGCGACGCACTCTGACCGGTGGCAACCAGACCCCGGAAAACACCAGTGACCAGACCTCGGTGGGACTGAGCACCAGCTACAGCTTCGACCTGTTCGGCATCCAGGCGGCGCGCTACCGCAACCAGGTGGCGACCTTCATCGGCAGCAAGTACGACCACGACCTGGCACGCATCACGATCGCGCAGAACGTGGCGCGAGCCTATTTCAACCTGCTTTCGATCCGCTCGCAGGTGAACGCGACGCGGACCAACCTGGAGATCGCCGAGCGGCTGCTGCGCATCTACGAGGCGCGCTGGCGGGAAGGCGTCTCCCGGGAATTCGATTTCACCCAGCAAACCACGCAGGTCCTGCAGCAGCGCACCCAGCTGATCTCGCAGGAAAACCAGCTGCGCGCGGCCGAAACCGCCCTGGGGTTGCTGCTGGGCGTCACGCCCCAGGAATTCAGGATCGAAGGCGAACCCATCGACCAGCTTTCTGTTCCGGACATCGCTCCCTGGGTGCCCTCTGAATTGCTGCTGCGCAGGCCCGACATTGCCGCCGCCGAACTGGACATGGCCAGCGCGCAAGCCAATGTCTACATTGCGCGTGCCAGCCTCATTCCGGTCACCCTCACGCTGAACGCCAGCGGCAATACCGGGTCGCAGGAACTGTTCAAGCTCACCGACGCGCGGACCTATTCCGTGGGCGGCGTGCTCTCCATTGCAGAGGGCATCTTCAGCTTCCGCGAGAAGCGCATGGGTGTGCTCACCGCAGAATCCAACGAGCTGATCGCCCTGCTGAACTACGCGAGCACCATCCGCAGCGCGCTGAAGGAAATCGATGACACGCTGGCCACTGCCGAAGCGAACCGGCGGTCGGAGGAAACCACGCGGCTGCAGCTGACCAATTCGGAACGCTCCCTGCAGCTTGCCCAGGTGGAACTGCGGGAAGGTTCAGCCAACCAGCAGGAAGTCCTGGATGCACAGCGGTCGCTGTATTCGGCCCAGGACAGCATGGCCAGGGCGCGCCTGCAGCGGCTCACCACTGCGGTGAACCTGTATGTCGCGCTGGGCGGTGGCTGGGCGGCACCTGAGACCACGGGTCCGCTGAGTCCCTGACGGAGGGCGCCCCCTCCCGGGCACCGCTTCGGTAGTCGCCGGCGTTCCGCTCTGGCGCCGGCTATGGCGCCCCCAGGGCTGCAAGGATGGCCTCCAGGTCCTTCACCAGGACCTGCTGCAGGCCGTCCTTCGCCAGCGCCCCTGCAACCACCACGCCGCCGTCGCCGGCATCCAGCACCACCAAGCGCGCGCCGCCGTCCCGCACTGCCTTCTGGATGGGCTCGCTGGGCTGCCACTTGTGCAATACCACCTTGATGTCGTGATCCTTCAGGTGGCGGGCAAGGGCTGCCAGGTCCGCTGCCGTCCAGCGCACGTCCTGCTTGATGAAATAGCCATCCACCAGCAGGCCCATGTCGTTGGTGAGGTAGATGAAGTCCCCGGTGAGCGCAAACACCAGGTCGCTCTGCGCCTCGATCAGGCGGGCCTGGAAATCCCCGCGCTGGCGCAGCAGGAAGCGTTTCAGCCGGTCGAGGTTGGCGGTGATCGCCGGCGCCGACTGGGGGAACAGCGCAGCCAGGTCATGCGCCACGATGTCGGCCATGCGGATGGCATTGGAAAGGCTCAGCCAGAGGTAGGGAGCCGTGGCGCTGCCAGCCGGATCCGGGTCGCTGCCCCATGTCACGCTGCTGGCCGGGGTCTGCACCAGCGCCACGCCGGGCATGTCCGGTGACCAGGGCACAGCCGCATCGATGTTCACGACGCGGATGTTGGCCTGGCGGGCAAAACGATAGAGAGGGTCTTCCGGCAGCGCGTTGGTCAGCGTGACCACTGCGGTGGCGGCAGCGAACACGGACGCCAGGGCATCCCTGCGCCGTGCGATGTAGTCGGGCAGCACCGCCATCTCGCGGCCATCCTCGGGCACATTGCGCACCTGCACGGGGGTGCCCTCGAGCAAGGCGGTGGTAATGGAGTACGTCGCCTGATTGCCGGTGAGAACCACGGGGCCTGCCGGCTCCGCCGCGTGCGAAGGCGCGGCCATGACCATCGCAATCATCCCCAGCAGCAGGAACTGGTACGGACCGTGGTTGCGCCTGCGCATGACAGCCTCCCGGAACCCGATGCTCAGAAAGTGGCTTCGCGGAACCGCGGCAGCGCCATGCGCAGGGCCATCGTGGCCAGGAAGATCAGCGCGCTCGCCAGGATGATGGCGCCGCCGGAGGGCAGCGGCAGGTCCCAGCGCAGGGGTACATAGATGCCGGCCACGCAGCTCACCGTGGAGAAGACCATGGCCCAGCCGACGAAGCCACGCAGCGTGCGGTTCACGTTGCGGGCCGCCGCTGCCGGAATCAGCAGCAGCGCCTCCACCAGCACGGCCCCCACGATCTTCACGCAGGCCACCGTGAGGATAGTGATCAGCACCACGAACGCATACTCCAGCAACTTCACCCGCACGCCCCGCACATGCGCCAGGCTCGGATTCAGCGTGGCCAGCAGCATCTGGTTGTACAGCGGCAGGGCCACCAGTGCGCAGATCAGCGCGGTGGCCAGCAGCACGCTGATGTCGGTGTCGGTCACGGTGAGGATGGAACCGAACATCACCGTGTCGAGGATGTGGGTATTCACCTTGGCCGATACCCACAGCAGCACCGTGGCGCCGATGGCGAGCGAGATCGACAGGAACACGCCGATGAGCGTGTCCGAGGACATCTTCGTGCGGTTGCGGGCAAAGTTGAGGAACAGCCCGAACAGCAGGCAGAAGCTGAACATCGACACATAGGGTGCCGTGTACGACTCGCCGATGATCACGCCAATGGCAACGCCGGTGAGCGCGGCATTGCCAACGGCCTGCGAGAAGAAAGCCATGCGCTTGGCCACCACCATGGTGCCCATGCCGCCCAGCAGCGGTCCGATCACCAGCGCGCACAGGAAGCCGTTGACGACGAAGGCATAGGTGAAGGTGAAGTGGATGTGCCCGGACTCGGCGAGGCCAATGATGAACTGGCGGGGAATGTCGTACAGCGCGGTCATGCGCGCGCCTCCCGGGCAACGGCCGCGAGGCCCGGAAACAGCAGCCCGGCCTGTTCGCCGGCCAGCACCTCGCGCGGCGGTCCGTCGAGCACCACCCGGCGATTGATGCAGGTCATGGCATCCGCGATCTCGCGTACCTGGCCCAGGTCGTGGTTGATCCACACCACCGTACCGCCGCGGCGGGCGAAATCGCGGATGGCGCCCTCGATGATGCCCTCGCCGGAAAGGTCGACACCAGCCATGGGCTCATCGAGCACCAGCAGTGCGGGCTCGGGAATCATGGCCTGGGCGAACAGCAGGCGCTGGCGCTCGCCGCCGGAGAGGCTGCCGAGCAGGGTGTTGCGCCGCGCCTTCAGCCCCATTCGTTCGAGCGCCTCATCGACCTTGCCCCGCCGCGCCTTCGATGGGCCGAGGAAGGCCGGCAGGCGCTGGCCGGTCAGCGCCATGAAGTCGAGGACCGTGACGGGCAGGCTGCGATCGAAGTCGAGCACCTGCGGCACGTAACCCGTGACACGACTTTCCTGCCAGCGCACCTCGATGCTGCCAGTGTGTGGCATCTGCCCCAGCAGCGAGCGGATGAGCGAGGTCTTGCCGCCGCCATTGGGGCCTACGATGCAGTGGATGCTGCCGGCGCGCACGCTGAAGCTCACGTCTTCCAGCACGCGCGTGTTGCCCAGGCTGAGGCCCACACCGGTGAACTCGATCGATGGACCGTGCATCATCCGTCCTTCAGTTGCCGCCCTGCGCGCTTTCGTTGATGGCAGTGGCCAGCGTGGCCAGGTTCTCGCGCATTTCCTCGACGAAACGTTCGCGGGTGTAGGTGCCGCTGCTGATGTGCGAGATGGAATACATGCGCACGCCGGTGGCCTGGCGGATGGTTTCGGAAAGCTTGCTGGCGAAGTATTTTTCCGCGAACAGCACGTTCACCTTCGCCGACTTGATGCGCTCTATGGTCTCTGCCAGCTGCCGCGCGGTGGGTTCCACGCCGTGCCGGGGCTCGATCACCGCGGTGACCTGCAGGCCCAGCTCCTGCAGGATGTAGTCGTAGCCGCTGTGCATGGTGGCGCAGCGGAACTTCGAGAGGTCGGCGCCGGCCACCTTCTTGTCGAATTCGGCGCGCAACTTGCGGATCTCCAGCGCGTAGCGACGGGCGTTGTCACGGAACCAGGCCGCATTGGCGGGATCCAGCTCACCCAGCTGCGAGGCGATGGTGTACACCTGCTGGATGGCCGCGGTCGTGGAGATGAAGGTATGCGGGTTGACCACCTTCTCGCCCGCCGGGGCGCCGGCCACCGGGATCAGCGACACGCCGTCGTTGGCGTGGATCAGCTTCAGCTTGCCGCGCCGGCCGGCGGCGTCGAGGATCTCGAAGGCCCAGCTGTCATGGCCGATGCCATTGACCACCAGCACGTCCATCGAGGCGATGCGCACCATGTCGCCGGGCTGCGGGGTGTAGCCATGCGGATTCGCGTCGGCGTCGATCAGGGGAATCACGTCGGCACGGTTGCCGACGATGCTGGCCACGAAGCTGTAATAGGGATGCAGCGTGATGCCGATCTTCAACCGTGGTGCAGGCGCGGCAGGGTGTGCGCCGGGCGCAAACAGGAGCAGCACCGCCAGCCCCAGCAGGCCCGCCACCGACCGTCTCGTGCCCGTCATTGCGCACCCCCGAACAGTTCATCTGCGATGTCCTGCGATTCGGCTGCTGCAGCGTCCTCCGGCTGCGGGCCGAAGAGGCGTCGAATCTCGGTGGCGCCGCTGTAGGGCACCACCTGCCGCCAGCCCTGCAGGATCAGGCTGTCATTGAATCCGCTCTGCGGCATCGCCACCTGCGGCTCGGCGTTCCACCAGATCAGCAGGGAATTGTTGTTCGAGAATCCCGCATGTACGTGGCCGATCACCAGCAGGAAGGAACCCTGACCGGCGGCGCTGCCGCCCGTGCCCAGGTACATCACCGAACCCTGCATCTCGCCCTTGTCCAGCGGTTCGTGCAGCGACCACTGCAGCGATCCGTTCTGCTTCCAGCTGCCGTCACGCACGAAGGGCGGCACCAGGAATTCCTCGAGCTCCATGATGGAGGGCCAGCGGAAGGTCTCACCCGGCTGGTTCATCATGTTGAGGTCGTCGTAGAGATAGAGGATGTCGTACTTGGCGGCATCCAGTGCGTTGTAGATGGCCTGGTCCGGGCCAGCGAGCGTCTCGAAGGCGCTGACCTGCCATTCGTAGATCTGCTGCCTGCCGCCGGAGGTGCCGTGGGCCCGGATCCACAGGGTGAGACCGAGCCCCACGAGCAATGTGGCGACGACCAGCGCCAGCGTCTCGCCGCGGGCGCCTGCCGGCCTCACCTGGTGGAGGGCGACCGCGGTCATGCCTGCCGCTACTTCACCATGTCCACGGCGTGCACCCACAGCACGGCGTCAAGCGAAAGCGCCTTGCCCTGGTGCTGGAGGCCAGCATCGAGGTTCAGCGCGCAGATACCCCACCAGCCCGCCTTTGGCAGGCCGATGATGATCTGCCCGTTGGCATCGGCACGCATGCTGAGGGTGACGTAGGCATCCTGCGGAGCCGTGACCCTGCCCACAGGGTCGAAGCGACGTGCATCGATCTGCGGTTCATGGTTCAGGTATTCCACCTCCACCTCGGCATGCGGCACGGGCTTGCCACCGGCCATCACGACGGCGCGGAACACGCCGCCCACCCAGTTGGCATAAGGCTTGTTGAGCGGCACGATCTCTACCGGCAGGCCCAGCGGCTGGTCCCATTCGCCGGGAATGCCGCCGATGTTCACCACGGTCTTGGTGATCTGCTGGATGTATTTTTCTTCGTTGGCCTCGTAATAGGGGGACGGGCGCAACACATAGGTGTAGTCGCCCAGCGAACGGGTCACGTTGCGTGGCGGGCTGGCGATGAAGGCTGAAGCCTTGCTCTCCAGGCCGGACCACTGGATGGGCTCCAGGTACTGCTTCAGGTCGGTGGTGCGGGGCTCGCCATCGCCGCGCTGGTGCACCACGTAGAACGCCTCGGGCTTGCCCATGTCCATGGTGAAGCCGTTGTCGAACGGGTGCGAGAACACCAGCGCCAGCGGCACCGGCGCGGCCTCGCGCAAGGCTGCCTGTGGGGTGTAGAGCAACTGGAAATGAGCCTGCGCCGCTGCGCAACCGAGCAAGCCAAGCGCTGCAACGAGCGCCTTGCCGCAATGGCGCGGCAGCCGCATGTCACTTTTCAATGTCGCGTCCGTCGATCTTCACCACGTGCCCTTCACCGGCATTCAGTTCTACGCGGAACGGCACCTTGGGCCTTGCGAACTTGAACTCGCCGGACTTGTCGAGCGCCCCTTCCACCAGCACCTTGCCGGACTGGTCGAGAACCTTGAGTGGCACACCTGCCGCCGTCGCGCCATCGCTGAAGCCGCCTTCGCAGGTGATGGATTCGTCGCCATTGTCGAAACAGCTGCAGATGGCGTTGTGGGCCTGCGCGGCCGTCGCTGCCGCCAGGAGCGCGGGCACCAGAAGCCGGATGATGAGTCTTTGCATCGTTCCTCCCGTGCCGACAGGCAGGGATATAGCCAGAATACTCCCAGTTTTTCGCGTTCCCAACGGTTAAGAAACGGTTCTCGACTGGGAACACGGCATGCCGGGCGTCCAGAATCAGCTGGCATTCAGGAATGGGACCGCGACCCGGGGCCAGCCACCCGGCGGTACAGTCCTTCCGGCCCCGCCCTCAGGTGTACATGCCTTGGTTCGCGTCGTCAGGAGCGCGGGGGAACCGCGGCAGGTAGAAGGGGTTAAGTACGGTTGAGGGCCTGTTAACGCCCCGCCAGCCGGCACCGGATCAGCCGAAATTGATGCGCGCTTCGAGGTTGGTCCGCGAATCCGCATTCGCCAGCGCGTCGTCCAGCGAGACCCGCCCGGCCTTGAACAGCTCCACCAGGGAATGGTCGAAGCTCTGGATGCCCTTCTCGCCGCTGGCCTGGATGGCTTCCTTGATGCTGCTCACGTCGCCCTTGCGGATCAGGTCGCTGATATGGGGCGTGTTGAGCATGATCTCCAGCGCCGCCGCGCGGCGGCCGTCGGCGCCTGGCACCAGGCGCTGCGCCAGGATGGCCTTCAGGTACTGCGACAGGTCGAGCAGGATCTGCGGGTGCTGCTGGTGCGGGAACATGTTGATGATCCGGTCCAGCGTCTCGGCGCAATTGTTGGCATGCAGGGTGGCCAGCACCAGGTGGCCGGTACCCGACAGGCTGATCGCCGCCTCCATGCTCTCGCGGTCGCGGATCTCGCCGATGAGGATCACGTCGGGCGCCGCGCGCATCGCTCCCTTCAGCGCCCGCGAGTAGGTCTTGGTGTCGAGGCCCACCTCGCGCTGGTTGATGATGGAGCGCTTGTTGGTGTGCAGGAACTCGATCGGATCCTCGATCGTGATGATGTGATCGGAAAAATTCTCGTTGCGGTAGTTGATCATCGCCGCGAGCGTGGTGGACTTGCCCGAGCCGGTGGCACCCACCATCAGGATCAGGCCGCGCTTGAGCTTGGCCAGGTCGTTGAGCGAATCGGGCAGGCCCAGCTGTTCGAGGCGCGGCATGTCGGCGGTGATGTAGCGCATCACCATTGCAGGGAAACCGCGCTGGTAGAAGATGGCGCAGCGGAAGCGGCCCAGGCCCGGCTCGGAAATCGCGAAGTCGATCTCCAGCTCGCGCTGGAAATATTCGATCTGCTCCGGCGTCATCAGGCTGAAGGCCGCGGCCCGCACGGCCTCCGGCGCCAGCACCTGCTTGTTGATGGCGTGGATCTGCCCCTCGATCTTGATCTTGATGGGCGAGTTGGAGGTGAAGAAAAGATCGGAGGCCCGCTTCTCCACCATCAACTTGAACAGCGGGCGGGTCTTGAAGCCGCCGCCGGAGGACGTGGCTCCGACGCGGTATTCCTCCGCCTCGGCGATCTTCGGATCCTCGCTCACAGTGAGTGCCCTTCGTTCTCGTCCATCAGCGAAAGGCCGGCGGCATCGTCGGCCGGGCGGGCATCGCGCTTGCTCTCCAGCTTCACGCGCAGCCGCAGCTCGTTCTTCGAGTCCGCGTTGCGGATGGCCTCGTCATAGGAGATGTAGCCGGCCTCATAGAGCTCGAACAGGTTCTGGTCGAAGGTCTTCATGCCCTGCCGGTTGGAGCGGGACATCACTTCCTTGATCTTGTGCACCTCGCCCTTGAAAATCAGGTCTTGCACCAGCGGCGAGTGCAGCAGGATCTCGGTGGCGGCGATGCGGCCACCGCCCTCGCGCGGCACCAGGCGCTGGGAAATCATGCCCTTGATGTTCAGCGAGAGATCCATCAGCAGCTGCTCACGCTTCTCCTCGGGGAAGAAGTTGATGATGCGGTCCAGCGCCTGGTTGGCGCTGTTGGCGTGCAGCGTGGCCAGCACCAGGTGGCCGGTCTCGGCGAACTGGATGCCGTATTCCATGGTCTCGCGGTCGCGGATCTCGCCGATGAGGATCACGTCGGGCGCCTGGCGCAGCGTGTTCTTCAGCGCCGCGTGCCAGTTCTCGGTGTCGACGCCCACCTCGCGGTGCGTGACCACGCAGCCCTTGTGCGGGTGGATGTACTCCACCGGGTCTTCGATGGTGATGATGTGGCCGCGGGTGTTGGTATTGCGGTAGCCCACCATGGCCGCCAGCGTGGTCGACTTGCCGGAACCGGTGCCGCCCACCAGCAGCACCAGGCCGCGCTTGGACATCACCACGTCCTTCAGCACCGGCGGGAGGTCGAGCTCCTCGAAGGTGGGAATGGTGGCGTTGATGGTGCGGATCACGCAGCCCACGGCGCCCTGCTGCACGAAGGCACTCACGCGGAAGCGGCCGATGCCCGGCGGCGCGATGGCGAAGTTGCATTCCTTGCTGGAGTCGAATTCGCGCGTCTGCCGGTCGTTCATGATGGCGCGCACCAGCGTCGCGGCCTGCTCGGCCGTGAGCGCGCGCTCGGTCTGCGGGCGGATCTCGCCGTCGATCTTCACCGCGGGCGGGAAGCCGGCGGTCAGGAACAGGTCGGAACCCTTGCGCTCGACGAGGCGGCGCAGGAGATCCTGGATCAGCTTGATGGCTTGTTCGCGCTCCACTGCCTCACCCTGCCTGGTTCATTCTGGTTCTTTGCTGAAGGTGGCGAAGACGGGCACTACATGGCGTCCTTGTTCTGCGCCTTGTAGCGGGCCTCTTCCTTGCTCACGATGCCCTTGGCCACCAGCTCGGTGAGGCACTGGTCGAGCGTCTGCATGCCCTGCGCCTGGCCGGTCTGGATGGCCGAATACATCTGCGCGATCTTGCCCTCGCGGATCAGGTTCCTGATCGCCGGTGTGCCGATCATGATCTCGTGCGCCGCCACGCGGCCGCCGCCGGTCTTCTTCAGCAGGGTCTGGGAGATCACCGCGCGCAGCGACTCCGACAGCATGGAGCGCACCATCTCTTTTTCGGCCGCGGGAAACACGTCGACCACGCGGTCGATGGTCTTGGCGGCGGAACTGGTGTGCAGCGTGCCGAATACAAGGTGGCCGGTCTCGGCAGCGCTGAGGGCCAGGCGGATGGTCTCCAGGTCGCGCATTTCGCCGACCAGGACGATGTCCGGATCCTCACGCAGCGCGGACCGCAGCGCCTCGGCAAAGCCCAGGGTGTCACGGTGCACCTCGCGCTGGTTGATCAGCGAGCGCTTGGACTCGTGCACGAACTCGATCGGATCCTCGATGGTGAGGATATGGTCCGGCCGGTTGTCGTTGATGTAGTCGATCATGCCGGCCAGGGTGGTCGACTTGCCCGAGCCGGTGGGACCGGTGACCAACACGATGCCACGCGGCAGCATGCACAGGTCGCGGAAGATCTTCGGCGCACCGAGGTCATCGAGCCCCACGATGGTGGAGGGAATGCTGCGGAACACGGCGCCGGCGCCACGGTTCTGGTTGAAGGCGTTGACGCGGAAGCGCGCCAGCTTGGGAATCTCGAACGAGAAGTCGGTCTCGAAGAACTCCTCGTAGTTCTTGCGCTGCTTGTCGTTCATGATGTCGTACACCATGCTGTGCACCTCCTTGTGGGAGAGCGCGGGCATGTTGACGCGTTTCATGTCGCCATCCACGCGGATCATCGGCGGAACGCCGGCCGAGAGGTGCAGGTCAGAGGCCTTGTTCTTGACCGCAAAGGCGAGCAGCTGGGCAATATCCAGGGCCATGGAAGCTCCGATTACGTTACACCGGCAGTATAGTCCACCGCCTTGCCCCTCCCCATGATACGCACTCCTCAGAATTCGGCCCCTGACGCCACATCCAGTGTTTCGCTGGCTACGAATCTTGCAGCGCTGCGGCAACGCATCGCCGCGGCCGCCAGCCGCGCTGGCCGCGATGTGCACTCCGTCACGCTCCTTGCGGTGTCAAAAGGGCAACCGGTGGAGCGTATCCGGGAGGCACTGGGGCTCGGACTCACCGCGTTCGGCGAGAACTACGTGGAGGAGGCCCTGCCCAAGATCGAGGCACTGACCGCAACTGCAGCCACCTGGCACTTCATCGGGCGGCTCCAGGCCAACAAGACCCGCCCCGTTGCCAACCATTTTCACTGGGTGCACGGCATCGATCGCGCGCGCATTGCCGAACGGCTGTCGGCCCAGCGACCGCACTACCTGCCGCCCCTGGACGTGTGCCTGCAGGTGCGGGTCGCGGATGATCCGGGCAAGGCCGGCGTGGATCCCGCGCAATGCCTGGCGCTGGCCCGGGAAGTGGCGGCGCTGCCACGCCTGCGGCTGCGCGGCCTGATGTGCATGCTGCCCTTCGAGGCAGCACCACAGCAGCAGCACGCCGGCTTCGCGCACCTGCGCGAAGTGGCTGACACGCTGCGCTCCGCGGGGCTGCCGCTGGACACGCTTTCGATGGGCATGAGCGCCGACATGGATGCGGCGATCGCCGAAGGGGCTACGATCGTGCGCATCGGCACTGCCCTGTTCGGCCCGCGGCCTCACGTAGAATCCCCCGCATGAGCACCGATACCTTCAAGGTCGCCATCATTGGTGGCGGCAACATGGCGCGGGGACTGCTGGGCGGGCTGCTTGCCCGCAGCATCGACCCCGAACGCATCACGGTCACCGCGGCCACGGCAGCCACCCGCGCCGCACTGGCCGCGGAACTTGGCGTGCAGGTCAGCGACGACAACCAGGCCGCCATCGCCGGCGCGCATGTGGTGGTGCTGGCCGTGAAACCCCAGGTGATGGGTGAGGTGACCCGCAGCATCGCAGCCGGACTACGCAGCGGCCGGCCGCTGGTGATTTCGGTCGCCGCGGGCATCACCATCAGCCAGCTGCGGCAATGGATCGGGCCGGGGGTACCCGTGGTGCGGGCCATGCCCAACCGTCCGGCCGTGATCGGTGCCGGCGCCACCGGCCTGTTTGCCGATGCCAGCGTCGATGAGGCTGGCCGTGCGCGGGCGCTCGAGTTGCTGGCAGCCACCGGCCTTGCACTCTGGGTGGAGACGGAAGCGGACCTCGACCTGGTCACCGCGCTGTCCGGCAGCGGCCCTGCCTACTTCTTCCGCCTCGCCGAGCTGATGGCCGAGGCGGCCACCGCACAGGGACTCGATCCTGCGGTTGCGCGACAACTGGCGGCGCGCACGCTTGCCGGCGCGGGCCAGATGGTGGCCGCCGAGGCTACGCCCGACCTGGCGGCAATGCGCGCTGCCGTCACGTCCCGTGGTGGCACCACGGCTGCTGCGCTGGCGCAGTTCGATGCTTCAGGCCTGCCCGCCGCAGTGGTGGCTGCGATGCGTGCTGCGGCGGAACGCAGTCGCGAGCTGGCCAGCCAGTTCGGCGCAGCCAGGGGCTGAAGCATGGCCGCCGCCCTGCGCTACGTCCTCGACATCCTGTTCACGCTGTATTCGGCCGTGCTGCTGCTGCGGCTGCTGCTGCAAGTGGTGCGTGCCGATTTCCGCAATCCGCTGGCGCGGGCCATCGTGCAGCTCACCAATCCGGTGGTGCTGCCGCTGCGCAAGGTGCTGCCTCCCGTCGGCAAGGTCGACACGGCCAGCCTGGTCGCAGTGGTGCTGTGCACGCTGCTGAAGCTGTGGCTGCTGCTGGCGCTGGCCGGCGTGCCCGCTCCAGCGCCTGGAAGGCTGCTGGCCGCGACAGTGCTGGACGTGCTCGACTTGGTGCTGATCACCTACCTGATTTCCATGTTTCTCAACGCGCTACTGTCATTTGTTGCACCGGGTAATTACTCGCCGGCGCAGGCATTGCTCGCCTCGATCTGCAATCCGGTGCTCAATCCCATCCGCCGCGTGATTCCGCCACTGGGTGGACTGGATCTCTCGCCATTGTGGGCATGCATCGCGATACAGGCGCTGCGCATCATCCTTCGCCAATACATCGGCTGACGCGAAAACACTTGAAAAAAAGCCCTTGCGTGACTTCGCGCATGTGCTATGTTTCGCGCGGATTGTTCGATCGGCGGGAATGTTCCCGTCACACAGAAACACAACACGTGGGAGTATCCCAACATGGCGAAGAAGGGCGGCGCACCGACCAAGTCCGAGATTCTGGCTGCGATTTCCAAGGACACGGACTTGTCGCGCAAGCAGGTCAGTGGAGTTTTTGAAGCACTGAACGGCGTCATCCGCAAGAGCCTGCGCAGCAACGGCGTCGTCACGGTGCCTGGCTTGCTCAAGCTGAAGGTCGTGAAGAAGCCCGCCACCAAGGCGCGCAAGGGTGTCAACCCGTTCACCGGCGAAGAAATGATGTTCAAGGCCAAGCCGGCCAGCAAGAAGGTTCGCGCGCTGCCGCTCAAGAGCCTCAAGGCGATGGTCAACTAAGACCTCCCACGCCATCATCGGCTTCAAAGGCCCGGAAAACGCAGGTTTTCCGGGCCTTTTAGTTTGTGGCGCCGGTCAGGCGCCCAGGAATTCCTGCACCTGCTCCTGCAGTTCAGCAAGCCGGCCGTGGAAGAAGTGCCCCACGCCTGGCAGCACCGCAAGGCGGGGCGCAGGTTCGATGCGGCCCGCCCACTCGATGACCAGCGCGCCATCGATCACTTCATCCGCATCGCCCTGCACGATCAGCCAGGGGCAGGATGGAACGCTGATGTCGCCGGGATCGCTGAAGTCGCGACCGAGCGCGGGCGCAACGGTCACCAGTTTCGCCACCGGGCCAGCCGCGGCATGCGTTGCCACGCGCAGCGCAATGATGCCGCCGAAGGAAAATCCCGCCAGCCAGAGTGCTGCTGCGGGCCAACGCTGTCGTCCGGCGGCGATGGCAGCCAGTGCATCCTCGATCTCGCCCCGCCCTGCATCGAAACTGCCTTCACTGGCGCCGACGCCGCGGAAATTGAAGCGGATGGTGGGTACGCCCAGGGCATGTGCCGCGCGTGCCAGCGTGGTGACAACCTTGTTGTTCATGGTGCCGCCGTGCTGGGGATGCGGATGGCAGACCACCATGAAGGCTGCCGGCGCAGCGGCGCCTGGCGGCACCTCGATCACCGCCTCCAGCGCTCCGGCAGGTCCGGGCAATGCCAGCCGCCCGGCGTCGGGCGCGTTCAAGAGGCTGCGTCGCGCGGCCGGAATCCCAGCGACGCGGAGTTGATGCAGTAGCGCAGGCCCGTGGGTTCCGGGCCATCGTCGAACACATGGCCCAGGTGTGCTTCGCAGGCAGCGCAGGTCACCTCGATGCGTACCATGCCGTAGGACGTGTCGCGATGCTGGTGGATGCGTTCACCGGCCAGGGGAAGCCAGAAACTGGGCCAGCCGCAGCCCGCGTCGAACTTGTTGTCTGATTCGAACAGGTCCGTGCCACAGCAGATGCAGTAGTAGGTGCCGGCAACCCAGTGCGCGGCATACTCGCCGGTGAAGGCGCGCTCGGTGGCCTTCTCCTGCGTGACCTGGTACTGCAGCGGGGTCAGCCGCCGGCGCAGTTCTTCTGGATCAGGTTTGCTCATTGCAGCAGTTTGACCAGCAGGCTGTTGAGGCGCCTCAGGTATTCACCCGGGTTGGCCACCTGGCCATGCTCGGTGAGCTGGGCCTGGTCGAAAAGCAGCCGCGCCAGTTCGCTGAAGTCCTCGCCGGCGAGGCCGTTGAGACGCTTCACCAGCGGGTGGGAGAGGTTCAGTTCCAGCTCGGGCTTCGACGCGGGCATTTCGCGGCCCGCAGCGGCCAGCATGCGGCGCATGGCCTCGTTCATGTCATCAGCGCCGCGCGTGAGGCAGGCGGGGGACTCGGCGAGGCGGCGGCTGGCCTTCACACCGGCCACGGCATCGCCCAGCTCCTTCTTCACCCGCTCGAACAGCTCCCTGGTGGCGGGGTCGTCCTCGCCCGGGGCGTCGGCGGGCTTGTCGCCGCCCTCGATCTTCGCCAGATCGAGGTCGCCACGAGCCGCATCCTGGAAGGACTTGCCCTCGTATTCGTGCAGCTGGCCCATGATCCAGGGATCGACGCGGTCGCCCAGCAGCAACACTTCCACCTGGCGTGCGCGCAGCTGCTCGATGAAGGGACTGCTGCGGGCGGCGGCACGGCTCTCGGCCAGCACGTAGTAGATCTTGTCCTGGCCCGGGCGCACGCGCGCCACGTAGTCGGGCAGCGCTACCTTGTCGTCGTCGCCGGCCTCGTGCGTGCTGTTGAAGCGCAGCAGCGGAAGAAGCTTGTCGCGGTTGGGGTAGTCCTCGCCCACGCCCTCCTTGAGCACCTGGCCGAATTCCTTCCAGAAGGTGGCGTACTTTTCCGGCTCATCCTTCGCCAGGCGGGAGATGAGGTCGAGCGCCCGCTTGGTGAGCGCACCCTTCATCGCCTCCACTTCCGGGTCGTTCTGCAGCAGCTCGCGCGACACGTTCAGCGGCAGGTCGGAGGAATCGAGCACGCCCTTGAAGAAGCGCAGGTAAAGCGGCAGGAACTGCTCCGCGTCGTCCATGATGAACACGCGCTTCACGTGCAGCTTCAGGCCGCGGGCGGCATCGCGGTGGTACAGGTCGAAGGGGGCGCGGGCCGGCAGGTAGAGCAGGCTGGTGTATTCGCGCTTGCCCTCCACCTTGTTGTGGCTCCAGGCCAGGGGCGCCTCGGTGTCATGCGAGATGTGGCTGTAGAACTCGCGGTATTCCTCGTCGGTGATTTCGGTGCGCGGGCGGGTCCACAGCGCCTTGCCCTGGTTCACCGCCTCGTAGTCGAGGCTGGCCTCGCCGCTCTTCGGCATGTGCACGGGGAAGGCCAGGTGGTCGGAGTAGCGACGCACCAGCGATCGCAGGCGCCAGGTGTCGGCGAACTCCTTCGCGTCATCCTTCAGGTGCAGGATCACGGTGGTGCCGCGCGGGGCGTGCTCGATGGTCTCCACCGTGTAGTCGCCGTCGGCCGAGGAGCTCCAGCGCACGCCGGCACTGGCTGGCTCGCCGGCCTTGCGGCTGAGCACCTCGACCTTGCTGGCGACGATGAAGGCGGAATAGAAACCAACGCCGAACTGGCCGATGAGCTGTGAATCCTTCGCGGCATCGCCGCTGAGGCGGCTCACGAATTCGGCCGTGCCGGATTTGGCGATGGTGCCCAGGTGGGCCACCGCCTCCTCGCGCGTCATGCCGATGCCGTTGTCGCGGATGGACACGGTGCCGCCCTTCTCGTCCGGTGTGATCCACACGCCCAGTTCCCGCTCCTCCCCCAGCAGCGCCGGTTCGGCAATGGCCAGGAAACGCAGCTTGTCGTTGGCGTCGGAGGCGTTGGAAATCAGCTCGCGGAGGAAGATCTCGCGATGGCTGTAGAGCGAGTGGATCATGAGCTTCAACAGCTCACGCACCTCGGCCTTGAAGCCCAGCGTTTCGGATGCGGCAGAGGCGCCGGAGGGGGTACCTGCCCCGTTCGGGGTGGCTTCTGTGGTCGTGGACATGCGGCCGTACTCTCTCGTCAGCGGAAACCGCCGTGAGGATAGGGCCGTGGACGCTCAATTCAAGGGGCCGGACGGCGAAACCGTGGCCCGTGCGGGCTATCTGAGGCGGTTGCGCAGCCCCGGCACCGCGTAGAGGCCCAGACGCAGCCAGTCTTCCATCTCGTCCCAGATCAACAGCAGCTTTTCCATGGGCTACTTGCGGGTCGGGCGTGGCGCGACGTCGGATTCCCAGGACTGGCGGACCTTTTCCGACCAGTTCTTGTAATTCGACCAGGTGTTCAGGTTGCGGCTGATGGCCGCATGGCGACCGCGGCCCCGCTGCATGCGCGCGGACCACTCGGCGAACTGCTCGGAGGCTCCGGGAGCCGGATGTTCACCCGTGGCGGCCAGATCATCGCCCTGCGCTTCGTTCGACATAACCGCCACCGCCTTTCTACTTCAACCTGCATGCAGGGTAGGAAAGGTGCCGGTTAAATCGACAGGAACTACGTCACGTGACGATGCGATAGCAGGGTTTATAGGCTGTACCCGGCAGCTTCATGCGGCCCTGCGACACGAACGCGGCCAGCAGCTCATCGAGCAGCTGCGTCAGCTCGGGATCGCCGCTGATCTCGAAGGGGCCATGCTGCTCGATCGCGGCGATGCCGTGTTCCTTCACATTGCCGGCGACGATGCCGGAAAACGCGCGCCGCAGGTTGGCCACCAGCACATGTGGCGGCAGGCCACGGTGCAGCTCCAGCGCCCGCATGCTCTCGTGCGTGACCACGAAGGGATGCTGGAAGTCTTCGGGAATGCGCAGCAGCCAGTTGAAAGCGTAGGAGTCGCTGTTCGCGCGGCGCTGGCTGCGCACGCGCGCCACGTCGGTGACCAGCTGCCGCGCCACCGCGGCCGGATCACCGATGATGATGTTGATCCGGGCCAGCGCCTCGGGCCCCACTGCGGCCTGCAGGAAGCGGCGGATCTGCTCGAAATAGCCTGCGCTGGACTGCGGACCGGTGAGGATCACCGGCAACTGCTGCTCCGCGTTGGCCGGGTCGAGCAGGATGCCAAGCAGGTAGAGGATCTCTTCGGCCGTACCCACGCCGCCGGGGAAGACCACCACGGCGTGCGCCAGGCGCACGAAGGCCTCCAGCCGCTTCTCGATGTCCGGCATGATGACCAGCTGGTTCACGATGGCGTTGGGCGGCTCGGCGGCGATGATGCCGGGCTCGGTGAGCCCGATGTACCGCCCGGAGGAGATGCGCTGTTTGGCGTGGCCGATGGTCGCACCCTTCATCGGGCCCTTCATGGCGCCAGGACCGCAGCCCGTGCACACATCCAGCCCACGCAGGCCCATCTCGTAGCCCACGCGCTTGGTGTACTGGTATTCGGTCTCGTTGATGGAATGGCCGCCCCAGCACACCACCAGGTTGGGCCGGATGCGCCGGTTGAGCACCTGCGCGTTGCGCAGCACGTGGAAGACGGCGTTGGTGAGGCCCGCACCGGTGGCCAGGTCGAAACGCCCGCCCTGCTCGATCTCGTGGGCGATGAAGACCACATCGCGCAGCACCGCGAACAGGTGTTCCTTGATGCCGTTGATCATCTGCCCGTCGACGAAGGCGCGGGCCGGCGCGTTGGTGATCTCCAGGCGGATGCCCCAGGGATGGCGCACCACGCGCACCTGGAAGTCGCGGTACTGCTCGAACAGCTCCTTGGCGTTGTCGTTGTCGCTGCCGGAGTTGAGCACCGCCAGCGCGCACTTGCGGAACAGCGGGTGGATGCCGCCGGCATCGGAGTTGAGCAGCGCGTCGATCTCGGACTGCGACAGCATTTCCAGGCTGCCGCGCGGGCCGACGCTGGCATCCACCAGCTCGGGCAGTTCTATCGAAGCTTCCAGAGGAATTCCCCCGCCATGCGCTCCCGCCTTCAGGGCAGGATGTCGATGGGCGTGTCGTGGTCGGTGAACAGCCAGATCTCGAGCATGTCCGAGTTGCTGACCGCGATGCACCCGTCGGTCCAGTCGCGCTTGTAGTAGTCCGGATCCTGCTTCAGCCTGTTGGGCATGCCGTGGATCATGATGGCCCCGCCCGGCTCCCAGCCATTGGCCACGGCGCGCTTCACATCACGCTCGCTGGGATAGGACACCTGGATCGAGAGGAAGAAGTCGCTGCGCGGATTGCGCCGCGTGAGCTGGTAGCGGCCCTCGGGGGTGCGGAAATCCCCTTCGCGCTCCTTCGGGCCCTGCGGCTGCAGGCCCAGGGAGACCCGGTAGCTGCGCAGCACCTGCTCGCCACTCATCAGGTCCATGCGCCGCGCGGATTTGCGCACCACTACCCGCGTGACCACCGGCATGTTCGCCAGCGGCACCGCGTGCACCACCGGCGCCACCGCAGTCTCGGCGCGCAGGGCGCCAGGCGGCAGCAGCGCCGCCCCCAGCAATGCCAGGAGGAATGGACGCAGTCTCAAGTTGACTGACCTGCCAGCCATTTCATGCGATGCATTATAGATGCGCCGCAAGGCCTTGCCTTCTATCGCGTCACAGCGACGCGGAGTTCTCGGCCCTGGCGCCTGCCCCAGGCTCCAGCGTGCCGGCCAGCTGGTCGGTGCGGGCCGCGCCCGGTGGCACGGGCAGCTTCAGGCGCTGGCCGATGCGCAGCTTCGCCTGCGACGAGAGGCCATTGAGCCTTGCCAGCTCTGCGGCGGTCAGGCCGTTGCGGGCGGCGACACCGCTGAGCGTGTCACCGGCGCGCACCTGGTATACCGGCGGCCGGGGCTGGCTGCTGAACTGGTGCTCGGGCGCGATGTTGAGGGCCAGGCGCTGCGGGGTCCATGTCGCCGCATCGGCCGGCAGGCGAAGCCGGTAGCCCCGCGGCACGTACTGCTGCCCGCTCCAGACGGCAGGCAGCAGCGCCGGGTTGAGGCTCTGCAGCTCGTCACGCCCGATGCCCAGCTGCTTTGCCAGGGCAGCGGCCGGAATGAAGGCCGGCATCTCCACTTCTACCGAGCTCATCTCCGGCTTGCGCTCGATGCCCGGGAAGTACTTCCCGGGGTCGCGATCGATGGTGAGCGCCGCGAGGAACGACACATAGAAGTTGCGCGAGGCGAAGCCGAAGCTGCGGCTCTTGTACTTGCGCAGGATGGTGGCGATGTCGGTGGTGCCCATGGAGTCGCGCGCGCGCGCCATGCCGGCGGCACCATGGTTGTAGGCAGTGAGCGCCAGCGGCCAGCTGCCGAGGATCTCGTAATTGGCCTGCAACAGCTTCGCGGCGGCCTCGGTGGCACGGAAGGGATCCATGCGCTCATCCACTGCATCGTCGATGCGCAGGTAGAGCCGGCCGGTGCCGGGCATGAACTGCCACATGCCCGCGGCACCCACCTTGGAATACACGGTGGGGTCGAAGGAGGATTCCACATGCGGCAGGGTCGCCAGCTCCGGCGGCAGGCCATGGGCGGCAAAGGTGCGCGCGATATGCCCTTCCCAGGTGCCCGAACGCTCCAACCCCGCGCGGAAACGCTCGGACTGGCCCATCTGGAAGCGCACGCCCCGCGCGGCTTCGCGGAAACGCGCCGGCGTGGCCGCGTCGCCGAAGGCTTCGCGGATGCGCTTTTCGTCGGCACTGAGCTTGTCTGCGCCCGCGGCCAGGCGCTTGAGCATCAGCACGATCTTCTCGCGCTCGGCATCCACGGCATCACGGCGCGCCGACGGGGCGATGTCGGGCGCAAACTCCAGCTTGCGGTAGATGATGGAGAGGTCCCGCTCGTCGTGCAGGAAACCCTCGCTGGTGCTGACCTCGCTGTAGACGCGGATCCAGAAATCCACGTCCTTCTTCAGCTCGGCGGGAAACGGCAGGTGGTCGCCGGCGGCCGCGGGCAGGGCGAACAACAGGAGCGCGATGGCGCTGCTCAGGCAATGACGGATGGAAAAGGCTGCTCTGATCATGGCTCTTGCAACGATGACCTGGCTCTGGCGGGATGGACCAGACTATATGGCAAACAGCATTATGTGAACCGTGCGCCAGCGCACGGCGCGGCACGCGGCGTGGCGGGCATTGCAAGATGGTGCAAGGGAAACCCTGAAGTGAGCCTGAATTTCGCTGTGCGATTTACTGCGGCGACACTGTGCGTGCTGCTGGCGCCGCCGCTGGTGGCCGCAGAAGCCGCGCCGGCGGCCGTGCGTGCCATGCATGAGCGCATGCTGGTGCTCGACAGCCACCTGGACACGCCGCGGCTTTTTGACGAAGCGGGCTGGGACATCCTGCAGCGGCACTCACACGGGCCCCAGGGCAGCCAGGTGGACCTCCCCCGCATGATCGAGGGTGGGCTGGATGGCGGCATGTGGGTGATCTACACGCCACAGTCCGGCCGCACGCTGGCCGACAACCGCAAGGCGCGCGACCACGGGCTGCTGCGGCTGCTGCAGATCCAGCGCATGCTCGCGGCGCATCCGGAACACTTCGAGCTGGCACTCACTCCCGCGGATGCGCCGCGCATTGCCGCCGCGGGGCGGCGCGTGGTGTTCATCAGCATGGAAAATGCCTCGCCGCTGGCGCTTGATCCCTCGCTGCTGGGTTTTTATTACACGCAGGGGCTGCGGGTGCTGGGACTGGTGCATGGCGCCAGCAACGAATTCGCCGACTCGGCCACCTCGCCACCGGAGTGGAATGGCCTGTCTGCTGAAGGCCGCGCGCTGGTGGCCGAGGCCAACCGGCTCGGCATCCTGCTAGACCAGTCACATGCCTCGGACGCGGTGTTCGACCAGCTGCTGGAGATCTCCCGCGCTCCCATCATCCTCACGCACACGGGTGCCGATGCGGTGTACGAGCATCCGCGCAACATCGACGACGCGCGCATCAGGCGCCTCGCCCAGGCAGGCGGAGTGATCCAGGTGAATTCCTATGGCACCTACCTGAAGGATGCGCGCGAGGGGCCGCCGGATTTCGAGGACTACATGCGCCATGTGCTGCACATCCTGCGGGTGGCAGGGCCGGAGCACGTCGGCTTCGGCGCGGACTGGGATGGCGGCGGCGGCGTGAGCGGTTTCGAGGATGTGTCGCTGCTGCCGAAGCTGACGGCGCGGCTGCTGCAGGAGGGCTACACCGAGGCCCAGGTCGCCGACATGTGGAGTGGCAACCTGCTGCGGCTGATGGGCACGGTGCAGCGCATGGCGCGCGGAACTGAGGAGCCACGACGGTGAAACACCTGGTTGCGCGCAGCTTGCCGGGCCACTGCATTCCGGTGGCAGCCCTGGGTCTCATGGCCTGCCTGGCAGCCGGCGCAGCCGAGCCGCCGCGCCAGGCCTGGCGCAGTGCCGGGGAGATCATCGACGCCGCGCCCGCCTCCCACTGGCGCCAGCCCGATCCTGCCAACCTGCTGTTCATGCAGGTCAACGGCGGCATCGTGATCATCGAGCTCGCGCCGCGCTTCGCGCCGGAACATGCGGCCAACATCCGCACCCTGGCGCGCGAGCGCTTCTGGGATGGCACCAGCGTGTACCGCGTGCAGGACAACTTCGTGGCGCAGTTCGGCGACGCGGATGCCGATGATCCGGCGAAGGCGAAATCGCTGGGTGGTGCGAAGCGCAAGCTGCCGGCGGAGTTCCATCGCGATTCGAAGGACCTGCCTTTCGATCCCCTGCCCGACCGCGATGGCTGGGCGCCGGAATCCGGCTTCGTCGACAGCTTCCCTGCTGCGCGCGATCCCCGCTCCGGCAAGGCCTGGCTGGCGCATTGTTATGGCGCCGTCGGCGCCGGGCGCAGCAACGAGCCGGACAGCAGCACTGGCGCCGAGCTGTATGTGGTGATCGGCCAGGCACCGCGGCAGCTGGACGACAACATCACTGTTGTGGGGCGGGTGCTGATGGGCATGGAGTACCTCAGTGCGCTGAAGCGCGGCACTGAGGAAATGGGCATGTATGCGCGACCGGAAGAGCGCATGCCCATACGGGCGCTGGTGCTGGGCAGCGAGCTCCCCGCCGAGGTGCGGCCGCGCATCGAGGTGCTGCGCAGCGACAGCAGCAGTTTTCGCGATGCAACAGAGGCCCGGCGCAACCGTGTGGATGAGTTCTACCGGCGCCCCGCGGGCCACATCGACCTGTGCAATGTCCCGGTTCCCGTCAGGCTGCAGCCCGCGGGCCCTTGAAACATTTTTCCTGCCCCCTAGATAGGGTCCGTGAATGAAATTTACGTGCCTGCAGGAGGCAACAGACTATGAATATTGCAATTCGTGAGCCCTGGGGTCTGCTGAACCGCCTGAGCCGCGACCTGGATGGATTCCTGGCCGCGCCGGCAGGCAACAGCGTGTCCTACATTCCCGCCGTGGACGTGCACGAGGAGAAGGACGCATTCGTGCTGACGGCCGATCTGCCCGGCGTGAAGCCGGAAGACATCGAGGTCACCGCCGAGAAGGGCGTGCTGACGCTGCGCGGCGAGCGCAAGGCCGAACGGCGTGAAGACGCGGTCGGCTACGAGCGGCTCGAGCGCGTGACCGGCAGCTTCATGCGTCGCTTCACCCTGCCCGACAATGTGCAGGGAGATGCCATCAAGGCGAAGTTCACGCATGGCGTGCTGTCGGTTTCGATCCCGAAGAAGCCGGAAGTGGCGCCGAAGCGCGTGACGGTCGAGGCGGCGTGACCCGTCGCTGACATCCCCAAAGCCCCGTCTCCGGACGGGGCTTTTTTTCAGCCGCCTGCTTGCCGCGCGGCCGGCTTCTCTTTTCGCGCCGCGTCGCGGGCGCGTACGTAGAGACAGGGCAGGTAACCGCCGCAGTCTTCGCGCAGCATGGCTTCGAAGCGCGGCACCTGGTCGTAGTAGGTGGCCACCGAGGCCAGGTGTGCATTGTTGAGGCCGGCCTCGAACCAGCCGCCGTAGCCGGAACGCCGGCCGTAACGCTGTTCCAGGCCGCGCACATCCTCGCGCAGTCGCGCGATGCGTTCGGCCTTGCGGGTGCGCATCAATTCCGGCGCGATCCGCTGGCGATAGAGGTTCGCGAGGTCCGAACGGGCCGCAATGAACAGGGCAGTCACCTCTTCCCGCAACCGTCGGCGGTTGCGCCATTCTTCGAGCATGGCTGTGTCGGCGTAAGCGGCGGCATAACGTGCCACGCCCTCCTCTTCCACCGCCGTGGCAAAGGCTTCGTTGAAGGAGGAATCGCCGGGCTTCCACACCATCTGGTGGGCCAGTTCGTGGAAGATGAGGCCGGCAAGGTCCAGCTCGTCGTACCCGGTCACCGTGTTGAGCAAAGGGTCGGCCACGCGGCCGAGGGTGGAGTACGCGGGCACCCCGCCAACGACCACGTCATCGCCCGCCGCCTTCAGTTGCGCGGCGAAGTCGCGCGCGGCCTGCTCGCGGAAGTAGCCGCGATAGGCCACGCATCCCACCACCGGAAAGCACCACTGGCGCGGTTCTATCGCGAATTCCGGCGCGGCCACCACGTTCCACACCACATAGCGCCGGCCGATGTCGGCGTAGCTGCGGTAGGCGCCGTTGTCCGGCAGTCTCAGCCGGGCGGAGGCGAAGTCGCGGATGCGGCGCGCGCGCAGCAGCTGTGACTTGAGTTCCTCGCCCGTTCCCGGCGCAGCCACCAGCTTGTCGATGGGTTGCCGGGCCCGCATCACCGCCAGCTGGCCGCGTGCGGCCTGGGCGTAGTAGCCGATGCCGCAGCCGCCGAGCAGCAGCGTCGCGGCCAGCACGATTGCCGCGCGCCAGGGACGCCGCCGCAGAGCATCGATCTTCGGTACCATCGCTGCATGCAAGTCTATCTGGTCGGCGGCGCCGTCCGTGACCAACTGCTGGGCCGCGCGGTGAAGGAGCGGGACTGGGTGGTCGTCGGCGGCAGCGCCGGGGAATTGCTCGCGGCCGGCTACCGTCCGGTGGGGCGCGACTTTCCCGTCTTCCTGCATCCCGACACGAATGAGGAGCACGCGCTGGCAAGGCGCGAGCGCAAGACCGGCCCCGGCTATCGCGGCTTCGTCACCGAATTCTCGCCGGACATCACGCTGGAGGAAGACCTGCTGCGGCGGGATCTCACCATCAATGCCATCGCGCAGGATGCGCAAGGGCGGCTGGTGGATCCCTTCAACGGCCAGGCCGACATCAAGGCCCGCGTGCTGCGGCATGTCTCGGCGGCGTTCAGCGAGGACCCGGTGCGCATCCTGCGCCTTGCGCGGTTCGCGGCACGTTTTGCACCGCTGGGGTTCACCGTGCATGAAAGCACGCTGGAGCTCGCACGGCAGATGGTCGCCGCGGGTGAGGCTGATGCGCTGGTTGCCGAACGCGTGTGGCAGGAGACCGACCGTGCGCTGGGTGAGGCTCGGCCGGATGTGTTCTTCCAGGTGCTGCGCGACTGCGGCGCGCTGGCCGTGGTGTTTCCGGAAGTGGACAAGCTGTTCGGCGTGCCACAGCCACCGCAGTGGCACCCGGAGGTCGACACCGGCGTGCACGTGATGTTGTGCCTGCGGCGCGCGGCGGAGCTGGATGCACCGGTCACCGTGCGTTTCGCCGTGCTCGCCCATGACCTGGGCAAGGGCACCACGCCTCGCGAGCAGTGGCCGAAGCACATCATGCATGAATCCCGCAGCCTGCCGCTGATCGATGCCCTGTGTTCCAGGCTGAAGGTCCCCACTGCGCACCGCGAGCTGGCCCGCCTCACTGCGAAGGAACACACCAACGTGCATCGCGCGCTGCAGCTGCGGCCGGAAACCGTGCTGAAGCTGCTGGAAGAATGCGATGCGTTCCGCCGCCCGGAGCGGTTCACGGAGATGCTGCTGGCCTGCCAGTGCGACGCGCAGGGACGCACCGGACTGGAAGACAGGCCCTACCCGCAACGTGGCTATCTTGAAGCGGCGCGCGTCGCAGCCAGTGCCATGCAGCTGGCGGCAGAGGAGATTGCCGGTCGCGAAGGCCCTGCCATCGCCGGGCTGCTGCGCCAGAAACGCCTCGAAGCCATCAAGGCAGTGCCGAAGCCTTCGGCCTAAAGACAGGCCCTGGCCAGCAGCTCGCACGATCGCAGGCGTGCAGCCGGATCGTAGATGGCGCTGGCCACCATCAGCTCGTCGGCACCCGTGCGTTCGCTGAATTCCTCCAGCCCGGCGCGCACGGTTGCGGGCGAGCCAACGAATGAGCACCCGAGGAAGGCATCGACGTGGGCCTGGATGTGCGGCGGCAGGTCATCCACCGGGGCTGGCGGCGCCAGCCGTCCGCGATTGCCGGTGACTATGCCCACCACCACGTTCTGCAATGAACTGAACAGCCGCCGTGCCTCGGCGTCCGACTCAGCGCAGATGACATTGACGCCGGCCATCGCGTAGGACTTCTGCAGCTGCGGCGATGGCTGGAACTGCTGGCGATAGACGCGCAGCGCATCGTGCAATGCAGCCGGAGCGAAGTGGGAGGCGAACGCATAGGGCAGGCCCAGCCGCGCCGCCAGCTGTGCGCCGAAGAGGCTGGATCCCAGTATCCAGAGCGGAATGCCGCTGTCCGCCCCCGGCACGGCGCGGATGCGCTGGCCCGGCTGCACCGGCCCCAGCAGCGCCTGCAGTTCGAGTACATCGTCAGGGAAGCGGTCTGCCGCGCCGGGATCACGGCGCAGCGCGCGCCATGTGAGGCCATCGGTGCCTGGCGCCCGCCCGAGTCCCAGGTCGATGCGGCCGGGAAAAAAAGCTTCCAGCGTGCCGAACTGTTCTGCGATCACCAGGGGCGAATGGTTGGGCAGCATGACGCCGCCGGCGCCCACGCGGATACGCGAGGTGACGGCCGCGGCCTGCCCGATCACCACCGAGGTGGCCGCGCTGGCGATGCCGGGCATGTTGTGGTGCTCGGCGTACCACAGGCGCGTGTAGCCCAGCTGGTCGGCCAGCCGCGCGTACTCCAGCGAGTTGCGCAGTGATGTGGCGATGTCGCTGCCCACCGGCACGTGGGCGAGGTCGAGGATGGAAAGTTTCAGGGCCATGTGCGGATGGTACGCAGCAGAAGGGGCCGATGCGCGGCGGATGCGCCGGACGGCCTGCAGCACTGCGGTCAGAGCCGGTTGCGCAGGTCCTGCAGGGCGAATCCGGCCAGTGGAATGTCGACGCCACGGCCCAGCGCGATGGCCTTGAATGATTCCCCCATCTCCTCGGGCATCAGCAGCCGGCGCGCCTCGCTGGCCAGGCGGATGCGCGTGGCCTCGTCCCCGGCACCGGCCACGTCGTGCTCGATGCCGAGGCCCAGCAGCAGTGCCGCCTGCGTGGCAAAGCCCAGCACCTCGAGGTCCGCTGCGTCGGCGGCTTCTGCCACGCGTGTGAAATCCACCCAGGCGGTGATGTCCTCCAAGCCGGGATGCGCGAAGGGATCATCATGTGCGCGCTGGCGGTAGTGGCAGCGCAGCGTGCCATCGCTTCTCGCCGCCGCGTAGTAGTCGCGACGCGGCAGGCCGTAGTCGATGAACAGCGCGACACCCTCCGACAGCGAGCGGGTCACTTCGCCGATCCACGCACCCGCGCGTGAGCACAGCTCTGAATGGAAATCCTCCGGCCACGGCGTTCCGGAATCGGCACGGACGCGCTCCACCTCCCCGCGCAGGGAATCGGTCGCCGCGCGCTCGCTCCAGGTCAGGGCGCCATCCTCCCGCAATGCCACGCCGCGTTCGAGCACCTGCCCGTCGCGCCAGGTGAAACACTCCACCGGCAGCGCGTCCAGCACTTCATTGGCCAGCAAGGCGCCGCGCCAGGCCTCGGCAGGTGGTGTATCCAGCCATTCCACGCAGTCAAACAGCCTTGCGGGCAGCTGCGTCAGCAGCGCTCGCTGTCGCTCGCGCAGGTCGGCGCTGACCTCAAGGATGCGATAGCGCGCAGGCACGGTGCCGTTGGCATGAAGCGCCGCAAGCAGGTCGAAAGCCAGCCGTCCCGTACCGGCGCCGATCTCGAGCACGTCACCATCACCGCAGGCCGCCAGCACCTGGGCACAGTGCCTTGCCAGGCAGCGGCCGAACAGCGGCGAGATTTCCGGCGCAGTAGTGAAATCGCCTCCTTCGCCAAGCTTGCGGGCGCCGGCGCTGTAATAGCCGATGCCCGGCGCATACAGCGCCAACTGCATGTACTGGTCGAAGGACAGCCAGCCGCCAGCTTCAGTGATGCGTGCGCGCAGCGTTTCCAGCACGCGCGCCGCATGAGCGGATTCGTGCATCGCATCGAATGGCGTCATAAGCTGTGCGGATGGAGCTTCCGCTGCGGGACAAAGTGGTGCTGATCACCGGCGCGGCGCGCCGGGTCGGGGCGGTGGTCGCCCGCAGGCTGCACGCCGCGGGCGCGCAGCTGGTGATCCACTACCATCGCTCGGCCGCCGAGGCGCAGGCGCTGGCCGCGGAGCTGAACGCCGGGCGTCCCGCCTCGGTGACGCCACTGGGCGGCAACCTGCTGGACCTGAAAGTGCTCGACTCGCTGGTCGAGGCCACCATCGCGCGCCACGGCCACCTGGACATACTGGTCAACAACGCCTCCACTTTCTATCCCACGCCGGTGGGAACGATAACACCGGCGCAATGGGACGACCTGATGGGCACCAACCTGCGCGCGCCGTTGTTCCTGTCGCAGGCGGCGGCGCCGCACCTGAAGGCGCGGCAGGGACTCATCATCAACATCGCCGACATCCACGGCATGCGGCCGCTGCGCCATCACACCGTCTACAGCCCGGCCAAGGCCGGGCTCATCATGCTCACCCAGTCGCTGGCGCGCGAGCTGGCGCCTGAAGTGCGCGTGAATGCCATTGCGCCCGGGCCGGTGGAATTCCCGGAGCAGGGGCTCAGCGAAGAGATGAAGCAGTCGATCATCGACCGCACGCTGCTGAAGCGGCGCGGCTCGCCGGATGACATCGCGCGTGCGGCGCTGTTCTTCGCCAGCGAGGCGCCGTACATCACCGGGCAGGTGTTGGCGGTGGATGGCGGACGCAGCGCCAATACCTGAGAATGCACTGGCGTATCGTTCCGGGCTCCATCAGGGTTCGCCAATGAAGAAAGTCCTCAAGTCGGTCAACAGGATCCTGGGAGCATTTGGGCTGGTGCTCGCGCCAGCCAGGCACATGATGCTGGTGTATCAGCACGACTATGGCAGCGGCGGCTACGAAAAGTACCGCCACACGCAGGTGCTTCACAACAAACGCAAGATCGACCGTATCTGGGCCGACTCGCGCACCATGAAGTTCATCGCAGACTACCTGCAGCCTCGGGTACGGCAGATAACGCGCGGCATCTGCCATGGCTCGCGTCGCGGCTTCGAGCAGGCTGAGTTCTCCGCGCTCCTGGGGTGCGAGGTGATCGGCACCGAGATTTCCGATACGGCCACCCAATTTCCGGCGACGGTGCAGTGGGACTTCCACGAACCGAAACCGGAGTGGGTCGGCGCCTTCACCTTCGGTTACAGCAACTCGCTCGACCAGGCCTTCGATCCGCGCCGGGCACTGGACACCTGGGTTGATCAGCTGACTGAAGACGGGCTGCTGTTCATCGAACACAGCATGCAACATTCGGCCACTGGCGCATCCGACATGGACCCTTTCGGCGCACACCCGATGGTAATGCCCTACCTGCTATTCGAATGGGGCCGCGGCAAGTACGAACTTGCCGATATCCTGCATCCGCCACACCGCAAGGATGGCAAGATCGAGCTGTGGATATTCGTGATCCGCAAGGTGGCTGCTGGGGCTTCCTAGGCTGTATTCAGGTCCATCTCCACCGGCAGCAATGGGTGGGATGCGGATGCAATATCGCGCCACAGGTCGATCATCCGCCGCCCAGTTGCCGGGTGCAGGAGATCCGGCGCCAGCTCTGCCAACGGCCCAAGCATGAAACCCCAACGCAGCATGTCCGGCCGCGGCAGTACCAATCCCGGCTCGTCCTGCATGACCTCCCCAAACAACAGGATGTCGAGATCCATTTCGCGTGGCGCCCACTTCGGCGCGTCCGGCTTGCGGCCGCACAGCGTCTCCACGCATTTCAGCTCGCCCTTGAGCAGCGCCGGGTTGCCGGCTACTGGCAACTCGACGACGAA
The DNA here is from genome assembly GCA_030852845.1 of Pseudomonadota bacterium. Classification (GTDB taxonomy): domain Bacteria; phylum Pseudomonadota; class Gammaproteobacteria; order Steroidobacterales; family Steroidobacteraceae; genus ZC4RG30. Next base: position 29,831 of record JALYWF010000124.1, read on the forward strand.
ATTGATGAAGTCCGGGCCGTCGAAGCCCACGGCGCGATTGCGGTAGCAGCGCGAGAAGCGCGCGCCGGGATGCCGAGCCTTCAGCGCGCGCGAGGCGATGAGCAGGTTCTTTTCCGGCTCCAGGTTGCTGCCCCCGGAAATGTAGGCCAGCGTCATGCGACCGACCGTGTCAGCCCTTGCGACGCTCTATTTTCACACCGACATCGCGCGAGCCGCGGATCGCCCCTGGCTTGTTCACCGACAGCCGGATCCAGGCAATGTCGAACTCCGCCAGCAGCGTGGTGGCGAGCTGGTGCGCCAGCGTCTCGACCAGGTTGTATTGCGCGGCCTCCACGAAGGCGATGCAGCGCTTGGCGATGGCCTTGTAGTCCACCGTGCTGTCCACGTTGTCGGTGGCCGCGGCGCGCGCGCAGTCGACAGGAATCTCCAGGTCGAGCACCACCGTCTGCCTGACGTGCCGCTCCCATTCGAAGAACCCGATGGTGGTCTCGATCGCGAGACCCCGCAGGAAAACCGTATCAGACTGCTCAGCCATAAATTCCATCAGCCAGGACTGCCAGGTGCGCGCAGCGAGCCCAGTGGCCACTGCGCGCGCGCCATGATGGCGAGGTCGCCTGCCACGTCGCCCTGCTTGAGGCGCGCGAGGCCGGCCATCGCGATCATCGCGGCATTATCGGTGCAGAATTCGAGGCGCGGGAAATAAATCTCCACGCCGCGTTCCCGCGTGGCGATCACCAGTGCGGTGCGCAGCGCGCGGTTGGCGCTGACTCCCCCGGCCACCACCAGGTGCTGCAGGCCGGTGTTATCGAGGGCACGCACGGTCTTGCCCACCAGCGTGGCAACGATGGCGTCCTGCACGCCGCGCGCGATATCCGCGCGGCGCTGTGCATCCTGCGCCATCCCGGCCGCAGCGGCTGCGCGCACCTCCAGCATCACCGCGGTCTTCAATCCCGAAAAACTGAATTCGTAGCCGGGACGGTCGAGCATGGGACGCGGGAAATCGAACACGCCGGGCCGGCCCTCTTCGGCCAGCCGTGCCAGCTCCGGGCCGCCGGGATAAGGCAATCCCAGCAGCTTTGCCGACTTGTCGAAGGCCTCCCCCGCCGCATCGTCCCGGGTTTCCCCCAGCAGTTCGTACTCGCCCAGGCCACTCACCCGGATCAACATGGTGTGTCCGCCTGACACCAGCAACGCTAGGTGCGGGAAGGGCGGCGGGCGATCCTCGAGCAGTGGGGCCAGCAGGTGGCCCTCCAGGTGGTGCACGGGCACCGCCGGCACACCCAGCGCATAGGCCAGGCTGTGCCCCAGGGCGGCCCCGGTCAGCAGCGCGCCCACGAGCCCCGGGCCGGCCGTATAGGCCACCCCATCAAGCTGCGCCGCTGTGGTGCCGGCGCGCGCAAGTGCCTGACGTACAAGGGGAAGTAGCCGCTGCACGTGGTCGCGGGAGGCCAGCTCCGGCACCACCCCGCCATATAGCCGGTGCAGGTCCACCTGGCTGAAGAGCTCGTGCGCCAGCAGGCCGCCGTGCTCATCCAGCACCGCCGCCGCGCTCTCGTCACAGGATGATTCGATACCGAGGATCCGCAATGGACACCTGCCCTGCCGGGCTTTAGAATCCCGCACCCTTTTACCGGCCCCTTAACAAGGTAGACGAAGGCTTATGCCTAGTGTGCGTGTTCGCGAGAATGAGTATTTCGACGTCGCCCTGCGGCGCTTCAAGCGTGCCTGTGAGAAGGCAGGCGTCCTGGCAGAGCTGCGTCGCCGCGAATTCTACGAGAAGCCCACGCAGGAACGTAAGCGCAAGAAGGCTGCCGCGGTGAAGCGTCATGCCAAGCGCAGCGGTCCGCGTGGCGACGCCCGTCCCGCGCGCGCTTTCTAAGAACAGCTCATGTCCCTGAAGGAGCGCGTCACCGAGGACATGAAGTCCGCGATGCGCTCTGGTGACAAGGAGCGCCTCGCGACGATCCGCCTGATCCTCGCGGCCACCAAGCAGAAGGAAGTCGACGAGCGCATCACGCTCGACGATGGCCAGGTGCTGTCGGTCATCGAGAAGATGGTCAAGCAGCGCAAGGAGTCGATCGCGCAGTTCGAGGCCGGCGGCCGCGCCGACCTGGTGGCGAAGGAAAACGCCGAGCTGGCCGTCCTCACCGCCTACCTGCCCGCACAGCTTTCCGATGCCGAGGTCGATGGGCTCATCGCCCAGGCCATCGCCGCCACCGGCGCCACGTCCATCAAGGACATGGGCAAGGTGGTGGCGCAGGTGAAGACCGCTGCGGCGGGTCGTGCCGACATGGCGGCAGTGAGCGCACGGGTCAAGGCCAGGCTGTCCAGCTGAACTGATGAACCGCCTGCTGCTGTTCATCATCATCTTCGGCGCCGTGCTGTGGCTCATCCACCGCATGCGCAACCGCAAGTAGCATCGCCCGCGGCTGCACCGCCAAGGTAGGCTTGGCGCATGGCCGGCCGCATTCCCAGAGCTTTCATCGATGACCTGATCGCCCGCGCCGATCTGGTCGAGCTCATCGGCGCACGCGTGCCGCTGAAGCGCTCGGGCCGCGAATACAAGGCCAACTGCCCCTTCCACAACGAGAAGACACCCTCGTTCTGGGTCAACCCGGTCAAGCAGTTCTATCATTGCTTCGGCTGCAGCGCCCATGGCACGGCGCTGGATTTCCTGATGAATTACGACCGGCTCTCGTTCGTGGAGGCGGTAGAGGATCTGGCGCAGCGGCTCGGCGTGGAGGTGCCGCGGGAGGCGGGCACCGCTCCTGCGGGGCCGGTGGTGAGCGAAGACCTGTATACGCTGATGGGCCGCGTGGCGACCTTCTTCGCCGAGCAGCTTGCCGTGCATGAGCACGCGCGCGCCTATGCCGCCCGGCGCGGACTGGACGCAGCCACCATCGCGAAATTCGGCATCGGCTACGCGCCCGATGCGTGGAGCGAGGTGCTCAAGCGCTTCGGCGCCGGCGAGGCCTCGCGGCAGAAACTGCTGGAAACAGGCCTGATCATCGCGCGCGAACAGGGCGACGGCCATTACGACCGGTTCCGCGACCGGCTGATGTTTCCCATCCGTGATGCGCGTGGCCGCACCATTGCCTTCGGCGGGCGGGTGCTCGACAAGGGCGAACCCAAGTACCTCAACTCACCGGAAACGCCGCTGTTCCACAAGGGCCGCGAGCTCTACGGCCTGTACGAGACACGCCAGGACCGCGCGCCACTCACCCGCCTGCTGGTAGTGGAGGGCTACATGGATGTGGTCCGCCTGCACCAGAGCGGCATCGGCTGCGCCGTGGCCACGCTGGGCACCTCCACCACGCCGGAGCACCTGAAGCGCGTGTTCCGCCTGGTGCGCGAGGTGATCTTCTGTTTCGACGGCGACCGCGCCGGCCGCGCCGCGGCCTGGCGCGCCCTGCAGAACGCACTGCCGGAGGCACAGGCCGGCCGCGAACTGAAATTCCTGTTCCTGCCCGACGGAGAAGATCCGGACTCGCTGGTGGGCCGTGAGGGCAAGGCGGCCTTCGAGGCGCGCTTCGCCACGGCGATGCCGCTGTCCGAATACCTCGTTGCGCACCTGGCCGAATCCATCGACATCCGCCACACCGACGGGAAGGCGCGTTTTGTCGCCGAGGCGAAGCCCCTGCTGGCCCGCCTGCCGGCCGGTGCCTACCGCGAGCTGCTGCTGGACCGGCTGGCACAGGCCATCGGCGTCAGCGCCGAACGGTTCCTGAGCATCGTTGGCCCGGTCGGTGGCCAGGCTGCCGAAGCCGCACCGCCCCCGCGTCGGGCGCCGCCGCGGACCGGCGCCCGCGCTGCCGGCCGGGGTGGAATGATCCGCCAGGCGGTGAAAATCCTGCTGGATTTCCCCGCCATCGCCGCGCAGGTCAGTGCCGAAGACCGGGCGGCAGTGGATGAGGTCAGCGAGCCGGGGGCCGACATGCTGCGCGACCTGCTCGACGGACTGGCTGCCCAGCCGGCGCAGCACACCGCGCAGGTGCTGGAGCGCTGGCGTGAACACCCGCTGGCGCCGCGGCTGGCGCAGCTGGCCGCCGAACCCTCGATGCTGGCGGATGAAAGCGCGGCCGGGCCGGAACTGGTGAATGCCCTTCGCGAGCTGGCGCGGGCTACCGGCACCGCCGAACTGGACCGCCTGATCGCCGCCGAACGGGAACGCGCCCTCACACCCGAGGAGCGGACGCGACTGGTGCGCCTGCTGCAGATCACCCGCCGGGGGTGAACTGGCCGCCCTGCGGCTGGTCTAAGACTGCAGTCGGGAAAGGATCGTGCCAATGGCGCGACTACCCTTCCGGGAACGTATTTCTGGGCGTTTTCGTGGCGAAGACCGCTGCGCGCCGCTAGAATTCGCGGTCCCCTCGACGACCCCCATCCCCGACTGCTGGAGAGCTCATGGCGCCCACTCGCAAGCCCCAGAAACCTGCTGCCAAAACGAAGACCGCCGTGCCCGCCAAATCCGCCAGGACCAAGTCTGCAAAGCCCGCGGCCGCCAAGAGCGCCAAGGCTGCCCCTGCAAAGCCGGTTGCCAAGGCAAAGCCGGCGGCCAAGGCGGCCCCCGCGCCCGCGCCGAAGGAAAAGCTCTCCGCCGCGAAGGACAAATCCGCCGCGTTGAAGGGCAAGGCTGCTGCCGCCGCTGCGGCCAGGCCGGCAGCCAAACCCGCGCAGCCCGAAAAGCCAGTGGTCGCCGCGGCCCCTGCCCCGGCCCCCGGCAAGCCCGGCCGCAAGAAGAGCCGCGAGAGCGCCGGCGAGGCCGAGCTGCTCACCAACATAGAGCGCCGCGCGCCGGTGATGCCCGAGGAGCGCCAGTCGCAGCTGAAGCTGCTGATCGCGCTCGGCAAGGAACAGAGCTTCCTCACCTATTCGCAGGTGAACGACCACCTGCCCAGCGAGATCGTCGATCCGGAACAGATCGAAGACATCGTCAACATGATCAACGACATGGGCATTCCCGTGTACGAGAAGGCGCCGGACTCCGAGCCGCTTCTCGCCACCGAGAATTCCCAGCCGGCCGATGAAGAGGCCATCGAGGAGGCTGCCGCCGCGCTGGCCGCACTCGACGCCGAACTCGGCCGCACCACCGACCCGGTGCGCATGTACATGCGCGAGATGGGCACGGTGGAGCTGCTCACCCGCGAGGGCGAGATCAGCATTGCCAAGCGCATCGAGGAAGGCCTCGACACCGTGCGCCGCTCGCTGGCCAACTACCCGGCCACCTTCGAGCAGATCATGTCCACCTACGAGCAGGTGAAGGGCGGCCAGGGTCGCCTTGTCGACGTGATCGTGGGCTTCATCGACCCCAACGCGCCGGACGTCATCGCCCAGCCGCAGAACCCCACCAAGATGGAGGCGGTTGCCGCGGAGAAGAACGACGATGAGGAGGAGAGCGAGGAGGAGGCCGAAGAGGCCGTCGACACGGGCCCGGATCCCGAGGAGGCTGCGCGCCGCTTCGCGCAGCTGGCCAAGCTGCACGCCAATGTGCTGGTGTGCCTGCAGAAGCTCGGTCCGCTCGATCCGAAGACGCAGAAGGCGCGCCAGAAGGCGGCCGCCGAGTTCATGGAGCTGAAACTCTCCCCGCGCATGTTCGACCTGCTGATCCTGCAGCTGCGCATGCACATCGGCGAGGTCCGCCAGCTCGAGAAGGAAATCATGACGATGTGCGTGCGCGATGCAGGCATGCCGCGCAAGGAATTCGTCACCACCTTCCCGCGCAACGAGACCAACCTGAAGTGGCTGGGCAAGCACATCAAGGCCGGCAAGAAATATTCCAACGCGCTGGCCCGCTTCAATGACGACATCGAGAAGCGCCAGAAGAAGCTGGCCGAGATCGAGGTCGCGCAGCATCTGTCGATCAACGACATCAAGGAAATCAACCGCGAGGTTTCGATCGGCGAGGCCAAGGCACGCCGCGCGAAGAAGGAGATGGTCGAGGCCAACCTGCGCCTGGTGATCTCCATCGCCAAGAAATACACCAACCGCGGCCTGCAGTTCCTCGACCTGATCCAGGAGGGCAACATCGGCCTGATGAAGGCGGTCGACAAGTTCGAATACCGCCGCGGCTACAAGTTCTCCACGTATGCGACCTGGTGGATCCGCCAGGCCATCACGCGTTCGATCGCCGACCAGGCGCGCACCATCCGCATCCCGGTGCACATGATCGAGACCATCAACAAGCTCAACCGCATCTCGCGGCAGATGCTGCAGGAGATGGGTCGCGAGCCGACGCCGGACGAGCTGGCCGTGCGCATGGAAATGCCCGAGGACAAGGTGCGCAAGGTGCTGAAGATCGCCAAGGAGCCCATCTCGATGGAGACTCCGATCGGCGATGACGAGGATTCGCACCTTGGCGATTTCATCGAAGACACTTCGGTGACCTCGCCCATCGACCAGGCCACCATGGAGTCGCTGCGCGAGACCACGCATTCGGTGCTCTCGCAGCTCACCCCGCGCGAGGCCAAGGTGCTGCGCATGCGCTTCGGCATCGACATGAACACCGACCACACGCTGGAAGAGGTCGGCAAGCAGTTCGACGTCACCCGCGAGCGCATCCGCCAGATCGAGGCCAAGGCGCTGCGCAAGCTGCGCCATCCGACCCGTTCGGAACAGCTGCGCTCCTTCCTCGACCTCGAGTAATCGCGCTTCCCCCTCTCCCCTTTGCGGGAGAGGGCCGGGCAGAAGTGAAAACGGC
>JALYWF010000156.1 GCA_030852845.1 Pseudomonadota bacterium
CGCCAGGGCGAGGCGGATGAATTCGCTGGCGTAGTCTTGCATCTTGCCTGGTCCAAAGCCGCTATGATGCCGGCGGTGCGCATCATAACCCCGTACTAGACGATGGATTGCATGTCGTGAGCCGCGATGCGGATGCGCAGCCGTTCTGGAGATCGCTGAAGCCCTACTTCGAGAAGGAAGTCCTCGGGGCATTCTTCGTCACCGTCTCCTCCGGGTTCCCTTACGCCATGATCGCCGCCACGCTCACCACGCGGCTGGCGCAGGACGGCATCAAGAAGAGCACGGTCACAGCGTTTTCGCTGGCCTTCCTCGCCTACAACATGAAGTTCCTGTGGGCCTGGATCATCGATGCGGTGAAGCTGCCCCTGATCGGCCGCCTCGGTCATCGCGTGTCCTGGATGCTGGTTTCCGGTGTGCTGGTGATGGCCGCCGTAACCAACCTGGCGCTGGTTGATCCTGCGGCCAGCCTGCAGGCCACAGCGATTGCCGCCATTCTCGTAGCGGCAGCAGGCGCCACCTACGACATCGTGATCGATGCCTACCGCATCGAGACCTTGAAGCCTTATCAGCTCGGCACCGGGTCCGGCATGAGCCAGTATGGCTGGCGCATCGGCTCAGCCGGCGCCGCGGCGCTGGCCCTGGTGGTGGCGGGACGCTCCGGATGGACCGTGGGCTATCTTGCGACGCTGCTTTTTGCGCTGCCTGCAATGGCAACCGCATTGATCCTTGGAGAGCCCGCCCGGCACGTGGTGCATCAGGCGCGCCACGGCATCGCGGAGCTATGGGATTCCATCGCGGGTCCCTTCGTGGAGTTCTTCCGCCGCCACGGCGCGTGGCTGGTGCTGGTGTTCATCCTGGTCCACAAGATCGGCGACACCCTCTCGCAGCTCACCGTGCGGCTGCTGTTCGATGACCTGCAGTTCACCAATGATGAGATCGCCATCTACGACGTCGGCGTCGGCTTCTGGGCCTACCTGATCGGCATCTTCTTCGGCGGCATCGCCTACACCCGCATGGGATTGAAGCACTCGGTGCTGCTGGCCCTGGTGCTGATGGGTCTCACCAACATCAGCTTCGCGCTGCTGGCGGCGGCTGGCCACAGCAACATGGGACTGGCGGTGGCCATCGGCTTCGAGAACGGGGCCAGCGGCTTTGGCGGCGTGGTGGTGGTCGCGTATTTCTCCGCGCTGTGCAACCTGCAGTTCACCGCGTCGCAATATGCGCTTATCTCCGCTGCCAGCAGCGTGTTCGGGCGCATCGTCACTGGCACCACCGCGGGCGCACTGATCGAGAAGCTGGGCTATGTCAGCTTCTACGTGCTTACCGCGCTGGCCGCGCTGCCGGGCATCCTGCTGTTCTGGTACATGGTGCGCGCCGGCCTGGTCGATCGCGCGCTGGGCGATGCCGGCAAGTCGGGCCCTGGCGCAAGCCGATGACGCGGCAACTGGTGGCCGGCACGGTGCTGGCCAGGCTCTCGGATCTGCCGGACGGGTCCGTGCGCGTCGTGGACCTGGCCGGGGACGAGTTCCCGCCGATCACGGCACTGCTGGCGCGCGAAGGCGACCTCGTGCACGCCTATCTGAATCGCTGTCCGCACGCCGGACGGCCGCTGAATTTCGGCCCCAGCTGCACGACCCCGGACGGCGAGCTACTGCAATGCCACGCCCACGGCGCGCTGTTCGAGAAGGTCACCGGGCTGTGCATTGCCGGACCCTGCGTTGATGACTCGCTGCGCAGACTGCAGGTGACCGTGGTCGAAGGCGAAGTGCGCCTGGCCGAAGAACTGGACATTAATCTCCTCTCACGGGGGCCCTGGTAGGGCGGGTGGCAGGCTGGCGTCGTTGATGGACTTTCGCTGGAACCGGGCCGGATACTGTGCCGGATCCGGCCCGCAAGCAGGGATGGTATGCATCTGAAATTCGCACGTTCGATCCTGGCCGGCCTTGCCGCGTTGATGCTGCTCAGCGCATGCGGCAAGAACAGCGGCGGGCCGCAATCACCGGTAAATGTCTTCCCGAAGGCCAATGCGGGATCGGCACAGGCCGTGATTTCCGGTGCCACCGTTACGCTCAACGGCAGTGCCAGCAATGATCCGGATGGCAACATCACGGCGTACAGCTGGACGCAGACGGCAGGCCCGGCGGTCACCATGTCGAGTACCACGGTCGTCCAGCCCACCTTCGTCGCACCGGCGGTGACCTCCGCGGTCTTGCTGCGTTTCTCGCTGGTGGTGACTGACAACGCAGGCGCCAAGAGTTCTGCCGCGACGGTGGCCGTCACGGTGAGTTCGGGCGGCGCAGGTGTGGTCACGCTCACTGGCCAGGTACGCTTTGAACGCGTGCCTTTCTTCGGCCTTCCGTCCCCTGGCCTCAACTACGCAGCTCCGGTGCTGCAGCCCGCACGCGAAGTCGCGCTGCGAGTGCTCGACGCCGGATCCCTGGCGGAGCTTGCGACGGGTTTCACGAACGCCAGTGGTGCCTACAGCTTCAGTTTGCCGGGCAATGCGAATGTGGTCATTCAGGTGGTGGCCCGCATGCAGCGCGATGCCACGCCTGGACCGCGCTGGAATGTGCGCGTGCAGAATGGCACCGGTTCCCTGGCGCCCTATACCTACAACAGTGGCACGTTCAACACCAGCGTGGGCGCGCAGGACATCGACATCCCGACGGGAATCCTGCCCAGCGGCGCGCCCGCCGCGCAGAATCCGCGTGCTTCGGGACCCTTCGCAATACTCGACACCATCTATACCGCCATGCAGGCCGTCGAAGCTGCGGCGCCCAATACACTTTTCCCGGCGCTGTACGTGAACTGGGGCAGCCAGACGGGTGGCACGTTCTTCAGCCCCAGCGGGCAGTACATCGCGCTGCTGGCCGACCTCACCGAAGACACGGACGAGTTTGACCAGCACGTGGTGGCGCATGAGTTCGGCCACTACCTCGAGAACAACTTCTCGCGCTCCGACAGCATCGGTGGCCCCCATGGGCTGGGTGATCGACTGGACATGCGAGTGGCATTTGGCGAGGGCTTCGGCTACGCCTTTGCAGCGATCGTGCTGGACAATCCGCTTGCGCTCGACAGTTTCGTCAACGGTGGCACGCACAGCGCGTCCGGCTTCAACGTCGAGACGAATCCCCCCGGCGGATCGAGCGGCGCGGGTTGCTGGTGCAGCGAGACCTCGGTCTGGTCCATCCTGTGGGACCTCCACGATGTCTCTGTCGTCCCCGATAGTCCGGACAATATCTCTATTGGATTTGCCCCCATCTGGCAGGTGATGACGGGAACACAGAAAGACACGCCCGCGATGACGAGCATCTTCTCCTTCGCCGCTGCACTGAAGGCGGCCCGACCCGGCGATGCAGCTGGCATCGACGCGCTGCTTGCAGCCCAGAACATCGATGTGGCGGGAATCGACGCCTTCGCCACCATGCAGATGAGCGCGCCTTTCTCCAACATGCTCCCGCTGTATCGCACTATCACCGCGGGCGTGCCGGTGGATGTCGGCAATTCCGGTACTCGGACGCCAGCGCGCCTGTACAACAAGGCCGGCAACCGCTCCTTCCTGCGGTTCGTGCCTGCTGCAACGGGGGCCGTGAACATTTCGGTGGTCACTTCGAATACCAACGTTGCACCAGCCGCAGCGGATCCTGACTTTCTGGTGTATCGCAATGGCAGCCTGGTCGCTCTGGAATTCGACTCACCGCAGGAGGAACCGGTACGCACGGAGACTGGAACGCTGAACGTCCAGGCGGGCCAGACCTACATCATCGAGGCGTACGATTGCGCCAATGGCTGCGAGGCGGAGCCCGTCCAAGGCATCGCCGGCGATTACACGCTGACCGTGACCATCAACTGAGGCATCGAACCATGCACACACCATCGCGCGGCGGATTCAGCACGGTATCGGGCGTCATCGCACTTGCGCTCATGTTCTCCGCCTGTCGTCCCAAGCCGCCAGAGGCACCTCCGGCGCCGGTGCCGCCGGCTCCCGAAGTGGCTGCGCCAGCAACCCCGGACGCCGCTGCACTGGTTCCATCGGTTGATTCGCCATCGGCTGACGCAGTTGCGAGCGCTTCCATGTCCTCACCGCCGAAGCCTACGGCTAGCACCGCTGCCGCACGCGAGCCGGACATCGCCACCATGAAGCGCGCCGTGCCCGCTTCCTCGAAACTCGGCGTTCCCGTCGACCTGCATTACC
>JALYWF010000179.1 GCA_030852845.1 Pseudomonadota bacterium
GCACGGATGGCGTCAGTGAGGTCCCAGAGCAGGGTTTCGGACTGGCCCGCGCCGCGGGCCTCGTTGAAGGCAATGGTCAGCGGGTCGCCGGTGCGCTGTTCCACGATCTCCCCGTAGGGCTGGATGAGCAGCGCGCCGCTCGCCGGCAGCTTGGGCACGCCACCACTCAGCGCGCCAACGATGAACCCGAAGATCAGCAGCAGCAGCAGCAGGTGCAGGATCCGGCGCAGCACATCCAGGCCGCGCCAGACACCCCGGAAAAATCCGCCTGCCGATGCCATCGGTCAGCGGAAGGCCGTCAGACCTTCTCTTCGATGCGGGCGGCCTTGCCGGACAGGTCGCGCAGGTAGTAGAGCTTGGCGCGGCGCACGTTGCCGCGACGCTTCACCGAGATGCTGTCGATCGACGGGCTGTGCAGCTGGAACACGCGCTCCACACCCTCGCCGTGGCTGATCTTGCGCACGGTGACCGAGGAGTTGAAACCGCGGTTGCTGCGCGCAATCACCACGCCTTCATAGGCCTGCACGCGCTCGCGATCGCCTTCCTTCACCTTCACGTTCACCACGATGGTGTCGCCGGTGCGGAAATCGGGTACCTCGCGCGTGGCGCGCTCGGCTTCGATCTGCTGGATGATGTGGTTCATGGTTCGTTCTGCCTTTCCTGCAAATATCCGTTCAAGAGCTCGATCTCCTCTTCGGTGCTGGACCGCCGCGCCACCAGCAGGTCCGGGCGCCGCCGCCAGGTCCTGCCGAGGGCCTGCTGCAGACGCCAGCGCCTGATGCGCTCGTGGTCGCCGCCGGCCAGCACCTCAGGCACCTTCAATCCCGCGAACTGCTCGGGCCGGGTGTAGTGCGGCCAGTCCAGCAGACCGTCCGCAAAACTCTCCTCGACACTCGAACGCGCATCGTTCAAGGCGCCTTCCATCAACCTCGCCACCGCGTCGATCACGATCAACGCCGGCAGCTCGCCACCGGAGAGCACATAGTCGCCCACCGACAGCTCCTCGTCGATCGACGTCGCGATCACGCGCTCGTCGATCCCCTCATATCGTCCCGCGACCAGCACCACGCCCGGCTCGCCCTTCAGCGCCTCGGCCCTGGCCTGATCGAACCTCCGGCCCTGGGCCGAGAGGTAGATCCGCCGGCTGCCCGCCGGCACCCTCTGCGCCGCCGCGGCAATTGCCGCGGTGAGCGGTTCGGGCTTCATCACCATGCCCGGGCCGCCGCCATAAGGGCGATCGTCCACGGTGCGGTGCACGTCGGTGGTGTGGTCGCGCGGATCCTCCGTGCCCACCGACAGCAGCCCGCGGCGGATCGCCCGCCCCGTGATGCCGAACTCCAGCGCCTGCCGGATCATCGCCGGGAACAGGGTGACGACTTCGACTTTCACAGCTCTGCCGGCCAGTCGACTTCGATCGTCCGTTCCGCCGCATCGATGCGCAGCAGGTGCTGCCTCGACACGGGCAACCAGTGCTCGCGTTCGCCCTTCACCACCATCACCGCGCCGGCAGGCAGGTCGGCAAAGTAGTCGACCCTGCCCAGCTCCACCTGCTCGACATTGCGGACGGTGAAGCCCACAAGGTCGTCGCGGTAGTGTTCCCCTTCCGCCAGCGGCGGCAGGTTGTCCCGCGCGATGCGCACCCACCAACCGGTCAGGGCCTGCGCCGCAGTCCGGTCGGTGATGCCTTCGAAGCGCACCCGCAATCCGTTACGGTACGGCACGCCTTCCAGCAACCTGATCGTTCTTGTCGCGCCGTTGGGCGCGCTCAGCTGCCATTCCTCGTGGTCAAGCAGTGAGTCGGGTGGGTCGGTGAACGACCGGACCAGCAACCACCCGGCAATGCCATGCGGTGCTCCCACCTGGCCCAGCGTCAACGCCGGCCCGGTGTGCTCACCCGTCATGGAATCAGGCCGCAGCCGCGCCCGCGTCGGCGACCGCCTGCTTGCGGTAGTCGCGCACCAGGTGGCTCACCCGCTCGGACAGCTGGGCGCCCTTGGACACCCAGTCATCGATGCGAGCCAGGTCGAGCCGCAGCTTGGGCTCGGACTTGCGGGCCTTGGGATTGAAGAACCCCACCTGCTCCAGGCCTTTGCCGCCCTGGCGCTGGCGATGGTCGGTCACGACCACGTGGAAATAGGGGGAATTGCGCGAACCGCGCCGCGTAAGACGAATGATCACCATAAATCGGGTCCTGGCCTAAGTCTGTTAGGGCTACCGAAAAGAGCGCGCGATTCTACTCAGATCAACGGCTTGGGGCAAATGATCACGGTCACTGGAGGCTGCCTTCGACAGCAGTAAGAGAGGACCCTGCCGGCGGACTGATACGGGCGGAACACGGTCCGGGACCGGGGTTATGTCAAATGACAGTCACCCGCCTGCGGCCGGTTCCCTGTCTCATATGCCCGAACTGACTCACGGAGCCTGACCATGCCGATGGACATTGTGGACTACCAGATCTTTGGCGACGACATGCAGTACGTCGAGATCGAGCTCGACCCTGGCGAAGCCGCCATCGGCGAGGCGGGCGCCATGATGATGATGCAGGAGGGCATCGACATGGACACGGTGTTCGGCGATGGCTCGGCCCAGCTGGGCGGCCTGTTCGGCAAGCTGATGGGCGCCGGCAAGCGCCTGGTCACCGGCGAGTCGCTGTTCACCACCATCTTCCACAACGAATCCACCGGCAAGCGCCGCGTGGCGTTTGCCGCTCCATACCCCGGCAAGATCATCCCCGTGCACCTGGCCGAGCTTGGCGGCACGCTGATCTGCCAGAAGGACAGCTTCCTCTGCGCCGCGCGCGGCGTCTCGCTCGGCATTGCCTTCCAGCGCCGGCTGGGCGTGGGCCTGTTCGGCGGCGAGGGTTTCATCATGCAACGGCTGGATGGCGACGGACTGGTGTTCGTGCATGCTGGCGGAACGCTGTTGGCGCGCGACCTGGCACCGGGCGAGCGCCTGCGCGTGGACACAGGCTGCGTGGTGGCGCTCCAGCAGAGCGTGGACTTCGATATCCAGTACGTGGGCAAGCTCAAGAGCGCACTTTTCTCCGGCGAGGGCCTGTTCTTCGCCACGCTCACCGGCCCGGGACGCGTGTGGCTGCAGTCGCTGCCCATCTCGCGCCTGGCCAACCGCATCCTCGCGATGGCGCCGGCAGCGGGCGGTCGCTCCAGGGGCGAGGGTTCGCTGCTCGGCGGGCTGGGAGGTCTGCTGGATGGCGACAACAACTAGCGACGGCGGCATCGACGGTCCCATCGCGGCACGACTCTTCGGTGGCGGTGCGCCGTCGACGGGCGAGGATGCGCAGCTGACCTTCTGGTCAAGCCAGATGGAAGTGCGGTCTGCGCGCGGCGTGCAGCGCGTGCCTGTTGCCAGCCTGCGCGTGCGCGAAGTGGTCAGCGCCGAAGCCGGACTCGAACTTTCCTGGGACACCCGCGGCGCACCCTGTGCCTTGCAGGTGTTCGCGCCAGCCGCAGTTGCGCGCCTGCGCTCCCATCCGCTGCTGAGGGAGATGCCGCAGATGGCGCGGTTACGCGCCACCCGGATGCGCAGCGGCGCCTGGCGAACGGTGGGGGTGGCATTGCTGGCGATGGTCGTGCTGCTGCCAGTACTCGCGCTGCTGGCTTTCCTCTGGCAGGCCGACCGCATCGCAGGTGCGATCGCCGAGCGCATTCCGGTGGCGCGCGAGGAGCAGCTCGGGCGCCAGGTCTTCGCCCGCATGCGCGGCTCACTGAAACTGCAGGAAGAAGGTGAATCCCTGTCGCTGGTGCGCGGTCTCGGCGAACGGCTCACGCGCGAGTCGAGGTTCCGCTACCAATTCCATGTCGCCGAGGATCCGGCCATCAATGCGTTTGCGCTTCCCGGCGGAATCATTGTGGTGCATACCGGATTGATCGAGGCCACGCGCAGTCCGGATGAACTGGCCGGCGTGCTTGCGCATGAGGTGCAGCATGTTGAACTGCGCCATGGACTCAAGGGGATGCTGAAGCAGCTCGGACTGCGCGGATTCTGGGCCGCGTTCACCGGCGACGTCGCCGGCACCCTGGCCGGCGAGGCGGCTGCGCATCTGACTTCACTGCGCTTCTCCCGTGCCGCGGAGCTGCAGGCTGACGCGGGCGGATTTGATGCGCTGCTCGCGCAGGGCATCGATCCGCAGGGAATGCTGGATTTTTTCGGCACGATGGAAAAGGCCGCTGCCACGACCATCCCGCCCTGGCTGTCCACGCACCCGACCAGCGCTGAACGAAAGCAGGCGCTGCAGGCAAGGCTTGAGGCGTCAGGGTCTCCGCGCGGTCACTGAATCGCCACCCGCGCGCCGGGAAACGCCGGCGCGCATCACGCGGTGCGCGCGGCGCCCTGCTTGATTCCGTGAAGCTGCGTCGTCGCGTCGCGCTGGGCGTTCGACAGCACCTTCTCCAGCTGCGCCGGATCCATGGGCTTGGTGTAGTGCTCGTTGAAGCCGGCTTCCTGCGCCTGGGCGCGATCCCGCGCCTGGCCCCAGCCGGTGACTGCCACCATGAACACTGCCTGTCCCCAGTCGCGCGCCCTGATGCGCCGGGCCACCTCGTAGCCGTCCATGCCCGGCATGCCGATATCCAGCAGCGCCAGCTGCGGACGGAACTCCTCGGCGGTCTCCAGCGCGGAGCGCCCGTCATATGCCACGCGCACCCGGTGGCCCATGCTCTCCAGCAGGATGGACCAGCTCATGGCGCTGTCGCGGTTGTCATCGGCCACCAGCACACGCATCGGCGCTATGCCGGCATCCTGCGCGTCGGCCTGGTCCTGGACCACACTGGGCACGTCTGGCGCAAGCGGCAGGGTCAGCAGGAATTCGGCTCCCTCCCCTTCACCATTGCTCAGCGCCTTCACGCTGCCACCATGCAGTTCCACCAGGCCCTTCACCAGCGCCAGGCCTATGCCCAGTCCACCCTGCGACTTGCCTGCCTGGTAGAACATGCCGAACACCTGGTCGAGCATGGCCGGCGGGATGCCGATTCCATTGTCGCGGACTGATACGGACAGGTGCCTCGATTGCACGGCCATCTGCACGTCGATGTGACCACCACCGGGGGTGTACTTCACGGCGTTGTTCAACAGGTTCGCCAGTACCTGGATCAGTCGCACCGCATCGGCCATCACGGGGGCCGGCTCGGCGGGCAGCACGGCCTCGAGCGTCTGCTGCTTGGCCTCCAGCTGCGGACGCACCATCTCGATGGCCGATCTCACGAGGTCAGCCATCTCGGCGCGACCGCGCTGCAGCTGCATCAGTCCGTGCGAGATGCGCGACACGTCGAGCAGGTCATCCAGCAGGCGCGCCATGTGCGTCACCTGCCGCTGGATGGCGCCGCTGGCCATCGCCGCATACTCCGGCTTCGGTGTCTGCGCACCCAGCAGCCGCGCGGACGCAGACAGTGCCGCCAGCGGGTTACGCAACTCGTGGGCGAGGATGGCGAGGAACTCGTCCTTGCGCCGGTCCGCTTCCTTCAGCGCCTGCTCCGCGCGGTTGCGCTCGGCCACCTGGGCCTGCAGCGCGACGTTCGAGGCTTCCAGCTCGAGGTTGCTGGATTGCAGGTCGCGGTTCAGCGCCTCCAGCTCACGCGCCTTTTCCAGCTGCAGGTTGAGGTTGGCATCGGCCAGGGCCTTGTTGGCCACCGCCAGCTGCTGGTTGGACACCTGCAGCGCGCGCCGCTTGTTGTGCAGCTCGATCAGCACCGACACCTTGCCGCGCAGGATCTCCGGCACCACGGGAATGGAGACATAGTCAACGGCACCGAGCTTGTAACCCTTCAGGCGGTCGAACTCGGTGTCATGCACGCCCGTGACGAAGATGATGGGAGTGCTCTCGAAGCGGGGATGATCGTGGATCATCGCGGCCGTTTCGAAGCCGTCCATGCCTGGCATGCTCACGTCGAGCAGGATCAGCGCGAACTCGGTGTCCATCAGTCGTTCCAGCGCCTCCGCACCGGAATGCACGCTGATGAGGTTCTGCCCCAGCTCCTCCAGGATGGACTGGTAGGAAAGCAGGCGGGCCTGCTGGTCATCGACCAGCAGGATGTTGACGCGGTCTTCCGCCGCCTCGGTCAACTGCGACATACGTTTCAGCGATGCAGCCACATGCGCACCAGTGACAGCAGCTGTTCGGTGTTCACGGGCTTCGCCACGTAATCAGAGGCGCCCGCCTCCAGGCACTTTTCCCGGTCCCCCTTCATGGCCTTGGCAGT
>JALYWF010000182.1 GCA_030852845.1 Pseudomonadota bacterium
AGCTTCTCGGCGTCGATGACGCCCGACTCGATCATCTCGTGGTAGAAGTCGTTGCCCTCGCGGGTGCGCTCACCCACGCCGGCGAACACGGAAAGACCCGAGTACTGCTTGGCGATGTTGTTGATCAGCTCGAGCATGTTCACGGTCTTGCCCACGCCGGCGCCGCCGAACAGGCCGACCTTGCCGCCCTTGGCAAACGGCACCAGCAGGTCGATCACCTTGATGCCCGTGACCAGCAGGTCCTGGCCGCCGGCCTGCTCGTCAAACGCGGGCGCCGGGCGGTGGATGGGCAGGGTGGCCTCGGCCGCCACTTCACCGCGGTTGTCCTGCGGCGTGCCCAGCACGTCCATGATGCGGCCCAGGGTGGCCTTGCCCACCGGCACGTTGATCGGCTTGCCGGTGGCATTCACGGCCAGGCCGCGCTTGAGGCCTTCGGAGGCACCCATCGCGATCGCGCGCACCACGCCGTCGCCCAGCTGCTGCTGCACTTCGAGGGTCAGGTCGGCGTCGACCAGCTTGAGCGCCTCGTACACCTGCGGAATCGCCTCGCGCGGGAACTCGACGTCGATGACCGGTCCGATGATCTGGATGATTTTGCCAGTTGCCATGATGTGATCTTCCTCTGGAATTCTTGCGGTACTAGACCGCTGCCGCGCCGCCCACGATTTCCGCGAGCTCGGTGGTGATCGCCGCCTGGCGGGCCTTGTTGTAGACGAGCTGCAGCTCGTGGATGAGCTTGCCCGCGTTGTCGGTCGCGGCCTTCATCGCGACCATGCGCGCGGCCATCTCTGATGCCACGTTCTCCACGGCGCCGCGATACACCTGCGACTCGATGTAGCGCATCAGCAGGCCATCGAGGATCTCGGCGGCGCTGGGCTCATAGATGTAGTCCCAGTGGTCCTGCAGGCCGGCCGCGTCGGAAGGCTCCACCGGCAGCAGCTGCACCACGCGCGGCTTCTGCGTCATGGTGTTCACGAACTCGGCATGCACCAGGAACAGCCGGTCGATGCTGCCGTCGCGGTACGCATCGAGCATCACCTTAACGGTGCCGATCAGGTCTTTCACATGCGGCTTGTCGCCGAGGCCGGAGATATTGGCCAGCATGGGCAGGTTGAGGCGGCGGAAGAAGGCCGTGCCCTTGGCGCCCATCACGGTGAGGCTCACGCCCGCACCCTTTTCCTGCCACTCCTTCACCAGCGTCAGCGTCTGCTTGAAGACGTTGGCGTTGAGGCCGCCGGCAAGACCGCGGTCGGTGGTGATGATGATGATGCCGACGTTCTTCGGATCGCGCGCCTGCATGAACGGATGCCGGTAATCCGGATTCGCATGGTGCAGGTTGCCGATCACGGCGCGGATCTTCTCGGCATAGGGGCGCGCCAGCTTCATGCGGTCCTGGGCGCGACGCATCTTGGACGTCGCGACCATCTGCATGGCCTTGGTGATCTTCTGAGTGCTCTTCACACTCGCGATCTGGTTGCGGATTTCCTTGGTGCCGGCCATCGCCGTCGTGCTCTCTTAGTACGAACCGGTGGCGACGAAGTTCTCGACGATCTTCTTCAGCGTGGCCTCGTGCTTCTTCAGCACCGGCTCGGCGTCGATGGCGTCGAGGTCGGCCTTGTGGCTGGACTTCGCGAAACCCTGCATGGCGGCTTCGAAGGCCACCACCTTGTTGAGGGGCACCTTGTCCATGTAGCCGCTGTTCACCGCGTAGATCGACAGCGCCATCTGCGCCACCGACATCGGCGCGTACTGCTTCTGCTTCATGACCTCGGTGGTGCGCTGGCCGCGCTCCAGCTGCTTGCGGGTGGCCTCGTCGAGGTCCGAAGCAAACTGCGAGAACGCCGCGAGCTCGCGGTACTGCGCCAGGGCCAGGCGGATGCCGCCGCCCAGGCGCTTGATGATGTCGGTCTGCGCGGCGCCACCGACGCGCGACACCGAGATGCCGGCGTTCATGGCGGGACGGATGCCGGCGTTGAACAGGTTCGACTCGACGAAGATCTGCCCGTCGGTGATCGAGATCACGTTGGTGGGCACGAACGCCGTCACGTCGCCGGCCTGGGTCTCGATGATGGGCAGACCAGTGAGCGAACCGGTCTTGCCCTTCACGCGGCCCTTGGTGACCATCTCCACGTACTGCTCGTTCACGCGCGCGCTGCGCTCCAGCAGGCGGCTGTGGAGATAGAACACGTCGCCGGGATATGCCTCGCGGCCCGGGGGACGCTTCAGCAGCAGCGAGATCTGGCGGTAGGCCACGGCCTGCTTCGACAGGTCGTCATAGACGATCAGCGCATCCTCGCCGTTGTCCATGAAGTATTCGCCCATGGTCACGCCCGAATAGGCGCTGATGTACTGCAGCGCGGCCGGGGTGGCGGCCGAGGCCACCACCACGATGGTGTGCTTGAGCGCGTCGTGCTCTTCGAGCTTGCGCACCACGTTGGCAATGGTCGAGGCCTTCTGCCCGATCGCCACGTACACGCACTTAACGCCGGAGCTCTTCTGGTTGATGATGGTGTCGATCGCCAGCGCGGTCTTGCCGGTCTGGCGGTCGCCGATGATCAGCTCGCGCTGGCCACGGCCCACCGGCACCATCGAGTCCACGGCCTTGTAGCCGGTCTGGATGGGCTGGCTCACGCTCTTGCGGTAGATCACGCCCGGCGCCACGCGCTCGATGGGCGCGGTGGCCTTGGTGTTGAGCGGGCCCTTGCCGTCCACCGGATTGCCCAGCGCGTCCACCACGCGGCCCAGCAGCTCCGGGCCCACGGGCACTTCGAGGATGCGGCCGGTGGTCTTCACCGTGTCGCCCTCGCGGATCGACTTGTACTCGCCCAGCACCACGGCGCCGACCGAGTCCTGCTCCAGGTTCAGCGCCAGGCCGAACAGGTTGCCGGGGAACTCGAGCATTTCGCCGTAGCGCGCGTCGGCCAGGCCGTGGATGCGCACCACGCCGTCGGCCACCGACATCACGCTGCCGACATTGCGTGCTTCGGTCGCGCCAGCGAAGTTCTGGATGCGCTGACCGATCAGGTCGCTGATTTCCGATGCCTTGATGGACATGACTTGTACCTTTGAATGAAATCTATGCGGTGAGGTCGTGCGCCAGGCTTGCCAGGCGCGCCTTCACGGAACCGTCGATGGTCAGATCACCCGCGCGCACCACGGCACCGCCGATCAGCGACGGATCCACCGCCGACTGCACGCGCACCGTGCGCTTGAAGCGGGTCTCGAGCGCCGCCACCAGCTTCTGCTGTTCATCCGCGCCCATGGGCGCGGCGGAGGTGATCGACACGTCGACCACCCGCTCGGCCTCGGCCTTCAGCTGGTCGAACAGCTGCGCCATCTCCGGCAGGAACTGCAGCCGGCCGTTCTCGGCCAGCAGCTGCAGGAAGTTGCGGCCGTTCTGGTCCAGCGAGGGACCGGCGACATCGGCCACCAGCCCCGCCAGCTGCTGCGCGCTCACCTTCGGGCTGCCGAACAGCGCCCGCACACGCGCATCGCCCACCGCCGCGGCGGCGCGGCCCAGCGCCTCGGACCAGGCACCGAGGTTGCTGCCGGCCTGCGCGAAGGCGGCGCGGGCATACGGACGTGCGACGGTCAGACGGTCTGCCATGGCGCTGCCCTAGATCTCCGTCGCCAGCTTGCCGAGGATGTCGGCATGCTTCGACGCGTCGATCTCGCGGCCCAGCACCTTGGAGGCCGAGCGCACGGTGAGATCGGCCACCTGCTTGCGCAGATCTTCGCGCGCCTTGGCGGTGTCCAGCTCGATCTGCTGCCTGGCGGCGGCGATCAGGCGGTCACCTTCCGACAGCGCGCTCTGCCTGGCGGCCTCGACGATCTCGTTCGAGCGCCTGGATGCCGCATCGACGATCTGGTTGGCGCGGTCGCGCGCCTCGCGGATCACCTCTTCGGCACGCGCCTTGGCCTCGTCCAGGCTCTTCTGCCCACGATCGGCGGCCGACAGGCCCTCGGCGATCTTCTTCTGGCGCTCGTCGATCATCCGGGAGAACACCGGCGTGATGAACTTCTGGAAGAACCAGATGAGGATCACGAAGACGAGGATCTGACCGATGAAGGTTGCGTTGATATCCATGGGCGGCTTCCGTTGGCGGGCGAAAAGTCGTCGAAGGGTCCGATCAGCCTGCGAGCTTGGTGAGCAGCGGGTTGCCGAACGCGAACATCATCGCCAGGCCCACGCCGATCAGGAACGCGGCGTCGATGAGGCCGGCGAGCAGGAACATGCGGCCGGTGAGCATCGGGGCGAGCTCGGGCTGGCGGGCGGCGGATTCAAGGAACTTGGCACCCATGATGCCGATGCCGATGCAGGCGCCGATGGCACCCAGACCGATGATCAGGCCGATGCCGAGAGCCATGTAACCCTGAACGATTGCGGTAGCTTCCATTTCAAGTCTCCTGGTCGAAAGTCAAAGCAAACAAGACGAAAACAGTAGGTCGGCGGATCAGTGGTGTTCTTCTGCCATCGAGATGTACACGACGGGCAGCACCGTGAAGATGTAGGCCTGCAGCAGCACGATGAGGATGTGGAAGATGGCCCACACCGCACCCAGCGCCACCTGCGTGAGGAAGAACACCGAACCACTGACGTGCGCCCCGCCGTCGAAGGCCTGCGTCGCCGCGAGCCCCAGCAGCGCAATCAGCATGAACAGCAGCTCGCCGGCGAACATGTTGCCGAAGAGTCGCATCGCCAGCGACACGGGCTTCGACAGCAGCTCCACCGCGTTGAGGAAGATGTTGAACGGGAACAGCCAGATGCCGAACGGCGCCGACAGCCACTCGTGGCCGTAGCCGCCGAAGCCCTTGGCCTTGATCGAGAAGAAAACAATGAGCGCCAGCACCACCAGCGCCATGGCCAGCGTGCCGTTGAGGTCGGCCGTGGGCAGGATGCGCCAGTAGGCGTGCTCGAAGCCCGCGACACCGGCGACGTTGCCGGCGAGGTCGAGCGGCAACAGGTCCATGGTGTTCATCGCGATGATCCACGTGAACAGCGCCATCGACAGCGCCACCAGGAAGCGGCGGTTGCCGTGGTAGATCTCGCCGACCAGGTTGTCGACGAACTCGAACACGATCTCGATGAAGGACACGAAACGCCCCGGCACGCCGGCGGTGGCCTGCTTCGCGGCACGGCCGAAGACGAACATCACGACCAGGGCCAGCACCGCCGACATCGCCAGCGTGTCCACGTGGAAGGACCAGAAGCCCTCACCCACGGTGAGGTGGGTCATGTGGTGGTCGATGTACTCGGTCGCGGAGGGTGCCGCGTGTTCTGCGCCGTTTTCAGCAGCCATCGTGTCGTGTTTCCGAAAGGGCCTTGTTCAAACCTTCAGTCTTTCGTCCTGCGTGCCCGCATGTGCAGCGTGGGCACGAACCAGAACACCACCAGCGTCGCCATGTACGCGAAGATCAGCGCCGGCCAGCTGGCCCAGCGCCCCTGCGCCACCACGAGCATCAGCCCGATGGTGAGCGCGACCTTCACGAACTGGCCGACCAGCAACCTGCCGAGCGCCCCCGCGGCGTTCGCGGAGGAGCGCAGCGCAGTCAGCGTCATGTAGGCGTTGGCGAGCAGTCCGATCAACCCGCCGGCCAGTGCCGAGAGGGCCTGCGTGCTGCCCCAGATGACCAGGCACAGCACGGCGATCACTACAGTCATCGCGGCCTGGATCATCAGGATCCGCGCAGCGATGCGCCGGGTTTCAGCGTCGCGCGCAATCATCTTGAGTACCCGTGGCCTTGAAAAGCGCGCGCAGTATACGGAGTGCGCGAGGGTGGTTCAAGGTCAATGCATAGGCAATTATTGTCTTCGAATATGCGCCAATACGCCATCGAGTTCGTCGAGGCTGTTATAGGCGATCACCAGCCGGCCCTTGCCGCCGGAACCCTGCTGGATCAACACCTTGGCACCGAGGCGCTCGGTGAGGTCCTGCTCGAGGACACGTACGTCAGGGTCCGTAGGGAAGTTGCGCTGCGGCGCACCAGCCGGGGCCCCGGAGGGGGTTGCGGCAGGGGTGGTCAGCTCGCGCACCAGCGCTTCGGTCTGGCGCACCGACAGGCCCTGTTCGACCACCTTCTGCGCGGCTTCGACCTGTTGCCGTCGCGAGGCGATACCGAGCAGTGCGCGCGCATGACCCATGTCCAGGCGGCGCTTCTCCACCATGTCGGCCACTTCGGGCGCGAGCTCGAGCAAACGCAGCAGGTTGCTCACTGCCGCACGTGAGCGTCCGACCGCCTCGGCTGCCTGTTCATGCGTGACGCCGAACTCGGCGATGAGCCGTTCCAGTGCGCGCGCCTCTTCGAGCGGATTGAGGTCCTCGCGCTGGATGTTCTCGATCAGCGCCATTGCGATCGCCGCCTCGTCGGGCACGCGGCGGATCACGGCAGGAATGCGTTTGAGTCCCGCGATCTGCGCGGCGCGCCAGCGACGCTCGCCGGCGATGATCTCGTATTGCTGCGGATGTCCCTGCACGGCACCGGCCAGCGGCCGCACGACGATGGGCTGTATCACGCCCTGGTTGCGGATGGAGATGGCCAGCTCTTCCAGCGCCTCCTGCCGCATGTCCACACGCGGCTGGTACTTGCCACGCACCAGCTGTTCGACAGGCAGGTGCTGCAGTTCATCCTCGCCTGACACGGCGCGGGTGCCGGCTGGCACGGACGATGCGGAACCTCCGGGTGCAGCAGTGCCTGCGCCCGCGCCCTGCGGTGCCACCGGCACCGGCGTCGCCGGCACGGCGGCACGCGCCTTCGAGGCGCCCAGCAGGTCGGCCAGGCCGCGCCCGAGTGAGGGTTTTTTCTGTGACATCAGCTCGCTTCTTCCCGCGCTGCCTGCAGCTTTTCGTCTTCGCGCCGGATCATCTCGCCGGCCAGCGCCAGGTACGCAAGCGCGCCGCGCGACTCCTGGTCGTGCATCAGCACCGGCTTGCCGAACGAGGGCGCCTCGGCCAGGCGCACATTGCGCGGAATCACGGTGCGGAACACCGTGTCGCCGAAATGCTCCATCAGCTGCGCGCTCACTTCGCCGGAGAGATTGGCGCGCGGATCGAACATGGTGCGCAGGATGCCCTCGATGTGCAGCGAGGGATTCACTGCCTCGCGCACCTGCTCGATGGTGGAGGTGAGCGCGGAGAGTCCTTCCAGCGCGTAGTACTCGCACTGCATGGGCACGATCACCGAGTCGGCGGCCACCAGCGCGTTGAGCGTGAGCATGTTCAGCGAGGGCGGGCAGTCGATGATGATGAGGTCGAACTGCTCGCGCAGCGGCGCCAGCGCCTCGCGCAGCCTCGCCTCGCGCCCCTCCTCGCTCATCACCAGGCGCACTTCGGCGGAGGTGAGGTCCTGGTTGGCCGGCAGCAGATGGAACTGGCCGTTGGCCACGGCCACCATGGCCTGTTCGGCCGTGCACTCGCCCAGCAGCACCTCGCAGGTGCCCAGCTCCACGCGTGACTTCTCGACGCCACAGCCCATGGTGGCATTGCCCTGTGGGTCCAGGTCGACCAGCAGCACGCGCCGCTTCGTCTGCGCCAGGGACGCGGCGAGATTGACGGCGGTGGTGGTCTTGCCAACCCCGCCCTTCTGGTTGGCAATGGCGATGACGCGTTTCATGTGACCGGGCAGTCTAGGCAATCGGCGCCATACCGTCACGGCGCATTGCCGGGCCGTGGCGCAATATCACGTGGTGGCGGGTCTCGCCCAGCCCCGGCACGGTCACCGGACGCACCGTCTCGATGCGCCAGCCCGATGGCAGCGGCGCGGCCTCCTCCGCATCCTGGGCGGCCGGCGGCCAGCGGCCCTTCATGGCCACCACCCGCGTGTCGGGCCCGCATAGCGGTGCGATCCAGCCGGCCAGCCGTGGCAACGGCGCGAAGGCGCGCGCGATCACGGTGTCGAATGGCGTGCCCGGACTCAGCTGCTCCACGCGCACATGGCGGGTCTGCACGTTGGCAAGGCCCAGCTCGCGCGCGGCGTGGTCGACGAAACGCAGTTTCTTGTCCACCGAATCGACCAGCGTGAAACGCCGCTGCGGATTCACCACGGCCAGCGGCAGGCCGGGAAAGCCTGCCCCCGTTCCCACGTCGGCCACGCTCAGGCCGGCCAGGTCTACCTGTGCGGCCAGTGAGTCGAGCAGGTGATGCGTGAGGATGCGCGGCCGGTCGGTGATGGCGGTGAGATTGATGGCCTTGTTCCAGTGCAGCAGCAATTCCACCAGCTGCGCCAGCTGCTGCCGCTGGCGGTCGTCCAGCACCACGCCCAGGCTGGCGGCGCCCTCCGCCAGACGCGTGTCGAAATCATTCACGGGGTGTTTCGGACCAGGCCTGCGATGAAGACCTGCACCGGCATGGCGTCGATGCGCGCCGGCTGCGCGGCCAGTTGCTGGCAGAACGAGGCGATGCGGCGCGCATGGGTCGGGGTGAACAGCTTCTCGCAGGCCGCCCCCAGGGCCGACAGCGCGGCATCCAGGCTCTCGCTGCCCGCGGTGGCCGTGTCGGGCGTGCAGAGGGAATAAAGGCTGGCCAGCGTGGGAGGTGGCGTGCCGGCCAGCACGGCCTGCCGCGCGAGACGGTCGGATTCGGCCAGCGCCTGCAGCAGCGCATCCGCGCGCACGCCGCGCAGCGCCATCAGTTCGCGCATGGCACGTGCGGCGGTCTCCGCTTCCAGCTCGTACGAAGTGCCGGGAATGCGTGCTCCACCGGGCCGCATGTCGGCCGGACGCAGCGTGGCCAGCACGCGCACGGCAGCGCTGTCGTAGAGGGCATCCAGCAGCGAGGCAGTCAGGGCCAGCAGGCGCTGGCGCCCGGCCGCGATGTCATTTTCCGTCGTCATGTATCCGAACCAGCGTGCGTCCGGCATTGCGGCCGGTGATGAGGGATTCAAATGCCTGCGGCAGCTCACCGAGAGTCACCGTGCGCGTGGCGATTCTATCGAGATGGCGGGGCGCGAGGTCGGTGGCAATGCGCTGCCAGATGGCCAGGCGCCGCGCGCGCGGCGTGGCGGCCGAGTTCACGCCCAGCAGGTTCACGCCGCGCAGCAGGAAGGGCATCAGGCTCACGTTCAGCTCTGCGCCGCCGGCCAGTCCCACCGACGCGACGCTGCCATGCATGCGCAGGCTGCGCAGCAGGCGGGACAGCAGCACACCGCCCACATTGTCCACCGCGCCGGCCCAGCGCTCCGGCTCGAGCGGCCGGTTGCCGAGGGCGGAAGCATCGATCGCTGCCGGCGTGCCGGCATCCTGCGCGGCCAGCGTGGGGAGGATCTCCACGGCCTGCGCGCCCACTGCATGCAGCAGGTCGCTGCTGGCGGCGGTGCGCGTAAGGGCCACGACCTGGTGGCCGCGTCGCGCCAGCATGTCGATGGCCAGCAGTCCGACACCACCGCCCGCGCCCGTGACAGCGACGGGTCCGCTGCCAGGCACCAGCCCGTTGTGTTCCAGCTGCGTGACGGCCAGCGCCGCGGCAAATCCCGCCGTGCCGATGATCATGGCGTCGCGCAATGTGAGTGGGGATGGCAGCGGCACCACGGCTTCGGCGGGCACGCGTGCGTAGCCGGCATAACCACCATCGCGTGTCTCCGACAGCCCGCAGCCGGTGACCACCACACGCTCGCCCGGATTTATTCCGGAGGCCTCCGATTGCACCACCACGCCCGCGAGGTCCACGCCACCCACCAGCGGGAAGCGCCGCAGGATGCGTCCCTTGCCCGTGCCGGCCAGCGCATCCTTGTAGTTGATGCCCGACCAGTGCACGCGGATGGTGACTTCACCCGGCGACAGGTCGGCCAGCGCCAGCTCTTCGAGGCCGGCACCGTGCTCGTGGATGCGCAATGCGGTGAACCGTTCCATGGGGACAGTCTAAGATCGTTGGCCATGAAGCACAGCATCCGCCGTGGCTGGCTTTGGGCCAGCCTCTTTACCTGCCTCGCCGCCAGCCCCTTTGCCGCAGCCCAGCGCGTGGAACAGGGCAACCTCATCTTTGACGGCATTCCGCTGGAGCGGCTGGCGGCCGAGCCAGACCTGCCGCTGCTGCTGGACTCGCGCGCCGCGTCGCTGGGCGCCTGGCTGGCCGACGGCACCCTGGTCATCTCCACGCGCTTCGGCAACACCGCGCAGCTGCACCGCGTGCGCGCGCCCATGGGCGCGCGCGAGCAGTTCACCTTCAAGGTAGAGCCCATCAGCGAGGTGATCGCGCATCCCTACGACGCCACGCGGCTGCTCTACCTGCGCGACAACGGCGGCGACGAGCGCATGCAGATCTGGCTGCGCAACCTGGCCGATGGCACGGAGCGGCTGGTCACCGACGGCAAGTCGCGCCACGGGCGCCCGGTATTCGCGCGCGACGGCAAGCGCATCGCCTTTTATGGCAATGCGCGCGATGGCGTGAGCAACGACCTCTACATCGCCGACATCGAGAGCCTGGCCGGTCCGCGCCTGCTGCTGGCCGGCGGCAGCGATGCGCTGTACGTGCAGGACTGGTCGCTGGATGACCGCCAGGTGGCCGTGATCCGCTACCGCTCCATTACCGACAGCGAGCTGTTCCTGCTGGATGTGAACACCGGCGAGCAGCGGCGCATCGAGCCGGCCAATGGCGAGGCCGCAGCCAGCGGCAGGCGCCGGGGGCGCGATGCCGCACCGCCGGCGCCCACCACCTCCGTGGCGCAGGCGCGCTTCTCGCGCGACGGGCGCGGGCTGTTCTTCATCTCCGACCGCGGCGGCGAGTTCCTCGCCCTGCACAAGTACGACGTGTACACGCGCCAGCTCACCACACTCACGCCCGATGCCTCCTGGGACGTGGAGCGTTTCGAGCTCTCCGAAGACGCGCGCTTCATCGCCTACACACGCAACGAGGCCGGCGTGGACCGGCTGGTTCTGCATGACCTGGGCCTCAAGGCCGACGTGCTGCTGCCGCCACTGCCGGCCGGCGCGGTGATCTCCTCCATCGCGTTCGACCCCGCCAGCCGCCGCCTGGCCGTGGCGCTGGAGACCGCGCTGTCGCCGCTCGACATCTACGTGCTCGACCTCGACACCTCCAGCGGCCCCGCGACGCTGCCGCTGGTGAAGCTCACGCGCTGGACCAGTAGCGAGACCGGTCCGCTTGATGCAGCGAAATTCGCGCCGGCCGAGCTGGTGCAATTCCCCACCTGGGACGGCGAGGGCAACCGCCAGCGCATGATCCCCGCCTTCGTGTACCGCCCGCGCACGCCCGGCCCCCATCCGGTGCTCATCGACATCCACGGCGGACCCGAATCGCAGCATCGCCCCGCTTGGAGCAGCTTCCGCCAGTACCTGGTGGGCGAGCTGGGTTATGCGGTGATTGCACCCAATGTGCGTGGCTCCTCAGGCTACGGACGCACTTTCCTGTCGCTCGACAACGGCGAGCTGCGCGAGGATTCCGTGCGCGACATCGGCGCGCTGCTGGTGTGGATCGGCCTGCAGCCGGATCTCGACCGCAACCGCATCGTGGTGGCCGGTGGCTCCTACGGCGGCTACATGGCGCTGGCCTCGCTGGTGCACTACAGCGACCGGCTCGCCGGCGGCATCGACACCGTCGGCATCAGCAACTTCGTCACCTTCCTCAACAGCACCGCCGGATACCGCCGCGACCTCAGGCGCGCGGAGTATGGCGACGAGCGTGATCCGCGCATGCGCGCGCACCTGCAGTCCATCTCCCCGCTCACCAATGCGGCGGCGATCAGGAAGCCGCTGCTGATCGTGCAGGGGATGAACGACCCGCGTGTACCGGCGAATGAATCCGAACAGATGATGGTGACCGTGCGGGCGCGCGGCGGAGAGGTGTGGTATCTCGCCGCGAAGGACGAGGGACATGGCTTCCGCAAGAAGGCCAACAGCGACGTCTATCGCGCCGCGATGGTGGCCTTCCTGAAGAAGCTGGCCGCGCAGTAGCTACTGCGCGCGCGGTTACTTCGACTTGCCTTCCTTCAGCGGCACGGTCTGCAGCGCGGGCGTCTGCTGCGAGTAGAACGTGGCCAGCGCCTGGATGTCCGCCGGCGTCAGCTGTGCGGCGAAGGGCTGCATCAGGCCGTTCTTGCGCGAACCATTGCGGTAGCTCTCGAGCGCGAACACCAGGTAGTCGGCATGCTGGCCGGCCAGCGTTGCAACCCCCGTTTCTTGTTGTCCGCGATCGGGTACCCCTAGCGGACCATGGCAGGTTTGGCAGGTGCTGGTTGCCAGCGGTGGCACTGGACCTGCAGCCTTAGCGTTAGCGTCATGCGGCACGGCCTGGCCCGACAGGTAGGCGGCGATATCGTCGATGTCCTGATCGGAAAGCGAGGAGGCCTGCGCATGCATCGTGCCGTGGCTGCGCTCGCCGTTGCGGTAGGCCTTCAGTGCCGTGACCAGGTAATTCTCATGCTGGCCACGCAGGCGCGGCACCGAGAAGGTCGGATAGACATTCTTGTAGGTGTCGATGCCGTGGCAGCCAAGGCAGGTATAGCCCAGGGTCTGGCCTCGGGCCGGATCACCCGCTGCCGCAGCAGGAACCGAGTGCACCAGGGAGATTGCGGCCAGCACCAGAGCCGGTGCCGTGGCCTTCAGGATCAAACGCAGCGACATGGAAACCCTCGCGTACGCCGCCCCCGGGCGGCGCAAAACTCGCGAATTCTACGGTCCGTGCGGCGAGAATGCCACGATGATTGCACTGATCCAGCGGGTGAGCGGCGCCAGCGTCAGCGTGGGCGGAGTGGAGCTGGGAGCCATCGGGCGCGGCATGCTGGCCCTGATAGGCGTAGCGGGCACCGATACGCCCGAAACCGCCGCAAGACTGCTGGCCAGATTGCTCAGTTACCGCATTTTTCCCGACGATAGCGGCAGGATGAACCTTGATCTGCGCCAGATCGAAGGTGGCCTCCTTCTGGTACCCCAGTTCACCCTGCTGGCCGACACTCGCAAGGGCACACGCCCCGGATTTTCCGGCGCGGCGCCGCCCGATCAGGCCGCGAACCTCTTCCAGCGGCTGGTCGAAGCCGCCCGGGCGGCCCACCCACGGGTCGCCGCCGGCCGCTTCGGCGCCGACATGCAGGTTTCCCTGGTCAATGACGGCCCGGTCACCTTCTGGCTTGAAGTGGAGTGACGAACCTTTCCAACGGGCCATGTCTTATCATGTGGGACTTCCTTGAGCAGTCCTCGTCTACTGCGTTTTCTGAAGGATTAACTGGAGCACCACGATGGGTTCAATGAGCATCTGGCACTGGCTGATCGTCCTGGGCGTGGTCATCCTCGTTTTCGGCACCAAGAAGCTCAGCTCGCTGGGCAGCGACGTCGGCGGTGCCATCAAGAACTTCAAGAAGGCCATGAACGAGGGCGAGAACGAGGGCAAGGAAGCGGCCAAGCAGATCCGCCAGTCGGTTGACGCGGATTTCCCCGAGAGCAAGGCCAAGGAAAAGAGCACGGCCGGCAGCGACGACCGGGCCGCCTGAGGCCTGCCCGCTGACGGGCCGGAGCCACGCTCCAGGCCGGTCGGCGCCACATCCGTCCGCAAGGTTCGACGCCCCGCCCCATGTTCGACTTCAGCTTCCCCGAGCTGCTGGTGGTGTTCGTCGTCGCACTGGTAGTCCTTGGTCCCACGCGCCTGCCCGGGCTCGTGCGCAAGCTGGGGCGCTGGATCGGCAAGGCACGATCGATGGCGCGCGAATTCCGCGACCAGCTCGAGCAGGAGGTCAATGTCGAGGAGCTCAACCGCTCCGTGCGTCGCACGGTGATGGATGAGCCGCCGCCACCTCCTGCAGCCGCCGCCAGCACAACTGCGCAAGCCGGCGAACCGCTCGACAGCAGTGGCTATCCCTATGGCGCCTCCTCGTCCAGCTCTGCCGATCCAGCGGTGACCGGCGCGGCAGAACCGCAGCCGGGGGACGACACCTTCTCCCACGCGCATGCGCCCGATGCGGCGCCCGAGCCGTGGAATCCCGATCCCGCTCCTGCCGCTGATGAGGGCCAGGGCGCGGCGATCGCTGACGCCACCGGCGCAGACGACCCGGCGCATCGCGGGCACAACGCATGAGCGGCGAGGGCAACAAGAAGGACGAGAAGCTCGCCGAAGGCACGCTGATCTCGCACCTGCTCGAGCTGCGCGACCGGCTGGTTAAAGCCGTGGCGGCCGTGTTCATCCTGTTCGTGCCGGCCATCATCTTCAAGGACGAGCTCTTCGCGGGGCTGTTCCAGCCGCTTGTGGCCAACATGAAGCTGGGCGATCAGCTCATCGCCACCAGTCCCATGTCCGGCTTCATGATGCCGATCAAGCTGGCCTTCTTCACCGCGCTGTTCGCGGCCATGCCCTGGGTGCTGTACCAGATATGGGCCTTCATCGCACCGGGCCTCTATCGCAAGGAGAAGCGCTTCGCGGTACCGGTGCTGGTCTCCTCCATCCTTCTGTTCTATGCCGGCATCGCCTTTGCGTACTTCATTGTGTTCGACATGGCGTTCGGCTTCCTGATGGGCGCCACGCCTGAGCAGGTGTCCAACATGCAGGACATCAACCTGGTTCTCAGCTTCGTGCTCGCGCTGTTCCTGGCCTTCGGCGTCGCGTTCGAGGTGCCGGTGGTGGTGATGCTGCTGGTGCTCACCGGCCTGGTTACGACGGAAAAGATCTCCGCTTCGCGCGGCTACGTGGTGATCGGCGTGTTCGTGGCTGCGGCGGTGCTGACGCCGCCCGATCCGGTATCGCAGATCATGATGGCAATCCCCATGTGGGTGCTGTTCGAGGCCGGCCTCGTGATGGCGCGCATCCTGGTGCGGCCGTCGAAGGAAGACTCCGGAGCCACCGCCGCTTGAACGCCCCCGGCCAGCGCCGCCTGCTGGTGCTGTGCCTCGCCACCGTCTATCTCGTCTGGGGCACCTCCTACCTCGCCACCCGCATCGGCGTACTGTCGCTGCCGCCCTTCCTCTTCGGTGGCGTGCGCTTCCTGCTTGGCGGCTCGCTGCTGATGGCTGTGGCCTTCTGGCGCGGCTTCCGTCCCGCGCAGCTCGCCGGCCAGTGGCGCCACCTGCACGTGCTGGCCCTGCTGGGCGTAACGCTGTGCAATGGCGCGCAGGTGTGGGCCATGCAATGGGTGCCCTCGCATGCCAGCGCATTGCTCAATGCATCCTCGGCGATGTGGATCGTGCTGTTCGGACTGTGGGGCTGGCGCGCACACCGTCCGCAACTGCGTGCGCTGGCGGGCCTGGGCATCGGCTTCGCCGGCACGGTGCTGCTGCTGTGGCCATCGCGTGACGCGGCCACTGCCGCCACGGCCACGCCGCTGGTGCCGCAGCTGGTGATCCTGGCCGGCTGCGTGGTGTGGTCCATGTCCACTGTATACATGCGCAACCACAGCCTGCAGCTGGACCTGTTTGCGCTGGTGGGCATGCCCATGCTGATGGGCGGCACGTGGCTGGTGCTGGCCGGCGTGCTGCGGGGAGAAGTTTCGCAATGGCACTGGAGCCCGGCGGGATTCCTTGCACTGGGCTACCTGGTGTTGCTCAGCTCCTGCTTTGCCTACACCGCCTACGCCTGGCTGGCCCGCCATGCCACGCCGGCGCAGACCGGCACCTACAGCTACGTGAATCCCGCCATCGCTGCAGTGATGGGATACCTGGTGCTGGGCGAGACCCTCACGCCGATGCAGGCCATGGGCGCGGTGGTGATCCTCGCCGGTGTGCTGCTGATCAACTGGCCGGAGCGGTCGGGCGCCGCAGCGCCCGCGACAAATTAACGTCGGCCCTCGAGCAGCGCCTTCAGGCGCGACAATGCACGTTCGTTGGCCTGCCGCACGCGCGCGTAATAGCCATTCCACTCCGGCAGGTCGGGCACGCCCGAACACAGCAGGCGCACGATGGTGCGATCCTCCTCGCCCTCAAGCAGGATGTCATCAGCCACGGCGCCATCGAAGACACTGAGCTCGTCGGGAGGCAGGTAGATCAGCCGCAGCCGGCGCGGCGGATCGAACACGTCGATCATCGCGTGGCGCGTGATGCCGGGGGCGATGGTGGCCGACCAGCTGCCGCCACGTTGCGGCCGCAGGCGCGCGTCTTCTCCCAGCCAGCGTGAGACGGCCGGTCCGCACAATGCATTCCAGGTCTTCTCGACCGGGGCGTCCACGTCCATGCGCAGTGCGAATCCGCGGGTTTTCAGCGCCATGGGATCATTGTGCCAGCTAAGCCCCGCTGCGGGAGCCTGGCTCCTTCCTGAGCGCCATCACCACCATGGGCAGCAACGACACCGCGATGATGGTGAGTGTCACCAGGCCGAAGTTGTCCTTGATCACGGGGATGTTGCCGACCAGGTAGCCGGCCCAGATGAACAGGTTCACCCACAGCAGCGCCCCGATGATGTTGTAGGCCTGGAACCTGCCGTAGGGCATGCGGCCGATACCCGCCACGAAGGGCGCAAAGGTGCGGATGATGGGCGCGAAACGCGACAGCACCACCGTCATCGCACCATGGCGCGCAAACCAGCCCTCGGTGCGGCGCAGGTACTCCACCTTGATGAACCGGTAGCGGCCACTGAAGGCATGTTGCCCGATGGCGCGGCCAATGGCGTAGTTGGTGGTGTTGCCGAGGATGGCCGCCGTGCACAGCAGGATGGCCAGCAGCAGCGGCGACAGCGTGCCAGTGGAATCCACGGCGGCCAGTGCCCCCAGTGCGAACAGCAGCGAGTCACCGGGCAGGAAGGGCGTGACCACCAGGCCCGTCTCGGCAAAGATCACCAGGAACATCAGCGCGTAGATCCAGATGTCGAAGCGCACCAGCAGCTCGGTAAGGTGGTCATCGAGATGCAGGATCAGGTCGATGAAGTAGTGCAGCAGCTCCAAATCGCGTCTCAGGCTTTGCGCCAGGGGTGGCGCGACAACCCAGTCTAGCCGGCGGCCTTGCGCTGCGACAGCTCGCCTTCGTTGAGGAAGTCCTCGATATTGATGTCGCCGCTCACGCGGTCGTCATCGTCGTCCATGCCGATGAGCCGCTGCATGGCTGTTTCCAGGTCCTCGTCGAGCACCGAGGCATCGATGCCGCCGGCCAGCAGTTCGCGCTGCAGCTGCTTCTGCAACGCTGCGGAGATCGTGTCGTCCTCGTCACCGAGCTCCATGTCATGGCCACGGCGCTGCCGCGATACCGAAACCCAGGTGGGCAGGTCGCGGATCGCCTCGGCCAGCGGCACGGGCCTGGCGATGGCAAAGCCCTGGCCATAGGCCACGCCCATCGCCGCCAGGCGCACGCGGATCTCGTCGGTCTCGATGCCCTCGGCCACGGTGGCCACGTTGGCCGAGTTGGCCAGATGGATCATGCCGCGCACCATGCCTTCGGCGCGCGGGTCCTTCAGCAGGTCGCGCACGAAGCTGCCGTCGATCTTCAGCATCGACAGCGGCAGCGAGCGCAGGCTCGTGAGCGAGGCCATGCCCGTGCCGAAATCATCCAGCGCGATGTGGCAGCCCAGGTCGCGCAATGCATGCATCAGCGGCTGGGCGGCGGTGAGATGTTCGATCACGTCGGCTTCGGCGAATTCGAAGCACAGCGCGTTTGCGTCGACGCCGCATTCCTTCAGCTGCGCCAGCAGCTCGTCGGCGAACTGCGGATCGGCCAGCGAATGACCGGAGAGATTCACCGTGAGCACCACGGCACCGCCGGCCACCAGCTGCGCACGCGGGCGCAGCTGATTGAGGGTCTCGCGCACCACCCAGCGGTCGACCGAGGCCATCAATCCCAGGCGACGCGCGTCGGCCAGGAAACGGCCCGGGCCGGCGAACTCACCATTTTCGTCCTGCACGCGCAGCAGCAGCTCGAAATGCGGCGTGGGGGAAACATTGCCCGGCAGCGGCGCAATCAGCTGTGCATGCAGGCACAGCCGGTCGCCTTCCAGGATGCTGCGCACCGCGCTGGCGGCGGCCTCGGTGACGGTGCTGCCGATCTTCACCGCCACGGTGCTGTCGCCGTCCGGCACGAAACGCTCGACACGGTTGCGGCCGCGGCGCTTGGCGGAACGGCATGCCGCCTCTGCCGCGCCCAGCGCGGACATCGGATCAGCACCCGTTTGAACAGGCGCCACGCCTACGCTCAGTGACGATTGCAGCGCCACGTCTGGTCCCGCGCCCACGCTGACGGCGGGCAGCGAGGCGATCGCCGCACGCAACCCCTCGCCGAATCCCGTTGCATCGTCTTCGCTCGCGGGCAGGAGGATGGCAAAACGGTCGCCGGAGATGCGCGCCGCGGCAGCGCCGGGGGACAGGCGCCCGCGGATCAGCTCACCCAGCTTTTCAAGCAGGCGGTCACCCACCTGCATGCCATGGTTGTCGTTGATGGCGTGCAGGCGGTCGGCGTCCACATAGAGGAAACACCAGTTGCCCTCGCGCTCGGCCAGTGCCGTGCGCACGCGGGTCTCGAAGGCCGGACGCGTGAACAGGCCGGTCAGCGCGTCGTAGCGCGCTTCGATCAGGCCAGCCGCGCGACGCAGCAGCAGGTCTGCCAGCAAGCCCTCGCGCCGGCGGAACTGCGGCGCCTCCAGGCTGCGGAACATCACCAGCACCGCACCGGGCCGGCCGGCAGGATTGCGCACACCGCTCACCAGTGCGCGCATTGGCAGGTTGAGCCCGGGCAGGCTGCCCGGTTCGTTGAGCAGCAGTGCTTCCTTGCCCAGCTGCGCCAGCGACAGCAGGTGCCGGTGGGCGCGGGCCAGGATGGAAGTGTCGAACTCGCGACCTTCAGCGCGCGCCACCGCCACCAGATTGCGCTCTGGCATCAGCAGCGCCGTGAGATCACAGCGCATGTGGCTGTTGATGCGTTCGAGCAGCTGCGCCACGTCGCCACCCGCGCTGGGCGCGTCGGTGGAGAGCAGCACTTTCAGGTCGGCGTTGTCGCCATCCACATCTGTCGCGCTGGCGCCGGGTCCGGCGACCCCGTCTTCCAGCTTCGCCTGCAGTGCAAGCTCCCGCTTCAGGCAATCGATCACCGGCCGCAGCATGGCGTGCACATAGGTGAAGGTGCGCGGATCACTCTCGGCCGTGCGCCAGCGCACGCTGAGCACGGTGGTCGGCCGGCCACGCGCGTCGCGCAGCCAGAACAGGTAAACGGGCTCATGGGAGCGCAGCTGCACGCGCTCGCCGGCCTCCTCGTTGAGGGCAGCCAGGGTCCCGGCCTGTGCGATCAGCTGGCCCAGCTGCGGCGGGACAGCCTCCTCGCTGGTCCAGCGCAGCTCACCATCGGCGTCAAAGATGGTGAGGCCCGCCGCGCGCGGCAGCAGCGCCGCCACCAGGTGGGCATAGGGGGAGTAGTCGTGCAGTGTGTCGGTCGCGTCCCTGGACATGCCCGGAGAATGACTCAAGCCTCCGCCGCCGACGCTGACCGAGTTGGCAAAATGCCCCGGGAAAAACGCGCGCGCCGTCGTGGCGCGACAAAGGTGCCCGGGCGGGATCTCAGCGCGCCGGCGGCGCGGGGGTGCGGAACCAGGGCCGCGGATCCACGGGATTGAAGCTCTGGTCGGCCCTCGTGGCATAGCGCACCTGGAAATACAGCCCCGGGTCCTTGCGACCGCCCGAGACCCCCGCGGTGCCCAGCGAATCCCCGGCGGCAACCTTCCTGCCGACATCCACGTGCAGCTCATCCAGGTGGCCGTACACACTCCAGTAGCGGTTGCCGTGGTCCACGATCACCAGCAGCCCGCGCAGCTTCGTCCAGTCGGAGTGGATGACCCGGCCCTCGTGGATTGCACGCACCGGCGCGCCGCGAGCTGTTTCAATTTCAATCCCATCAGACTTCAATCCGGTCGGCATTGATGCGCCATAGTTCACAGTGATGCGTCCATTGACCGGCCAGCTGAGGCGCCCGCGGGCATTCGCGAATGGCGCCTTCGGGTCGTAGGGCAGTGACTTGGTGGCCTGGCGCAGCTTCTCGATGAGATCGGCCAGCTCCTTGCGCTCCTGGCGCCGGGCGGCCAGCTGCTGCTGGCGCGTACCCGCCTCGCGTTCAAAACTGGCCAGTGCTCGGCCGCGCTGCTTCAAGGCCTTGTCCAGTGCGGAGGCGCGATCCTTCTCCTGCCGCTCCAGAGCCGCCAGTTCGGCGTCTTCCGCTTCGATCTGGGTGGAAAACTCGTCGATCTTGGCGATATTTTCTGAAAGTTCGTCCATCTGCCCGACGCGCACGCGGCCCAGATACCCGTAATAGGTCAGGTTGCGGCTGGCTTGGGCCGGGCTGCGCTGGTTGAGCAGCAACTTCAGGGGTTCGTTGCGGCCCATCATGTAGGCCGCCCGCAATTGCTGCGCAAGGTCTTCCTCGATGCGCCGCCGTTCGGCCTCACGCTGCGCCTTCTCGGTCTCCAGGTGCTTGCGGATCGCCGCCCGCTCGGCGCGCTGGGCCCTGAGCCGGGTCAGCTCACCCCGCGCCCGGGCCGCCTCGCGTTCGGAATCGCGCAGCGCACGGGCGCGTCGGTCCTTTTCGACCACATCCTTCTGCACCTGGCGCTGCAGGCGCTGGATGGTCTCGGTGACACGCTTGAGTTCGGCCTCGGCCTTGGCCGCATCCGGCTGCGCGGCCGGCAGCGTCAGCGCCAGGCCGAAGGCGGCGACCAGCGCGCCCGTCAGCGCGGCGACACGGCGATGTCGATGCTGCATGGGCGCAAGTCTAGCCTGCACCGCGGGCTATAATGCGAGGTCCTTATGGAACGCCTCATCGAATACGCCAACCGGCACCCCCTCCTCGTCAGCCTGGCCGTGGCCATGGTGCTGGCCGTGCTTGCCTGGGAACTGCGCCTCAAGCGCACCAGCTACGCGGCCATCCTGTCGCAGGAGCTCATCCAGCTGATGAACCAGGGTGCGCCGCTCTACGACCTGCGCAGCGGCGAGGAATACGCCGCGGGCCACATCAACGGCGCAAAGCATCTGGCCGGCCCGCAGCAGGCCTCGGCCGCCGAGCACCTGAAGAAATTCCGCGACAAGCTGCTGCTGCTGGTGTGCGAGGACGGCGGAAGCTCCTCCGCGCTGACCCGCACGCTGCATGCCGCCGGCTTCACCAAGGTCTTCAGCCTGCGCGGCGGCCTGAAGGCCTGGCGCGCCGAAGGACTGCCGCTGAAGCGCGGCTGAGGAGCAGACCATGCCCGCCGAAGTCGTGCTGTACACCACTTCCTGGTGCGGCTTCTGCGCCCGGGCACGCCGGCTGTTCACGGAGAAGGGCGTGACCTTCACCGACATCGACGTGGAGAATGTGGAGGGCGCCCGCGAAGAGATGCGCGCGCGCAGCGGCGGCCGCAACACCGTGCCGCAGGTGTTCATCGACGGCCGCCACATCGGGGGCTATGACGACACGCGCGCCCTCGACGTCAAGGGAGAGCTCGACCCGCTGCTCAAGGGCGCGGCGCCGGGCCACAGCTGAA
Source organism: Pseudomonadota bacterium (assembly GCA_030852845.1). Classification (GTDB taxonomy): domain Bacteria; phylum Pseudomonadota; class Gammaproteobacteria; order Steroidobacterales; family Steroidobacteraceae; genus ZC4RG30. The sequence continues at coordinate 21,348 of JALYWF010000182.1, forward strand.
CTACAAAGAGGAAACGACATGGCCGACCAGAATTCCCCCGCCAGTGGCAACGGTGCCGAACAGGGCACCGCGCCCAACCTGGCGCTGCAGGGCGTCTACCTGAAGGACTGCTCCTATGAAGCCCCGCACGGCCCGCGCGCCGACGGCAACTGGCAGCCGCAGATCAACCTCGATCTGGCCACCGCCAGCAACGTCATCCAGGGCGATGTGCGCGAGGTGGTGCTCACCGTCACCGTGTCGGCCAAGCAGAACGACAAGACGCTGTTCCTGGTCGAGGTGAAGCAGGCCGGCGCGTTCCTGATGCAGAACCTGTCGGAAGATGATGCCAAGCGCGCCGTCGCAAGCATCTGCCCGGGCGTGCTGTTCCCCTATGCCCGCTCGATGGTGTCGCAGCTGGTGTCGCAGGGCGGCTTCCCGCAGCTGCTGCTGCCGCCGGTGAACTTCGACGCGCTGTTCCTGAACGCGCAGTCGCAGACGATTTCGCCGCAGGTCACCAACTAGTCCAGCAGCTCCCTTGACGCATCCGATTGCAGTGCTCGGGAGCGGATCCTGGGGCACCGCGCTCGCCATCCAGTTTGCGCGCGCGGGCAAACCCACGCGCCTGTGGGGGCGGGACGCCGCGCAGCGTGAGGCGATGCGTACTGCGCGCGTGAATGCGCGCTACCTGCCTGAAGCGGCGTTTCCCCCCGACCTGGTGATTGCCGACTCGGTGGATGAAGCGCTGCGGGGTGCCAGCGATGTGCTGCTGGCTGTTCCCAGCAGCGGCTTCCGTACTTTGCTTGAAGAACTGCGGCCCAGGCTGCAGCCCGGCGTGAGCATTGCCTGGGCCACCAAGGGTTTCGAGCGCGAGAGCGGGCTGCTGCCGCACCAGGTGGCGCGCGAGGTACTCGGCGATGGTTACCCGATGGCCGTGCTGTCCGGGCCCACCTTCGCGAAGGAAGTCGGACAGGGGCTGCCCACAGCGATGGTGGTGGCGTCGGCCGACGAGGACTTTGCGATGCGCATCGCGGAGGATCTCGCCTCGCCGGAATTCCGCACCTACATCTCCACCGACATCATCGGCGTGGAGATCGGTGGCGCGGTGAAGAACGTGCTGGCCGTGGGCGCGGGTCTTTCCGATGGCCTCGGCTTCGGCGCCAACATGCGCGTGGCATTGATCACCCGCGGCCTCAACGAGATGCGCAGCCTCGGCGTGGCGCTTGGCGCACGCGAGCGTACCTTCATGGGACTTGCCGGGCTGGGCGATCTCGTGCTCACCTGCACCGATGACCAGTCACGCAATCGCCGCTGCGGGCTGGCGCTGGCGCGCGGCATCACCGTGGACGAAGCCATGCGCGAGATCGGCCAGGTGGTCGAAGGCTGGCATGCGGCGCGCGTGCTGCGCGAGGTGGCGCACCGGCTGCAGCTGGACCTGCCGATCTGCGAGGGCATCTGCCAGATCCTCTTCGATGGCGCGAATGCGCGCGCGGTGATGCGCGAACTGATGGCGCGGCCGCCACAGGCGGAGTTCGAGTAAGCGCCGCTTCAGTACCAGCTGAGGCCCAGTCCAATCTGGCAGGCCGTGGCCGTGGCGGGCCCCTGCTTCTGTCCATTGCGCTTGTAGGCGCCACCAATCGTGCGCGTGACGCTTGCGAAAGGCGTCAGCAGGAAGCCCGGGCGACGCCGGATGTCGTATCCCAGGCTGATGCCCAGCGTCGGGGCGGTGAGCGTGTGGCGCCTGGATTCCTCATCTTCGTTGTCCAGCACTGCCAGCCATGCCATGCCGGCACTGCCCTTGATGTGGAAGCCCTTGCTGGCTGCGGGATACCACTGAAGCGTTCCTGAAAGGAACTTCGCGTCGAGCCGGTAGTTGGCCAAGGGTAGTGTGTGCACACTGAACTGCGCGCCCGCGAGCAGGTCGGGCCGGACGAATCTCCCCAGGCTCAGTTGGCCGCCGACGCCGGCGAACACGCCATCCCCACACCGGTCGCAATCAACGGTGCCACCAATCAGCGACGGACCCAGGGTGGCGCCCAGGCCCTCGCGTACCGCTTGCTGCGCGCTTGCGGCCAGAGAGGCGGCTGAGAGCAGCAAGAGCGCTCCGAAAGCTTTCATCCGGATCACATCCACCCCCTGATCCCGGTGCCATCCCGCAGCATCACGGTCGCCTGCTGCAGGCCTATCGCAAAGCCAGACTTCCTCCCGGATTCCATTCGATCGTCTCCTGCAGAAAAGCTGCAGCAAGCCTATTCCGGCTCCGCGGCGCCGATCATTTGATTTCCGTCAGATGACCGCCGGCGGCGCGGCGTGAGACATCAAGATGCTTACGAATAGACATCATGATGGTTGAGTGTCACGATGTCGCCATGCGCACCACCCTGACGCTCGATGACGATGTCGCGGCCAAATTGCAGCAGGCCTCACGCCGTACGGGCCGCTCTTTCCGCGACGTGGTCAACGAGACCCTGCGCCGCGGACTGCAGCAGAAGTCAACGACCGTCAGGACACCTTTTCGTGTGCATACGCGGGATATGGGGGCACTTGCGCCGGGATTGCAGCTCGACAATGTCGCGGATCTGATTGAGTCCGTGGAGGGGCCTCTGGCCCGATGATCCTTGTCGATGCCAACTTGCTGCTCTATGCGTACCACCAGCAGGCCGCACAGCATCAACAGGCGCGCGCATGGCTTGAGGCGGCACTATCTGGCACGGAGATCGTGCGGTTTCCATCGCTCTCGATCTGGGCGTTCCTGCGCATCACAACCAATCCGCGCGTGTTCGCAAAGCCCATGTCTGCAGCGGAGGCCGGTGCCGCGGTGTCCTCCTGGCTCGCCCAGCCCATTGTCACTGTGCTGGAGCCCGGCGAGCGGCATTGGGAAATCCTGGGCCAGTTGATGCGGGAGGGACAGGTAAAGGGTCCCCTGGTCATGGACGCGGTCATTGCGGCACTGGCCATCGAGCACGGCGCCACGCTGCACACCACCGACCGTGACTTCGCGCGCTTCCCCGGTTTGAAGTGGTGCAACCCACTTCGCCCGGGCTGACCCGAACCTTCAGCAAGGATATTCAGTCGTCGTTCTTGTGCCGATCCACGGCAATCACGTAGAGCACACCAACCACCGCCAGGAGCGCCCCGCCGATCGCCGCCACCGTGCGGCCCGTCGATGATTCGCGCAACTTCAGCTGCTGCATGTCGGCGAAGGCCACATCGCGCTGCCGGCCAGAAGCACCGGGGTCGATGGCCAGCCCATCCTCCGTTGCCGCGGCGATCCGTCCCTTGATCCTGGTCCCGTCACGCAACACAACCAGCACACGCTGTCCGGGCTCGAAGTCGCCGCTGGAAACCACTGGCGGCGGATCCAGCGCCATCATGCGGGGTGCCGCGCAGCCGGCGCTTGCCAGGCATGCCACCAGCAGCATGGCCACCATCCGCTGCATTGTTTTCGCAAGGACAAATCTGATGACAGGCATGTGGATTTGACCGCTGGCGAAGTTTGTGCGGCAGCTTACGCCATGGCAGCGGCCGGTTTATTTGGACTGCGTCATGATCAGGCGGGCAGTGGGCCGAACCCGTTTTGCCGCCACGCCTCATACACCACCACCGCCACGGCATTGGACAGGTTCAGGCTGCGGTTGGAGGGGCGCATGGGAATGCGCAGCCGCTCATGCGGCGGCAGCGTGGCCGCGACATCATCGGGCAGCCCGCTGGTCTCACGCCCGAAAAGCAGACAGTCGCCCGGGCGGAACTCCGCCTCATGGTAGGCACGCGTGCCGTCCGTCTCGATCACGAACAGCCGCGCCGGCGCCAGCGCGGCGAGGCAGCCGGCCAGGTCCGCATGTACGGTCACCCGCGCCAGGTCGTGGTAGTCGAGCCCCGCGCGCTTCAACTGCGGCTCTGACAGGTCGAACCCCAGCGGCTCCACCAGGTGCAGGTGCGCACCCGTATTGGCGCACAGGCGGATGGAGTTGCCGGTGTTCGGCGGAATCTCGGGCTGGTAGAGGATGACGTGGAACACGGGTGGTGATGCTGCGCTGCGACCGGGCCGATTCTGGGGGATAATTGCAGCATGAATGCCGCCTTCGAATCGCCCCCCGCGGCCGCCCGCCCGGCGGCACCGGCCTGGCAGCCCCCACCCGCCTCCCTGGCGCTGGATTTCTGCGGCATGCGCTTCGCCTCCCCCATCGTGCTGCTGTCCGGCTGCGTTGGCTTCGGCGAGGAATACACCCGCGTGGCCGGCTTCTCCAACCGCGACGTCGGCGCCATCTGCCTGAAGGGCACCACCGGCAAGCCGCGCCTGGGCAACAAGCCGCATCGGGTGTGGGAGACCCCGATGGGCATGCTCAACGCCATCGGCCTGCAGAACCCCGGTGTGGATGTAGTAGTGCGCGAGATCCTGCCCACGCTCGATTTCACCGAGACGCGCTTCATCGCCAATGTCTCCGGCTCCACGCTGGAGGAATACATCGAGGTCACCGCGCGCTTCGATGATTCGCCCATCGACGCCATCGAGATCAACATCTCCTGTCCCAATGTGAAGGAAGGCGGCGTGCAGTTCGGCAATTCGCCGGAGATGTCTGCCCGCGTGGTGGCGGCCTGCCGCAAGGTCACGAAGAAGCCGCTGATCACCAAGCTATCGCCCAACCAGACCGACATCCAGCTCAACGCCCGTGGCTGCATCGAGGCGGGCACCGATGGCTTTGCGGTGATCAACACCGTGATGGGGATGGCGTTTGATCCCCGCACCGGCAAGCCGGTGATCGGCAACCGGCAGGGCGGACTGTCCGGCCCGGCGATCAAGCCCATCGCGCTGCTGAAGGTGGCGCAGGTAAGTGAGGTGGCGCGGCCGCATGGGATTCCCATCATCGGCCAGGGCGGCATCGTGAACGCCGATGATGCGCTGGAATTCCTGCATGCCGGCGCCACCGCCGTCGGCGTGGGCACGGCGCTGTTCTACGATCCGCTGGTGTGCCCGAAGATCAACCAGGGCATCGCCGACTACCTGGCCGCGAAGGGACTGGCCTCGATCAGCGGGCTTGCCGCCGCCTAGTGTTTCTCGGCCTTGATGCCGCGCGCAGCCAGCTTCTGCTGCACGCTGTCCGGTCCGACCAGGTGGCCACTGCCCACGGCGACAAAGGCCACACCTGAGCCTTTGAGCAGCGTTTCCAGCTGGCTGGCCCAGTTCTCGTTGCGCTGCGCGAGCATCACGTCATAGGACATGCCGCCTGACGACGCATCTTCGCCCTTGCGCCAGCCATCCACGTAATCGGTGAGGGGTTTCAGGTCGCCCTTCATCCAGGCCCGCACGGCTTCATCCATGGTGCGGGTCATGGCATCGAACTCGGATTCGGGCATGGCCAGCAGGGCCTTCAGCGCGGTGAGCTGCTCCTCATCCGTGCCGCCTGAAAGCCATTCCATCTGCTGTTCGGCCGTCTCCAGGCCCCGGATCTCATCACCCTGCTCGCGCGCCAGGCGCATCAGCACCGAATCGGCCCCGGCCTCGGGGTCGTAGCCGGCGGACATCAGCGGCGCCACGCCCAGCATCACGGTGGCGAACCAGGGCCGGGTCATCTCGATCACGGCGGCCAGCGCCGGGCCGTTGGGGGTGCGCTCCAGCAGCTTGCGCAGCTGGGCGCGCTCGGCCTCGGTGAGGCGGGAGGACAGTGGTTTTCCGGGCGACAGCGCCTTCTGCAGCATCGCCATGCCCAGCGCCAGCTCGCCGCCCGGCGGGATGTTCACCTCCACCCACAGCTGCTTTGCCTGCTCCAGGGCCCCCGTCACCCGGAGTGTCTGCCAGGTGATGCCCGGATCCAGCAGGTGCACGGTGCCGAACAGGTAGATGGTGGAGTCGTGGTCCTTGACCACCCACATGGGCGGTTCGGCGGATGCGGGCCCCGGGAAGGCCGCCAGTGCCAGCAGCAGCAGTGTGCCGCCCCAGGCAAGGCGCAGCCGGTCGAACGGTGATTGGCCTGCCATGCGTGCTGTGTTCATCCCGATGCTCCGCCCTACCCCGGAAAGTCGCAGGTTATCCCATCCAATGGTCCGTGGATGAATGCGCGCGTTTTCCATAGAATTGCGCACCTTTTCGCCCCATCCGGACATCCATGTCAGCCACCGAGACCATCAATTTCACGCGCGGCGTGCCCGCGAATGAATCCTTCCCCTCTGCCGGGATGGCCGCCTGCGCGCAGCGCGTGCTCGAGAAGCAGGCCGTCGCGGTGCTGCAGTACGGACCTGCCGCCGGGCTCGGCGCGCTGCGCGAGTGGCTGGCGCAGTGGCAGCAGGTGCCCGTGGAGCGCGTGCTCACCGGCAACGGCTCGCTGGAACTGGTGGAGTTCCTGTGCATCGCGCTGCTGTCGCGCGGCGACTTCGTGCTCACCGAGGCGCCCACTTACGATCGCGCCATCACGCTGTTCCGCCGCAACGGCATGGAAGTGGAGGGCGTGCCACTGCAGGCCGACGGCCCCGACATCGAAGCCCTGGAAGCCCAGCTGCGCCGCCGCGTGCCGAAGCTGTTCTATGTGATCCCCGATTTCCAGAACCCCGCCGGCGCCACCTGCTCGCTGGCCAAGCGCAAGCGCATCATCGAGCTGGCCGAGCAATACGACTTCCTCGTGCTGGAGGATGCGCCCTATCGCCTGCTGCGCTATCGCGGCAGCGACGAGCCCACGCTGTATTCGCTGGCACCGCATCGCGTGCTGCACATGAGCTCCTTCACCAAGCTGATCGCGCCAGGCGTGCGCACCGGTTTCATGCTGGGCGATCCTGCGCGGCTGGCAAAGATCGGCAAGGTCGCCGAAGACACCTACATCTCGCCGGGCTACTTCGCCCACGGCGTCACCGCCGAGTGGTGCCGCGAAGGCAACCTGCAACCGCAGATCGAGCACCTGAAGCAGCTCTATGCCCCGCGCCTCGACGCCACGCTGGCCGCGCTGGACAAGTACATCCCCGACGCCGTGGCGACCCGCCCCAACGGCGGCTTCTTCCTGTCGCTGACGCTGCCGGCCGGCACTTCCACCACGGCAGTGCGCACCGCGGCCACGAAGCACAACCTGAACCTCGCCGACGGCCTCGCCTTCTTCCCCAACGGGGGCGGCGAGCGCTTCCTGCGCCTGCCGTTCTGCGCGCTCACCCCCGCGCAGATCGACGAAGGCATCCGCCGGCTGTCACTGGCGGTGAAGGAAGCGCGCAGCTAGACCTGGCCGCTGCTGGTGGCCACCACGTCCTCGGTGGTGGCTGCCATTCCGTCGGGCACTTCAGGGTCCGGCGCTGTTCATGTTCTCCACGCGTTTCCTGGCCTCCGCCAGTGTTGGCGCGGCAAGCTCGATTCTCTGCTCGTCGGTCACCGCACTCTCGTCCAGGGGAAGCAGGGCCCACGTCCCGTCGGCATCCCTCGTGTACTGGGTGCCATACCACTGCGGCTTTTTCTGCGTGGTCATCATCCGGTCCCATGACGCCGCCTTCAGCCACCTGGCGCTGCGATCCAGCGGGTCCAGCTCCGATGCCAGCGTGGCCATCGCATGGGCCATGCGAATGTCTTCCAGCGTCGGACCATGCTGCATCACCAGCGCAGCGTTGTAGAAGTCCAGGGCCGACTTGACGCGGCCGGCCGCCAGCTCGGCCCGCACTGCAACCCTGCGCTGCTCGTCCCTGAGCGATATCTCCTTCCAGAGGGCGTCGTCGAGGGGGCCCTGCCTGTCAGCCTGGTCGGCATTCACGAGGACCTGGAGGTGTGGGTTGTGTGGATTCGCGAGATTGTGCGATTGCTGATTGTCCGCCGCCTGACACGCTGGCAGCAGGACGACCAATGCGAGGATGAACTTCTTCAGGCCCATGGATGCCCCCCCTTTGTTCTTTCAATGCGCCGGTCCCGCATGACCTGCCCTCGCGCCACCGGGTAAGACTTGCGGGCCTTACTCCGGAATATCCTCCATTCCCAGCTCCTTGAGCTTGCGGGTGAGCGTATTGCGCCCCCAGCCCAGAAGCTTGGCGGCCGCCTGCCGATGTCCCTGCGTATGCTTCAGCGCCACGCGGATCAACGTGCGCTCGAACTGCGGGAGCGCCTCATCCAGCAGCGGCTTGCCGCCGCTGGCCGCCGAACGGTCGGCCCAGCCGGCCAGCCCTGATACCCAGTCATCAGCTGGTGTCGAAGAAGGTCCTGCGGCCGTGATGTCCACCGGCAGGTCATCCACATGCACTTCACTGCCCGGCGCCAGCACCGTGAGCCGCCGGCACAGGTTCACCAGCTCACGCACGTTGCCCGGCCACGCATACTGCGCCAGCACTTCCAGCGCACCAGCCGACAACGTCTTGGTGTCGACCCCAAGCTCTTTCGCCGCCAGACCCAGGTAATGCGACAGCAGTGACGGCACATCCTCGCGCCGCGCGCGCAGCGGCGGCAACTCGATGCGGATCACGTTGAGCCGGTGGAACAGATCCTCGCGGAACTGCCCGCGCGCCACGCGCTCTTCCAGGTTCTGGTGCGTGGCGGCGATCACGCGCACATCCACGCGGATGGGTGTCTGTCCACCCACGCGGTAGAACTCGCCCTCCGCCAGCACGCGCAGCAGGCGCGTCTGCAGCGGCAGGTTCATGTCGCCGATCTCATCGAGGAACAGCGTGCCGCCATCGGCCTGCTCGAAGCGGCCGCGGCGCTGTGCATCCGCACCGGTGAACGAGCCCTTCTCGTGGCCGAACAGCTCCGACTCCAGCAGCTCGCCAGGAATGGCCGAGGTGTTCAGGGCGATGAAGGCCTTGTTGGCACGCGGACTATGCTCATGCAGCGCACGCGCCACCAGCTCCTTGCCGGTGCCCGATTCGCCCGTGACCAGCACGTTCACTGACGAGCGCGACAGGCGTCCGATGGCGCGGAACACCTGCTGCATCGCCGGGGCCTTGCCCAGCAGTTCCGGCATGGAGGGAGGCGGCGGGGCCGCGTCCGCAGTGCTTTTCTCCCCGGCCTGTGCCGCGCGACGCACCAGGTCCACCGCCTGGTCCACATCGAAGGGCTTCGGCAGGTATTCGAACGCACCGCCCTCATACGCCGACACCGCGCTGCCCAGGTCCGAGTGCGCCGTCATCACGATCACCGGCAGTTCCGGATGTCGCTCATGCACGTTGCGCAGCAGCTCCAGCCCGGACTTGCCCGACATGCGGATGTCGGTCATCAGCACATCCGGCACCTCGCTGCCCAGCGTGGCCAGCGCCGATTCGGCAGCCTCGAACAGCCGTGGGGCCATGCCGGCATTCTTCAATGCCCGCTCCAGCACCCACCGGATGGAAGCATCGTCGTCGACGAGCCAGACGCGCAGCTGCATGTACCTACTCCTGTGTTCCTTCCAGCGGCAGCAGCAGCGAGAACACGGTTCTCCCCGGCTGGCTGGTGAATTCGATGATGCCCCCGTGACGGGTGGCGAGATCCTGCGCAACGGCCAGGCCCAGGCCCGAGCCATTGGTGCGGCCGGTGACCAGCGGCAGGAACAATGTCTTGATCAGGTCGGGGGGCACGCCGGGGCCGTTGTCCTCCACTTCGATCACCACCACCAGGCGGTGGCGCGCCTTGCCGATGCTCACGCCGCTGCGCGCGCGTGTGCGCATCACGATGCGGCCATGGCTGCCCACCGCCTGCATGGCGTTGCGCGCCACGTTGAGCAGCGCCTGCACGATCTGGTTACGGTCGAAGCGACCGTCGGGAAGGCTGGGGTCGTAGTCGCGCTCCAGCGCGACACCGCCCGGGGCCTCGGCCCGGATCAGCTTCACGACGTGCTCGCACACCTCGTGGATGTTCATCAGGGCCTTGCGCAGCGGCCCGCTGCCACCGGCCATGGAATCGACCAGCGCCGCGAGACGGTCTGCTTCCGAGATGATCACCGCGGTGTATTCACGCAGCGCCGGATTGGCCAGCTCCTTGTCGAGCAGCTGCGCCGCACCGCGCAGTCCGCCCAGCGGATTTTTCACCTCGTGCGCGAGTTGCCGCACCATCAGGCGACTGGCGTCCATGTCGGCAAGGATCTGGTTGTCGCGCGAGATGCGCTGCCGCTGCGTGGCATCGGTGAGCTCAAGCAGCAGGTAGGTGCCCGTGGCCTGCCCTTCCAGCGGCGTGACGATGAGGTCGATGAGGGCAGGATCGCGGTTGGCCACGGATCCGACTGCCTTGAGCACCAGCTCGTGCTGGGTGCAGGTTTCCAGGTGATCCAGCGAGCGGCGCAGCACGGCGACCAGCTGGCGCGAGTCATAGAACAGTTCGGAGAAGGGCCGGCCGCGCGCATGGCGCAAGCTGGCGGCCATGAAATCCTGTGCGCTGACATTGGCGTAGATCGGACAAAGATGTGCATCCAGCACCACGATGCCCGTGGACAGCGAATCAAACAGCTCCGTGGGCTCGAAATGCGAGAGCGGGGAAGACCAGTCGGGAGCGCGCGTCATGGCGGGTGGAAACCCCGCGTTGGCGCAGCACCGCGCCCTGCCCGGTGCGCCGTGATCAGCCGGGTGCCGGCCTCGGCCGCGGCACCTGTCGGGCCGGCTGTAGTACGCTGGTCTGGAGAAGATGGAAAGTGATCGTCGGGCCCGCGCATACGGAGCGGCCGTTCTCGTCCGACACCCGCACGCTGAGCGTATGGCTGCCCCGGAACACTTCGGGCAATGTGTGCTGCGTGGATTCCGGCGGCCAACCGGCCACTGGACTGCCATCGAAGAGCACACGCACCGTGTGGCCGGGCTGCAGCTGCGGATCGATGCCCAGCTGCACATTCACAGGCTGCACGCCGCGGAAGGTCTCGTCCGGCGCGGGCGCAGTGATGATGCATGCCTTGTAGGCGAAGGGTTGCGCGCGGGGCGGGGGAGGCTCCGACGGCTGGTATTCCTCCGCTGGCGGCGCAGCCGCTGCCGGTTCGGCAGCCGGACTGCCCGACGCCGGAATGCTCAGGCCCACGCGCTCGGCTCCCGGCGTGGGCTTGTCGGAAAAGTGGGTGACGCCGTCGGCGTCTTTCCAGCGCCAGATCTCGGCCGCACCGGCCGACAGCACGACGCAGCACAACAGGAATGAGGCAATCAGGCGCATAAGGGATCAGCATAGTCCCAATTCCTGCCGTTTCAAGGAAAGCGCGACGGGTTCACCGCCGCGCCTCCCGCAGGCCCCGTTAGAGGCTGTAGTACAGGTCGAGCTCGACAGGGTGCGTGCTCATGCGGTAGCGCGTGACTTCCTGCATCTTCAGCCCGATGTAGGCATCGATCAGGTCGTTGGTGAACACGCCGCCGCGGGTGAGGAATTCGCGGTCCTTGTCGAGGTTTTCCAGTGCCATGTCGAGCGAATGGCACACCTGCGGAATGCCCTTCTCCTCCTCCGGCTCCAGGTCGTAGAGATCCTTGTCGGCCGGATCGCCGGGGTGGATCTTGTTCTGGATGCCATCGAGGCCGGCCATCATCATCGCGGCGAAGGCCAGGTACGGATTCGCCGAGGAATCCGGGAACCGCACCTCGATGCGGCGCGCCTTCGGGTTCGACACCCAGGGAATGCGGATCGAGGCCGACCGGTTGCGGGCCGAGTAGGCCAGCATCACGGGCGCCTCGAAGCCCGGCACCAGGCGCTTGTAGCTGTTGGTGCCCGGGTTGGTGAACGCATTGATCGCCTTGGCGTGCTTGATGATGCCGCCGATGT
>JALYWF010000189.1 GCA_030852845.1 Pseudomonadota bacterium
CGGCAGCACGCTCACCAACGAGAACATCACCACGGACTATTCCGAGGCGCTGATCGAGCTGGTTTCGCCGACGTTCCGCACGAGCTGGGAGCTGCTCCAGTACCTGCTCGACCTGCACCAATTCGTCTATCAGCACCTCGGCGACGAGCTGCTGTGGGCCACGTCGATGCCTTCGATCATCGAAGGCGACGCGAACATCCCGATCGCGCAGTACGGCAAGTCGAACATCGGCCGCATGAAAACCGTCTACCGGAACGGTCTCGGCGTGCGCTACGGGCGCATGATGCAGGCGATTTCCGGCGTCCACTACAACTACTCGTTTCCGGAGAAGATGTGGCCCGCCTGGGCCGAGATCGTGAAGTCGCGCGATTCCGGGCAGGACTTCGTCTCCGACAACTATTTCCACCTGCTGCGCAACTACCGGCGCCACGGCTGGATCGTGCTCTATCTATTCGGCGTCTCGCCCGTGGTGTGCAACTCCTTCCTGCGCGGCCGCAGCGTCACGTTGCCGCGCCTCTCGAAGGACACCTCGTACGAGCCGTACGCGACTTCGCTGCGCATGAGCGACATCGGCTACCGCAACCGCAACCAGGCGGGCGTGAGCGTGTCGGTGAACAGCCTGGACGAATACCTGCGCGACCTGAAGCATGCCGTGACCACGCGCCACCCCGACTACGAGAAGATGGGCGTGAAGCGCGACGGGCAGTGGCTGCAGCTGAACACCAATGTGCTGCAGATCGAGAACGAGTACTACAGCGCCATCCGCCCCAAGCGCGTGGCGCGTTCGGGCGAGAGCCCCAGCAGTGCCCTGCGTCGCGGTGGCGTGGAATACATCGAGATGCGCGCGCTCGACTGCTCGGCCTTCGACCCGGTGGGCGTGAACCGCAACAAGCTGCGCTTCCTCGAGGCCTTCGCGGCGCTGTGCCTGCTGAAGGGCAGCCCGCCCATCGGCAGCACCGAGCAGGAGGCCGTCGACGACAACTTCCTGAAGGTGGCGCGCCGCGGCCGCGAACCCGGCCTGCACCTGGCGCGCGACGGCCGGCAGCTGCCGCTGGCCACCTGGGCGGGGGAGATCCTCGACAGCATGACGGGCATCTGCGAGTTGCTCGACGCCGGCGATGAGGAGCGTCCGTACACCACCGCCCTGCGCCTGCAGCAGGAAAAGGTGTCAGACGTGGCGCGCACTCCCTCGGCACGCCTGCTCACCGAACTGCAGTCCGACGGCGTGGATTTCATCGAACTCGCGCTGCGCATGTCGCGGGCCCACAAGGATTACTTCCTGTCGCTGGCCGCGCCGAACGCCGGCCGGCTCGCGGAATTCGAGCAGGAAGCGCGCGAGTCGCACGCCAAGCAGGCGGCGATGGAAGCGGCCAGCACCGGCAGCTTCGAGGCCTACCTGGCCGACTGGTTCGCGCGCATCTGACCGCAGCGCCACTGGCGTCGCCACGCCAGCAGGGCCAGCGCGGCCAGCAACGGCAGGCCCGCCGACCCGCCGCCGCCGCGGTCCGGTGTGTCATCCGGATCGAAGACGCCCCCGCCCGACTGCAGCGGTGACAGGCAGGCGGCCGCCTCGATGCGCGGCGCTACCTGCTCCAGGCTGCACTGCGAGAACTGCTGGCTGCCATTGATGCGCGGCGCCATCAGGAAGTCCGTGGGTGTGGTGGCGCAGGCGCTGCCGGTTTCCCCGTCATGTGGTGCGCCGAACACATGGCCGATCTCATGCGCCGCGATCAGCGCCGCGAAGGTGGTGGAGGCGGTGGCCTGCGACAGGCTGGTGCTGTAGCGCCGGCTGCACAGCGCATTGATATAGGCCATGCCCACGGTGCGGCCCGACAGGTTGCGGCCGGTGAACACATGCGTGAGTCCGGCCGCGCGCTGCGTGGTGTCGGTGGCGCGCCAGTCGGCAATTTCTTCCAGCAGGTCGCTGGCCTCGGTGGTGCGTCCGAAAGGTTCGTCGGCATGGCGCGTGAACAAGGTGACGCTGGCCGCCTCGATATGCACGCCAAGCTGGCTGGAGAACAGGCCGTCGATCAGGTTCAGCCGCGCCAGCAGGTTGGTCTCCAGTGCATCACCGTCCTGCCGCGCCAGCAGGACATCGCCCACCACCGCCACCGACAGCCGCGCGGGTTCGCCGAACCGGAGCGCCGTCAGCCCGTTCTGCATGCCGCGCACCAGCTGCGCGCCATTCTGCGGCGGGGGCAGGGTGTCGTTTTCCAGCGCGGGGGTCTCCCACATGGCATCACGCAGGCGGTAGACGAGCACCTGCCGCGGATCCATCGCGGCCGCCTGCTCGCTGGCGTCGGCCAGGGCCCCGGCGGAGTCCACGCCGTAAAAGTCTCCGCCGTCGTACCAGATGCCTGTCCAGCGCTCGCCGATGCGGGTCAGGGCGGCCCAGGAATCGGCAATGTTGCCCACCTTGCCCCGGTAGGCCTGGGCCCGGCCGGCCACGCGCTGCTGCAGCTCGCCCAGTGACGGGTTCGGCTGCAGGCGCAGCTCGTGCGTGCGGCCCTGCCCCTGGAAGCGGATCACCAGCTCACCGCCCGCCGCTGGCGTGAGTCGCTGCACAATGGCCGGATCCGCATGCAGCAGACGGACCTCTGCCGCCAGCAGTGGCGACAGACCGGCAAGGGAAAGCATCAGCAGCAGTGACTGGCGCACGTATCGGACGGCGAACGCACCAGCATTGCGCGCAGTGCGGATCACACCGCCCTGAATTGGTGCAGGTCTAACGGGTGAAGTGGCTGGCAAGGCTGCGGCGTCCGGGGTTTGGCGCTACGATGGCCGTGGCACGAAAGGTGCAATCTGTCATCCAGTCCCTAAGCCGCGCGGATCGCGATCAGAGAATAACGGAGGCGGGAGTCTCGCATGAAACTGGTTACTGCAATTATCAAGCCTTTCAAACTCGACGACGTTCGTGCCGCGTTGTCTGAAATTGGCGTATCGGGCATGACCGTAACGGAAGTGAAAGGATTTGGCCGCCAACGCGGTCACACCGAGCTCTACCGTGGCGCGGAATATGTCGTCGACTTTGTGCCGAAGACCCGCATCGAGGTCGCTGTACGCAGCGAGCTGGTCGATCAGGTGATCGAGGCCGTGCTGAAGGCCGCCAAGACCGGCAAGGTCGGCGACGGCAAGATCTTCATCACGGAGATCGACCGCGTCATCCGCATCCGCACGGGCGAGACGGACAACTCGGCGCTGTAGCGCCCGGCCAGGGCAGGGCGCCGCTTCAGGCGCCCTGGCTCTCCACCACATGCAGCGCCGGTTCCTGGCGCGACATGGCCAGGGCCCCGCTGCGGACGATCTCCACCAGTTCGCCCAGCGTGGCCAGCTGCCCGGTGAGTTCATTGATGGCGGCCTCTTCAGAGGTCAGCTCCACGACCAGGCAGTCGCGTTCCTCGGCCAGCAGGCGTCCGCCGGCGGCCGCCACCCGGGCCTTCACGGCCTCGCGCTGCGCTGCCTTCACTCGCAGTTTCAGCAGGGCCAGCTCGCGCTCCAGGTGGTCCTCGCCGGTCATGTCGTCCACGGCCACCACATCGATCAGCTTGTGCAGCTGCTTGGCGATCTGCTGCACCACCTCGTCGGAGCCCTTGGTGACCAGGGTCAGCCGGGACAGGGTGGGGTCCTCAGTGGCTGACACCGACAGTGATTCGATGTTGTAGCCACGGCTGGAAAACAGGTTCGCGACCCGGGTCAGGGCGCCGGATTCGTTCTGGAGCAGGATGCCGATGATGTGACGCATAGTGCGCGCATGTTACGCTTATTGACCCTCCAAACGACACCGCCAAGGCCGGTTCGGCCGCGGCAACCGCCTCCATGAATGACACTGCTGCGCTGACCGACACTCCGGCCCATCCCCTGGCAGGCCAGGTCATGACGGGCGCGGCCATGGTGGTGCAGGCCATTGCCGATGAGGGCATGAGTGCCATCTTCGGTTACAGCGGCGGCGCGGTGCTGCCCTGCTACGACGCGGTGTTCCTTTATAACGAGGCCCAGGGCAAGGCCGGCAAGCCGCTGCTGCCGCTGATCGTGCCGGCCAACGAGCAGGCCGCAGGCTTCATGGCGGCCGGTTATTCGCGCTCCACCGGCCAGGTGGGCGTGGCCATGGTCACCTCCGGTCCCGGCGCCACCAACATGGTCACGCCGGTGCGCGACTGCATGGCCGACTCCATCCCCATGGTGGTGGTCTGCGGCCAGGTGCCGCGCGCGGCCATCGGCTCCGATGCGTTCCAGGAGGCGCCCATCGCCGCGGTGATGGGTGCGGTGGCCAAGCATGTGTTCCTGGTGACCGAGCCTGAAAAGCTCGAGGGCACCATCCGCGCCGCCTTCGAGCTGGCGCGCAGCGGCCGTCCCGGCCCCGTGGTGGTCGACATCCCCAAAGATGTGCAGAACTGGCAGGGCGTGTACCAGGGCCGCGGCATGGTCAGTTCCATCGGCGTGTACCGCGCCCGCACGCGCGCGCTGGCGGCAAAGCGCCTGTCGGCCGCGCAGCTCGATTCCTTCTTCACGCTGCTGGGCCGTTCGCGGCGGCCGCTGATCTACGCCGGTGGCGGGGTGATGTGCGCCAATGCCTGCGAAGAGCTGCGCGAGTTCTCGCAGCTGTTCGGCATCCCCGTGGTCACCACGCTGATGGGCATTGGCGCGGTCGACACCACCCAGCCGCTGTCGATGCGCATGCTGGGCATGCATGGCGCGGCGTACGCGAATTACGCGGTGGAAGACTGCGACTTCCTCATCACGCTCGGCGCGCGCTTCGATGACCGCGTGGCCGGCAACCCCGCCAAGTTCGCGCCGCGGGCGCGTGCCATCGTGCAGTTCGACATCGACGCGGCCGAGATCAACAAGGTCAAGCCGGTGCAGTGGCACCACGTGGGCGACCTGAAAGATTCACTGAAGAGCCTGCTGGCGCACGGGCGCAGCCTCGATGCAAAACCCGACCTTTCGGTGTGGCATGCAGAGCTGGCCGCGCTGAAGCGCGAGTATCCGATGGATTACGACCGCGACAGCGCCGTGATCCAGCCGTACCACGTGATCGAGGAGATCAACAAGCTCACCCGTGGCGAGGCCATCATTTCCACCGGCGTGGGCCAGCACCAGATGTGGGCCGCGCAATACTTCGACTTCCGCGGTGCGCGCCAGTGGCTCACCTCCGGCAGCATGGGCACCATGGGCTTCGGCCTGCCCGCGGCGCTGGGCGCGCAGGTGGCGCATCCCGGCAGGCTGGTCATCGACATCGATGGCGACGCCAGCATCCGCATGAACATCGGCGAGCTGGAGACGGCCACCACCTACAACCTGCCGGTGAAGGTGTGCGTGCTCAACAACATCGGCGACGGCATGGTGCGCCAGTGGCAGAAGCTGTTCTTCGGCGGCCGCATGGCTTCCACCGACAAGTCGCTGCACACCAAGGATTTCGTGAAGGCGGCGCAGGCCGACGGTTTCCGCTACGCAGTGCGCCTGGCCAACAAGGCCGACGTGGCACGCGTGGTGAAGGAGTGGCTGGAGTTCGATGGCCCGGCCTTCCTCGAGGTGATGATCGATCCGGATGCGGGTGTGTACCCCATGGTGCCGCCCGGCCAGCCCTATGATGCAATGATCACGGGCGATTTCATCCGTGCCCGCGCGGCAGCACCGGTGGTTGAGAAACCCGGCGCTTCCGAGATGTTCTGACCGCGAGCTGACACCCCGCCGAGCATGTCCCGTTCCGGCCAGCCAAAGGACCCTACACGTCCCGCGCCCCGGATACGCCGTGCGTATTACGACTGCCGGCACGGGCAGCTGCACCTGCACAACGCCATTCCCCCCGGCGGCGGCTTCGATGAACTCACGCCGGTGATCTGCCTGCCCGATGCCGGCGAGAGCGGGCAGGTGTTCCTGCCGCTGCTGGCGCCGCTGGGCGAGGCGCGCTCGGTGTATGCATTCGATCTGCCCGGCACGGGCGGATCCGATCCTGCGCCGGGCATCCCTGCCACCGACGCTGCCGTGCACGCGGTGGCTGACTTCCTCGACAACATGCGCATCCGCCAGGTGGACCTCATCGCCCGCGGTGGCGCGGCAGCGGCGGCACTGAAGGTGCTGGAGCAGCGCGACGGCGCCGTGCGCCGCGTGGTGCTGATCGGCGCTCCCGGCACACCGCGCGTCGGTTCGAAAGTGATGGTGCTGCGGCCCGACGGAGCGCAGGCGGCCACGCTGGTGCAGTTGCTGGCGGACGCCGGCTGATCCCATGAAGCGCCCCCAGCCGGAACGGCGCGTGAATCCGCAGTTCGAGCGTACCGACACGCTGCCGATGTCCACGCTGGACGACACGGCGCGCTTCGCCATTCCTGCCATTCCGGTCGATACCGCAGATCTCGCGGCCAGCCTGCGCGAGCGCGAGCAGCGCCTGGAGCTCTCGGCACACCGGGTGGCGGAACTGGAGGCGGGCCTTGAAGCCGCGAACCAGCGCTGTGCGCAGCTGCAGCAGGAATGCGAGAAGCTGCGCGGCCGGTCGGCGTCCGACGCGGCGATGCGTGCGGAATCCGCCGCAGTCGCCGCACTCAACGCACAGCTGGCCACGCTGCGGCGGCAGAACGAATCCCTGCATGAGGCACTGTGCACGATGCAGGCGCAGCTGGCGGTGCGCGAGGCCATGCTGGCGGAAGCCGAGCGGCCGGCCCCGCCAATGACGCGCGAGCCGTCGCCTGCCGCCGCTCCCGTCAGTGACGAGTTGCACCAGCGGTGCGCCGAACTCAGCTCCGCGCTGGAAAGCGAGCGCGAGGCTGGCATCGAACGCGCCCAGCTGCAGGAGGGACGCCTGGCCGCACTGGAAGTCGAACTGGATGCCATGCGGGTGCGCCTGCAGGCGCAGGACGTGCAGGCCAGCGAGGAGTCGACGGCACGCGCCGCGCAGCCACGTCCGGTGGGCAGCGCGCTCAGGGTGCTGGTGCGTGACGAGGGCGGGGCGCAGGTGGTGTATCCGCTGGGCCGCCACACCACCATCGGCCGCACGCCCGACAATGACATCCAGGTCAATGCCAGCTACGTGAGCCGCAACCACGCGGCGCTGCTGGCCGGCACCGACCACTGCATCATCGAAGACCTCAACAGCACCAACGGCCTGCTGGTCAACGGCCGGCGCGTGGGCCGGCAGGTGCTGCATGATGGCGATACCGTGACCATCGGCAAGACGCACTTCAGGTACCAGCAGCGCACATGAGCGAACCCTACGTCGAGCGCATCCTAAAGGCGCGCGTCTACGATGTGGCCGTCGAGACACCGCTCGATGCCATGCCGCGGCTTTCCGCACGCACCGGCTCGGAGGTGCTGCTGAAGCGCGAGGACCTGCAGCCGGTGTTCTCGTTCAAGCTGCGCGGCGCCTACAACAAGATCGCCAATCTCTCCGAGACCGCCGCGCGGCGCGGCGTGATCTGCGCCTCGGCCGGCAACCACGCGCAGGGCGTGGCGCTGGCGGCGCAGTGGCGGCGCGTGCCCGCCACCATCGTGATGCCGGTGACGGCGCCCAACATCAAGGTGCAGGCCGTGGCCGCGCGTGGCGCCGACGTGGTGCTGCACGGAGAAAACTTCGACGCTGCCTACGAGCATGCACTGAAGCTCGCCGCCGAACGCCAGCAGGTGTTCGTGCACCCCTTCGATGATCCGGACGTGATCGCAGGCCAGGGTACGGTGGCCATGGAAGTGCTGCGCCAGGCGCCCGGCGAGATCGACGCCATCTTCCTCGGCGTGGGCGGTGGTGGGCTGCTGGCCGGCGTGGCCGCCTACGTGAAGTCGCTTTACCCGCGCACGCGCATCATCGGCGTGGAGCCGGAGGATGCAGCCTCGATGCACGACTCGCTGCGCGCCGGCAAGCGCGTCACGCTCGATCACGTCGGCATCTTTGCCGATGGCGTGGCGGTGAAGCGCGTGGGCGAGGAGACCTTCGCGCTGGCGCGCAAGTACGTGGACGAGATGGTGCTGGTGTCCACCGACGAGATCTGCGCCGCCATCCAGGACATCTTCGAGGACACCCGCGTGGTGCCAGAGCCGGCCGGCGCGCTGGGCGTGGCGGGCCTGAAGAAATACCTCTCGCGCGAGAACTGGCACGGCAAGCGCGTGGTGGCCATCAACACCGGCGCCAACGTGAATTTCGACCGCCTGCGCTACATCGCCGAGCGGGCCGACCTGGGCGCCGGGCGCGAGATGCTGCTGGCGGTGGAGATCCCGGAAGAGCGCGGCAGCTTCCTGAAGTTCTGCCGTTCGCTGGGCGCGCGCAATGTCACCGAATTCAATTACCGCGTGCAGGGCAAGGAGCGCGCGCAGATCTTCGTGGGCGTGAACGTCACCGGCGGCCGCGCCGAGCACTCCGCCATCATGGATGTCCTGCGCCAGTCGGGCTATCAGGTGGTCGACATGACCGACAACGAGATGGCCAAACTGCATATCAGGTACATGATCGGCGGGCAGTGCCGAGGCCTGGCTGACGAGCGGCTGTTCCGGTTCGAGTTCCCCGAGCGTCCCGGTGCGCTGCTGCGGTTCCTCGAGTCGGTGGGCACGCGCTGGAACATCACGCTGTTCCACTACCGCAACCACGGGGCCGATACCGGCCGGGTGCTCGCGGGGGTGCAGGTGGCTGCCGGCGATCGTGAGGAGCTGCGCCTGCACCTGGACGAGTTGCATTTCCCGTATGTCGAAGAGACGGCCAATCCTGCCTACCGGATCTTTCTTGGCCCCTGACCAGCCGCCGTCCCCGCCACCCCGTGAATCCATGCATGCCCAGGCGCTGCGCCTCGGCAAGCGGATCGGCATCGCCATCGCCGGCGGAACAGTCATCCTGGTGGGCATTCCGCTGCTGCCGCTGCCCGGTCCGGGCAGCGTGGTCATCCTGCTGGGGCTGGCCATCCTCAGCCTGGAGTTCGAAAAGCCCCGGGTCTGGCTGGCGCAGCTGAAGGCCTGGGGCCACCAGATCAGGGAGCGCTACAAGGCACACCGGTCGGGTCGCGGCGACGGTTGAACCGGACCAGGCCGGCCCCATTCACAACGACCGGATAGAGGGCTGAACGGCCCAGCCATTCAGCCTTCGTTCAGCCGGCGGGCGCCCAAATGGCACAGGCCCTTGCTCCGGCAGTCAGGGCCCACCGTGGCATACTCGGTGGGCCGCCGTTGTCTTCATTCATCGGGGTTTGCGCGCATGAACACCAGGCTCCTGCTGATTGCCACCGCCCTGTTGCCGCTGGGCGGCTGCATGCGCGCGCACATCGATGAATCGCGCGAGCTCGACACCCGCATCGGCAACGCCGAGTCGGTAGTGGTGCTGGCAAAGCCGCAGATCGAAGGGGCCGGCGCAGACAGCCAGTTCCTCGACTGCATCGGCTTCCGCATCGCCGGTCGTCGCAAGACCATCAAGGTGCACCCCAACGAGGAGTTCACCGACAAGCTGTTCCCCTGGTTCGAGCCCGGCACCGTGCCATCGAAGGCCGAAGGCATGGAAAGCATCCTCTTGCAGCCCGGCGTGGCCGAGCAGGTGGCAGCCACGGGCGTGCGTTACATCGTCTGGCTCGATGGCGGCACGCGCAAGACCGACGGCGGCGGCAGCCTGGCCTGCGGCGCGGCTCCCGGCGCTGCCGGCTGCGTGGGGTTCGGCTGGTGGGAAAAGGCTTCCGACTACGAGGCCACGGTGTGGGACCTGAAGCAGGCGAAATCGGCCGGTTCGGTGGGCACCAGCGTGTCCGGCACTTCCGCGATCGTCGGCGCCATCGTGCCGCTGCCGTTCATCGCCCACACCGAACAGACGGCCTGCACGCGACTGGGTGACCAGCTGCGCAGCTTCCTGGAGGGCGGCTCTGCCGCCGGAACATGAACATGAAGTCACTCGCTGCCCTTTGCATGCTGCTGCTGGTGGCCGGTTGCGCCACCACCAGCGGTGGTGGCGGTGGTGGAGGTGGTGGTGGCGGCGGCGCGCCGCTGCCCGGTGGATCAGGCGGTGGTGGCGGGAACGCTCCCCTGCCCGGCGGATCCGGAGGTGATGGCGGCACGGGTGGCGGCTCGGGCGGCGGTGCCGGCACGACCAGTGGTGGCGGTGCCGGCGGCGGAAGTGATTCCGGTGCTGGCAGCGCTGGCGGTGCTGGCGGCGCTGGCGGTGCAGGTGGCGCCGGCGGCGGAGCCGGCACATCCGGTGGAAGTACGGGCAGTGGCGGTGCTGGTGCCGGCGCTGACGCGCGGCAAGGTTCCAGCGCGGGTGACGGCTCAGGCTCGGGCGCCAGCTCTGCTGCAAACGCCGGTGCCAGCGGAGGGGCCAGTTCAGGTTCCGGTGCCGATGCCGGCGCACCGGCGCGCACGGCCGCCGAGAGTCGCGCGGCCCTCGACAGCCGGCTCGATGCCTCGCTGGGCGAGTTTGATGAGCAGATCCGCAAGGAGCAGCAGCGTACGGCCGGGCAGCGCGATTCACGCGCCGCGCATCGCGCGGGCACGGATGCAGGTTCCATCACCGACGACCTCGACGGCGATGGCGACGTGGACGAGGATGACAGCGGCCTGCTGGAACGCAATCGCGCCGGCGACCTGCGTTCCGAGAGTGCCCGCGAGCGCGCCGACCGCACCGGCGCCGGCGCCGGTGCCGATGCATCCGCCGCGTCGGGTACCGGCTCGGGTGCCGGAGGCGCTGCCGGAACTGGCGGCGGCGGGGTTGCGGCGCGCGAGATTCCCTCCGGCCAGGACGACGACATCATCGCCCGGCGCCTGCGCAAGGCGGCCGAGGCCGAGACCGATCCGGAGCTGAAGGAAAAGCTCTGGAAGGAATACATCGACTACAAGCAGAACACGAAGGGTGGCTGACATGCTGCGTCTTCCTTTCATCATCCGCCTGGCTGCCGCTGCGCTGGCAGGCGCGGTGCTCAGCGGGTGCGTGGTGCAGGAAACCCGTCCGCTGAAACGCGTCGAGGCAAAGCAGGCACTGCAGGTGATTCCCGACGAGCAGCGGCTCGACGTGGTGGTGCACGCTTTTGATCCGGGCATCCCGGCTGACATCGCCTCCGACGAGGATGCGCTGGCCAAGAAGCGCATCTATCCGGACCTGCGCAAGGCCGAGGCGCGCTACTTCCCCGTCGCGTTGCGCAACACGCTGGAGAGCAGCGCGCAGTGGGGCGCCGTGCGCGTGGCGCCGGAAACCGTGCGCTTTGTCGACGTGGCCGTCGATGGCCGCATCATCGAATCCACCGGCAAGCGGCTGGAGCTGGAGATCACCGCGCGCGACGCCTCCGGCCGCGTGTGGCTGGACCGCAAGCGCTACGAAAGCGAGGCCGACATCGGCAGCTACAAGACCGATGCGGCGCTGAAGGCGCGCGATCCCTTCCAGAACGTCTATTCGGCGATCGCCAATGACCTGCTCGAGGCGCGCAATGCGCTGGATGCCGCGGCGCTGCGCGAAGTGCGGCAGGTGGCGCAGCTGTCGTTCGGGGCCGACCTTGCGCCCGAGGCCATGTCCGGCTACCTGCGCACCGACACCTCCGCGCGCAAGCCACTCATCCGCGTGGCGCGCCTGCCGGCCCGCGATGATCCCGTGGCCGAAAGGGTGGAGCGCATCCGCGAGCGCGACGTGGCCGTGATCGACACGCTCGATGGCTACTACACCGGCTTCTCGGAGCAGATGCAGGACTCCTACGGCGACTTCCGTCGCACCTCCTACGAGGAGATCGACAAGGAAGAGCGCGCGCGTTCCAGCGCGCGCACGCGCACGGTGCTCGGCGCCGCCGCGGTGCTCGCTTCCATCTTCGCGCCCACGGACTGCAACACGCAGGCCACCTGCAATCTCACCGACGTGGCCCGCTACGCGGGCACGGTCGGCGGCATCACCGCCTTCCTGTCGGGATTGAAGAAATATTCCGACGCGCGCACGCATGCGACGGCCTTCGGCGAGCTGGCGCGCTCCATGCAGTCGGAAGTCTCCGAGCAGGTGGTGGAAGTGGAGGGCCGCACCCTCCGGCTGACCGGCACCGCGGAAGAGCAGTACCGCCAGTGGCGGGAGATGCTGCGCGAGTACCAGGCCGAGGAGGGTCTGGCGGGCCATGGCGAGCCTTGAAGCCGGGCGCCGGCTCGCCGACCGATATGTCCTCAAAGAACGGCTCGGCGATGGCGGTCACGCCGAAGTCTGGGCCGCTGCGGATGAACGCGCCGGCGGCCACCAGGTAGCGCTGAAGTTCCTGCACCTGCGCAGCTGCACCGCCGAGGAGGCGCTGCCGCTGCTGCGCCACGAAGCGCGCATGGCACAGCGGCTCGATCATCCGGGCGTGCTGCGCGTCGAAGAGCCGCAGCGCGACGGCCAGTACGTGTTCCTGCCGATCGAGTTCGCGCCCGGCGGTGGTGCCCTGCGGCTGCGCGGTGCGCCATGGCGCCGCGTGTTGCCGGTGCTGTTGCAGGTGGCCGGCGTGCTGCAGCATGCGCACGAGCGCGGCGTGGTGCACCGGGACATCAAGCCGGGCAATGTGCTGTTCAGCGCCGGTGGCCTGGTGCGGGTGTCGGACTTCGGCACCTCCACGCAGCTGGGCAGCGCCGAGGCGCCTGCGGCCGGCTCGCCTTTTTCGGCCAGCCCGCAGCAGCTGCGCGACGAGCCGGCCACTCCCGCTGATGATGTGTACGGCCTCGGCGCGCTGGCCTATGAGCTGCTGACGCGTTATCCGCCGTTCTATCCGCAGTTCGATGCGCAGCGGGTGCAGGTCGAGGATCCGCCGCCTCCGGTGCCCGTGCATCCGGCACCGGCCGCGCTGCTGGACCTGGTGCAGGCCATGCTGGCACGCGATGCGCTGGCCCGCCCATCGCTTGAAAGTGTGGTGCAGGAATTCGAGCGCTGCCTCGCCCTGCCGGTGGCGCCGGGTGAGACTGATCCGCTGGTGATGGAAGCCGCCGCGCAGGCGCCGGCGGCGGCGCCGCTGCGACGCCGCGTGCCCGCATGGTGGTGGCTGGGCGGCGCAGTGGCCGCCGGTGTCGCGGTGCTGATGCTGCTGCCCGGGCCGGAGTCCAGGTCGCCGGTGGCTGCACTGCCATCTGTCACGGCGCCGGTGGCCAGCGTCGCCGATGCAGTGGTCCTTCCCGCCGACACGACACCCGCGCCGGAAGCTGCTCCCGCGCCATCGGCAGCCGAAGCTGCTCCATCCACCGTAACCGCGTCACTCGCAGACGAAGTGCGCACCGGACAGCAGGCGCTGGCACAGCTGCGACCCGCACAGGCGCGCGCGGCTTTCCGCCGCGCGCTGGTGCTCGAGGCCGACAATGCCGAAGCGCGCGCCGGACTGGCCGCGGCGGCGCGCCTGGAACATCAGCTGGAGCAGATGGCAGCGGCCGCACGCGTGGAGGCGGCCGGCCAGCTCACGCAGGCGCGGGAGAGCTACCGCCTGCTGCTCGCCAACCAGCCGGACTTCGCGCCGGCCCGCAGTGCACTGTCTCGTGTGGAGGCGCGCATCGCCGACGGGGATTTCGAAGTGATCCTAGGGGCCGCGGCCGATGCCATGCGGCGCGGGCAGGTGGATGAAGCCGAGAGCGCCTATGCGGAGGCTGCTGCGATCCATCCGCGCGAGGTGCGCGTGCTCGACGGCCAGCAGCGCATCGCCGAGATCCGCCGCGACCGGAAGAACGCGGAGGACCTCGCCGCAGGCACGCAGCTGGAATCCGCCGAGCGCTGGGATGAGGCAGTGGCGCTGTATCGCCGCGCGCTGGAGCGTGATGCGAACCTGCAGTTCGCGCAGGACGGACTGGCGCGCAGCGAGCGTCGTGCCGCCCTCGATCGCGAGCTGTCGGACTACATGGAGCGCCCGCAGCGCCTGGTGGCGCCGGCGGTGCGACAGGCGGCGCAGCGGGCGCTGGCACGCGGCGAGGCGAGCGCAACCGGTTCACCGCGGCTGGCATCGCAGCTCGCCTGGCTGCGTGGCGTGCTCGATGCAGCGAAGGCGCCCGTGCAGCTGGAGCTGACTTCAGACAACAGCACGCAGGTGAGCGTGATGCAGGTGGGCGAGCTGGGCATGTTCCAGATGCGCCGCCTCACCCTGCCGCCGGGGCAATACACCATCGTCGGCCGGCGTGAAGGTTTCCGCGACGTGCGCTACGTGCTGGAACTGGCGCCGGGGCAGCGCGAGATGGCGCTGTCAGTGCGATGCACGGAGCGCATCTGATGCAGTCCGCCACCGCATGAGCGCCACCCTGCGCATCAACGAGCCGCTCGGCAGCCGGGCGGCGACGCTCCCGCTCGACCTGGGCGGCGCAGGCGCCGCACTGGTGCTGCCCGGCGTCGAAGGCATCGCGGTCAGCATTGCCGGAGAGGGCCAGTGGCTGGCACATCCCGCGCAGGGCGCGCGCAGCCTGCTCAATGGCCAGCCGTTGCGTTCGGCGCAGCCGCTGGCGGCCGGTGATGTGCTCACGGTTGGCGAGGCGCAGGTCACGGTGCATCCGGATGCCGGCCTGGTCGACGTAGTGCATCTGGCGGGCAATGCCACGGTCGCGCCATTGCGCGAGGCCGTGCTGCCGGGCGATGAAGTCGAAGCGGGCGTGCGCGAGATCATTGCCGCGCAGCCCGAATCCGGCGCCGCGGTGCGCGGCACGCAACGGGCATCGCGCAAGGCCGTATGGCTGGCGGCCGGCATCGCCGCGGCATTGGTGGTTGTCGTCGCCGGACTGCTGCTCAGGCTGGTGGGCGTGCCGGTGCAGGTAGTGCCGGAGGGCGCCGCCATCCGTCCTTCGGGCATTGGCTGGCATAGCGGTGCGCGTGTGTTCATGCCACCCGGCCGCCGCACGCTGACCATTTCCCACCCGGGTTACCAGACCCGCAAGGTGACGCTGGATGTCTCGCGCCGCCTGGCCACGGCGCTGCCGCTGGAGGTGCAGCTGGATCTTCTGCCGGGCATCGTCGAGCTGGATACCGGCGGCGTGGAGGCGCAAGTGCTGGTCGACGGCCGGCCGGCAGGCAAGGCACCGGGGGAAATCTCCCTCCCCGCCGGCATGCATGACCTGGTGATCCTCGCGCCGCGTCACGTGGATCATGTCGCCCGGTTGGAGGTCACCGGTGGCGGCGAGCGCCAGCAGGTGCAGGTGCAGCTGCAGCCTGCCAATGGCGTGCTGGTGCTCGACACCGCGCCGGCCGGTGCCACCGTGCGCATCGATGGCCGCGAATACGGCCCGGCGCCGCAGCGCGTGGAACTGGAAGCGGGCCTGTACCGGCTCACCCTGTCCGCTCCCGGGCGCCGCGTGTGGAACAGCGATGTGGCGGTGATTGCCGGACAGACGCTGGATCTCGGCCGTATCGATCTCTCGCTGCCGCAGTCGGTGACGCTGCGCGAAGTCGAGGAGCGCCAGGCCGAGGCCGCTGAAGCGGCGGATGCTGCGGCTTCCGGCCAGGCGGTGGCGTCCGCATCCGCGCCGCTTCCGCCGCCACCATCGCGCATCGAAAGCCCGCTGCTCGGCCCGCTGCTGCTGCTGCCCGCCGGTGAATACCTGCAGGGCAGCGAACGTCGCGAGCAGGGTCGCCGCAGCAACGAGGTGCAGCGCCGCGTGACGCTGACGCGTGCGTTCTATCTTGCCGCCACTGAAGTCAGCAACGCGCAGTACCGCGCCTTCCGCGCCGAGCATGCCTCGGGGGTCGCGCTGGAAAAATCCATCGACCTCGATCCCCAGGCCGTCACGCGAGTGAGCTGGAACGACGCGGTGGAATTCTGCAACTGGCTGTCGGTGCGCGAGGGATTGCCGCCGGCCTACGAGCGCAATGCGGGCCGCTGGCAGCTGGTGAAACCCGTCAATCGCGGTTACCGCCTGCCCACCGAAGCCGAATGGGAATACGCCGCGCGTTACGTGGATGGCCAGCGATGGCAGCGCTACGCCTGGGGCGACACGCTGCCGCCACCGTCGGGCGCCGCCAACCTTTCCGGCGGGGAAGTCGAGGCGGCGAGGCCGGCGGCCGACCCACAGCACGCACCCATGCTGCCGGAATACCAGGACGAACATCCGGTGGTGGCGCCGGTCAACAGCTATGGCCGTTCATCCCACGGCTTTTTCGGCCTCGGGGGCAATGTCTCCGAGTGGATGCACGACGTGTACGTCTCGCTGCCAGAAGCCGACGCCGTGTCGGACCCGATGGGTCCGGACAATGACGGTCCGCATGCCATCCGCGGCGCGAACTGGCGCAGCGCCACCTTGTCGGAACTGCGCGCCGCGTGGCGCGAGCGCGGCACGGCGCCGGCGCCCACCATCGGCTTCCGTGTGGCGCGTTACGCGCAGGATGCGTCATGAGCACTGCCTGGCGAACACGCCTGTGCCTGCTGGCCTTGCTGCCCCTGCTGTCGCTGCGGGCAGCCGAGGCGCCGCCACCTGCTGAGGGGGAACCGGCCGCGGGAGAGACTGCCCCGCCGGCACCATCCCCTGCGCAGGAAGAGGAAGAAGAGCCGCCGCTCGAGCCCATATCCGCCGACAACAACCTCACCTTCCCGGTGGACATCTGATGCACGGTGCCGACTACAACGACGCGCTGGATGCTGCCGCCACCAGCGGCGACTCCGCAGCTGTGCCGCCGCCCGTGGAAGGGGGCCTCTGGGTTGCACTTGCGCCGCCCGCGCATCCGGCGCTGCCTGGCGAGGTGCTGCGCGAACTGCGCGCCGCCGGTCACCTCGTGCAGGGTTTCGTGGATCGTGCGGCGGTGCTGGCGGCATGGCTGCCCGACTGCCCGCAGCTGGTTGTGCTCGGCATGTCGCGCCGGCAGTTTTCCGTGGACCTCGCCGTGCACGACGGCGGCATGGCGGCGCTGCGCAGGCACGTGCATCTGCCCGGCGGACTGCAGGGCCTGCACGACGCCTGGCTGCGGCTCGCCGCGGCGACCCTGGTGCAGCAGACGCGTTTTGATCCCCTGCACGACCTGCGCCACGAACAGGCGCTGCGCGGCCAGCTGCCACAGCTGGCGGCCGAGGCACAGTGCCAGGGCCAGGCGCAGTTGCAGCTGGAGACCGGCAACGGAAAGGTGACCCTGGTCCTCACGCGTGACCAGCTGGCCGCTGCGGCCCAACCCGTGCTGGCACCGCTGGCCAATGCGCTGCAGGCGCTGGCTGCCGCCTACGGCGAGGCGACGCTGCTGGTGCCGCATCTGGCGGCGGACATTCCGGGATTGCAGGCCGTGCTGGTCGCCGCCAGGTTCGCGCGGCTGTGTGGCGGCACCAGCGAACTTGCGGCGCGCGCGGCCAGCCTGCTGCCGCCTTCGGGCGCCACCGCCGATGCGGGTGTGCCCTACCGCACCAGCATTCCCCTGTTCACCGCACCTGCACCCGATGGCCTGCTTGCGCCGCTGTTCGATACCTCCGCCGCCGCGCGCGCCATGGCCACGCATGTGGTGTGGCAGGGCGGGGTGGTGCCGATTCCGTCGGCCGGCCTCGTCCTCGGGCGCGCAGCCGACGTGGCGCTCAGCGTGCCGGAGGGATTGGCTGGCATCTCGCGCCGTCACTGCACGCTGCGCCGCGAAGGTGGCCGCACGCAGGTGATCGATCATTCCACGCACGGCACCTTCGTCGATGGCGCGCGCGTGCGCGGCCGTGCACTGCTGCCGGCCGGCGCCGTGCTGCGGCTGGGCGATCCGGGCATCGAGCTGCCGCTGGTGGCGATCGGGGCGCAGTAGCCATGGCCCGCCGCAACAGCCGCCGCTTCGAGGTGTTCTCGCTGTCCTTCCTCGATTGCATCTGCTGCGGCTTCGGCGCGGTGGTGCTGTTCTACACCATCGTCGCCGGCCAGTCGGGCGTGAAGCGCGTGGAGGACATCGACCGGCTGCAGGCAGAGGTCAACAAGCTCGAGGAAGAAGTGCTGGTGGGTACGCGCAACCTCGTCCTGCTGCGCAATACCCTGGAGAAGACACAGGCCGAAACCGCGCAGGCCGCGACGCGGGCGCGCACGCTCAGCGAGGAGGTCGGCTCGCTGCAGATGGCCGCGCTGCAGGCCGGCGCCATCAGCATGGCCCAGCGTGCGCACATCAATGAACTGAAGACCGACCTGAAGCAGCTGGAAGAAGGCACGCGGCGACTGCAGGGTGGCCCCACCGTGCAGCAGGCACCGCAGGGCGAACGCGTGCGTGCCTTCCGCGGCACCGGCAACCGGCAGTACCTCACGGGCATCCAGATCAAGGGCCGCCGCATCCTGGTGCTGATGGACCGCTCCGCCAGCATGATGCATGAGGAGCTGGATGCCATCATCAAGCTGCGCAACCAGGATCCGTCACTGCGGCGCGCGGCACCGAAGTGGCGCCATGCGCTGGACATCGCTGACTGGCTGTCGACGCAGCTGCCGGCCGGCAGCCGCTTCCAGATGTACGGCTTCAACACCCAGGCCCACCCCCTGGTCGAAGGCACCGAGGGCAAGTGGCTGGATTCCGGCGACCCCCAGGTGCTGGAGCAGGCGATCAGCAACCTGCGCGCGCTCACGCCCGAGGGCGGCTCCAGCCTCATCAATGCCTGGCGGGCCATCAGCGAACTCTCGCCGAAGCCGGACCAGGTAGTGCTGGTCACCGATGGCCTGCCCACGCAGGGCCGCGACGTGCCGCGGCGCAAGTACGTGGATGCCGCACAACGCTCGCGTCTGTTCGATGAAGCCCGGCGCGCGCTGCCGGACAATGTGCCGTTGAGCGTGATCCTGCTGCCGATGCAGGGCGACCTGCCCGCGGCGCATCGTTTCTGGACCATGGCACGCGAAACCGGCGGCAGCTACCTGGTGCCCGGGGAGGACTGGCCATGAAGCTGCGCCGCCGCGAGGGTGAGGTGTTCAGCCTCTCGTTCATGGACTGCATCTGCTGCGGTTTCGGCGCCATCCTGCTGCTGCTGGTGCTCACCGACGTGGACCAGCCGGTGGTGATCGAGCGGGCCCGTGTATCGCTGAACGCGCAGCTGCTGAAGCTGGAAGAGGAACTGTTCGAGATCCGCGGCGACTCCGACGAGTTGCGGCGCGAGCTGCAGGGCCGCATCCGCGAACTGCGCACCGAGCGCGACCGGCTGGCGCGCCTGCAGGGCGACCTCACCAACGTACGTGGCGAATACGACGCCAGCCGCAACGACGCGGCCGTGGCCAGCATTGTCGCCAGCGAACTGGTGTCGGCCTACCAGGAACTCACTGCCGACATGGAGCGGCTGCGCGCGCAGCCGCGCCGGCGCACGGCGCCGACGGCATCGGTGGGCGGCATTCCGGTGGACAGCGAGTACGTGGTGTTCGTGA
Organism: Pseudomonadota bacterium; assembly: GCA_030852845.1. Lineage (GTDB taxonomy): Bacteria > Pseudomonadota > Gammaproteobacteria > Steroidobacterales > Steroidobacteraceae > ZC4RG30. The sequence continues at coordinate 19,189 of JALYWF010000189.1, forward strand.
TCGACACCTCCGACAGCATGGCCATGAACCACTGGGAATCCACCGTCGAAATCATGAGTGAGACCCTCGACATCTATCCGGACCTGAAGGGCCTGCAGGTGGTCAACGACCAGGGCCGCTTCATGTTCGAGAGTGGCGCACCGGGCTCATGGCTGAAGGATTCACCCGAGCTGCGCCAGCGCATCCGCACCCGCCTGCGCACCTGGCGTCCCTACAGCCAGTCCAACCCGGTGCCCGGAATAGAGCTCGCGCTGCGCCTTTACCGCGAGCGGGGACAGAACCTCAGCATCGTGGTGATCGGCGATGAGTTCGGCGGCAATTCCATGCAGGAGGCGGTGGAGCGCATCGCGCGACTCAATGTCGCCGACAGCCGGCCGCGTGCGCGGATCCATGCCATCGGCTTTCAGCAGGGCGCGGGCATGTCAGCATTTACAAACATCCAGTTTTCAGCGCTAATGCGTACGGTTACCGCACGCAACGGCGGCACATTCGTCGGCATCACCAACGAGAAGCCATGACAGCCCAGTGTCGAAATGCCCGGCTGGCCGCGCCAGGTGCACTGCGCCGCCTGCGTTCCACGTCGCTGGCGGCGTTGGCGCTGCTGCTTGTGGCCTGCGGCAGCGTGGCCGTCAAGCCCACGCCGCAGCTCCCGCGCGCCCTGCTGCAACCCATGCAGGCGCGTGTGGGCCTGGTGATCAATGAAAGGGTGCGCAACTACAAGCACGAGGAAAAGCGCGGCAATTCCGGCTGGAAGATCGATCTCGGCCCGGGCCACGAAGAGCTGTTCCGCAGCATCTTCGGCACTGCATTCACCTCACTGCAGGTGTTCGACAGTGAGGCGGCCGCGCGTGCCGCGGGAAACCTGCAGGCCATCTTCGAGCCGGAGATCGAGCAGTTCTCCTTCGTCACCGATGGTGAGACGGGTGGCGAATACTGGGCCACGACCATCCGCTACCGCATCGCCGTGCTCGGCCAGGCCGGCGAGGCCATCGACAACCTCACGCTCACCGGCTATGGCAGTTCCCGCGCCGGGCGTGCCGCCAACGCACTCACGCAGGCCACGCGGGCGGCGATGCGCGATGCGGCGGCGAAGTTCCTGGTGCAGTTTCCACGCCAGCCGATGGCGGCCCGACTGGTGGCGGGCGATGTGCTCACCGCGCAAGACGCGGCGACCGCCGCGGTTGAAATGATCGAGCTGGTGCCCGTCGAGCCTGTCGAGCCTGGCGCGCCCTAGCGGTTCAGTTCCTGCGCTCCTCGCGCGGCAACTTCACGTAAACCTTCTCGCGGAAAACATAGTCCCCGGTGGCCACGGGCTGGCCGCGGTCGAAGGCAGGCCGCCATACCGCGCGTCGCAGTGCGGCGATCACGGCACGTTCGGCGCTCTCGCGTTCCGGTGCGGGATTGGCCACCGTGACCTCGCGCAGCGTGCCGTCCGGCCCGATGGAGGCGCGCAGCTCGATCTCCTGCACGCCGTACTCGTCGGGATCCTGCTTGCGCTGTGAGGTGGCCACAGGTGGCGCGCGATAGATCACCGGCACCGGCCGCGCCAGCAGCGAGGTGTCGCCGGCGACATTCAGTTCGTTCCACGCGTCGCGCCAGGTGCCCATCGCCCTTTGCGTGACGCCGGCGATGCGGTACCAGTCGCCGAGCTCGGCCAGCACTGTGCCGCGTTCAGCCGCCCGCGATGCACCCAGGGGTTCCAGCCGCTGCAGGGCATCGCGCAATGCCCGCTCGCCGTCGCTCGAAGGCACGGCCAGGTTGACCACCGCACCACGACGCAGGGAATCCGGCAGGTCTTCGGGGGCCGTCATCGCGGCCTGCGAATTCTCGCCATGGATGAATGCGAGGCGATACGCACGGGCGATGCCGCGCAAGGGCCCGATGGCCTTCAGGCTCATCGGCTGTTCCCGGTCGGCTATCTCCACCGCACGCATGTGCAGCAGGCGCGCCGCGGTGTAGCGGCCGGTGGCCTCGTACCAGTCGGCCAGTTCCTCCAGCGCCTCGATCATGCGCGGGTCGTTGGCGCCCCAGGCCTGCTCGGCAATGGTGAACGCATACTGGTGCTCGCGCCCGGCATCCTCGGTGCGCCCGACGGCTTCGTAGCTGGCGACGAGCGCGCGCAGGATGGGCAGCTGCGCTGGCGCATGCAGGCCGTCGCGGTTGCGGATGATGTCCACCGCGCGCTTGAGCGGCACGATGGCCTCCTCGTCGCGTCCCATCGCGCGCAAGGTGGCGCCCAGGCCATGCAGGGGCACGACGAAGCGCGGATCGGTGGCGTCGCCTTCCTGGTCGAGCAGGGTGAGCGCACGTCGGTAGGCGTCGATCGCCTCGCCATGCTGCTTGAGGCGATACAGCGTGGTGGCCACGTTGGTGAGCGGATTGACCAGCTCGACGGCCTCGTTGCCGAACTGGTTGCTGGTCAGTTCCACCACCCGCACGGCCAGTGGCAGCGCTTTCTGCAGGTCGCCGGCGTCAAAGGCTTCGCGGTACTGGCGGTAGATGGCGGGGCGGTCGTCCGTCACGGCCCCGGCGCCAAAGGATTGCAACGGCAGCAGCAGCAGCGAGGCAAGAAGCGGGGCAATCCTTGGCATGCAGCAAGAGTACTCCCAAGCGGCAGGGCGGGTGAACTGCCGCCCCTTGACCGCCGCGGGCACGAGGGGGGGATCGCGGGCATAATTCCCGTCCCTGTAGGACTGCGGGAAGAATTCCTTGGCGGCGGCAAAAGAGGCGGCAAAGCCCGAGCCACGCGTGGCACTGCTGGCCGGTGCCAGTGGACTGACCGGCACGGCATTGCTGAGGCTGCTGCTGCACGACGACACGTTTGCGCGCGTGCTGGCGCTGTCGCGGCGGCCGCTGCCGCTGGAGCACCCGCGCCTGGCCAATCGCATCCTGCGCTTCGATGACCTGGAGCGCAGCCTGAAGGGCCAGCGCTGCAGTGATGCGTTCTGCACGCTCGGCGCGCCCGGCGGTCCGCAGGCGGCGGAAGGCGCACTGCGTGAGGTGGACCTGCAACTGGTGTGCGCGTTCGCGCGGGCGGCGCGCAGCTTGGGCGCAACGCGGCTCATAGTGGTGTCTGCAGCGGGTGCCCGCACCGCTGCGCCCGAAGTCTTCCAGCGCGTGAAGGGGGAGATGGAAACCGGCGTGCGCCAGCTCGGGTTCGACGCCGTGGACCTGCTGCAGCCAGGTCCGCTGCTGGGCCTGCGGGCGCAGGAAGGCGTCGGCAGTGTGGTGCGCAAGGGATTGCTGGCGCTCACTGCCCCGCTATTGCGCCGCAGCGGCCATGGCAGCCTTGCTGCCCTGAGTCCTGCGCAGCTGGCCGCGGCCATGCTGGCGGTGGCCCGCCTGCCGCGCCGCGGGGTTTCCAGCTATTCCGGCGCCTCCCTGGCGAGCCTTGCCGGTACCGCCCGCGAGGGCTGAAATTCCCATTGGTGACGTGGCGCACGCCCGGCGGGCATGGCGCATAGTCCAATGCGAGCAAGGAGGATACCTGGCAGATGCGCAGGGCAGCTCTCGCGCGGTTCGGGGGTATCGGAGCACGCATGGCCTGGTCGGCAATTGCCGCCGGGCTCCTGCTGCTTGCCGGAAGCATCCTGCTGCAGGCAGGCAAGCAGCACCGCCAGTACCGCGAAATGCACCAGCAGCAGCTGCGCGACGCCACGCGGCAGGCGGCGCTGACGGTGCGCGCACGCATCGGCAATGCCGAGATGCTGCTGCGCTGGATCACCGAACGTTCCCCTCGCAATCCCGATGGCAGCTGGGAATTCATGCGCACGGAGATCCAGCGCGATGCCGGCTACTTCAGCAGCGTGTCCGTCCTGCCGGCCTCCTCCGGATCAACGTTCACGGTGGGTGCGCGCGAATTCGAACTCACCGAGCGCGAGCGCGAAGCGCTGGCCGAGAACCGTACCGTGCTGCTGGTGCCCAGGTCGGCCACGGGCGCCGGACGCCTCTACCTGATGCGCGAGCTGCGCGACACCCCGCCCCGGCGCAGGGTGCTGGCGGAATTGCGCGAGGGCTGGTGGCGCTCGGTGCTCGATCCCGGTCCGGACACGAACCTCGCGGTGTTCGATGCCTGGGGCCAGACGCATTTCACCACACGTCCGCAGGCGCCGCAGATTGCCGCACAGAGCATCGGGCGGCTGGTGACCCTGCCTCCCGGCGAATCGGTCGGCAACCTCGCATGGAATGAGACCGGCGCAGAGTGGGTGGGCGCGGTGGTGGCGATCAATGCCGCGCTGGTGACCAGCGACACCGCGCTGGCCATGGTGGCGCTGGCGCCCGACCGGCCGTGGTCCGCCGCATTCTGGTCCGCGGTGCGCACGCAGGCTACGTTCCTGCCACTGCTGCTGCTGGCCGCCTGGATGTGTTATCGCGTGGGTGCCCGCAATGGAACAGCGTTGCGGCAGATGCGTCGCGCGCTCGGGCGGTTGCCCGATCACCGGGTGGCGATCTCCGCCTCGCCATTGCTGTTTACGGAAGTGCGGCAGCTGGCCGAAGCCTGCAACCGCGCTTCCGACGCCATCCGGCAGCAGAACGACACACGGCGCGTGCTCGACGAGATCGATGGGTTGCTGCTGCCTGGCGGTGACCATGAGAGCGTGATCGACCAGGTGCTGGGCCGGGTGCGTGCCGTCACCCGCGCGCACAACGTGGGCCTCACACTGGTGGATCCCACGGCCAGCCACGGTCGCCTGTTTGCCGTCAACGCCGCGGGCGGTGCGCCGGTGACGCGTGTGCCGCTGGATGCCGACATGGTGGCCACGCTGCGCGGGATGGAAGCCGGCCTCACCATCGCGCGAAGCGAGGAGGGACGGCACAGCTTCCTTGCGCCATTGCAGGCCGCCGGCGCCACCTTCTTCTGGGTATGGCCGGTCATGGCGGCCGGCGAACTGGCCGCCATCCTGTCCGTGGGATATGTCGGGGCACCCTCGGCGGCGGCCAGCATCGCGCAGACAGGCACGCAGTGCGCGCAGCATCTGGGCGCCTCACTGGCCAGCAATGCGCGGGCCGAGCGCCTCTACCGCCAGGCCCACTTCGATCCCCTCACGCAGCTGCCCAACCGCCTGCTGTTCCGCGACCAGTTGCAGGCCGAACTGCACACGGCCGCGCGGAAGGGCACCAAGGGCGCGCTGCTGTACATCGACCTGGACCACTTCAAGCGCGTCAATGACTCACTCGGCCACGAGGCCGGCGACCAGCTGCTGTCCATCGTGGCGCAACGGCTGCGCGGCTGCGTGAAGGATGGCGACACCGTCGCGCGCCTCGGCGGCGACGAGTTCACCATCATACTGTGCGAGGTTGGCGGCACCGGCGAGGTGACAACGGTGGCCAGGCGCGTCATCGAGTCGATGCGCAGGCCCATCCGCGTGGGCGGGCGCGAGCACATCGTGCGCGCCAGCATCGGCATCACGCTGTTCCCCGACGAGGACGCGGGCATCGACGAGCTGCTGCACAACGCGGACCTGGCCATGTACCGCGCCAAGGAACTGGGGCGTGGCGGCGCCGAGTTCTACAACCCCAAGCTCGGACAGCGCGCGCTGGATTCGGGCATGTTCCGCGCGCTCGGCCGGCGCGAATTCTCGCTCTACTTCCAGCCGCAGTACCGCGTGGATGACGGCAGCCTCGCGGGTATCGAGGCGCTGCTGCGCTGGCAGCCGCCCGGCGGCGTGATGAAGACTTCCGCCGAGTTCGTACCGGCGGCGGAGGAGTCCGGCCTGATCGTGGATCTCGGTGGCTGGGTGCTCGAGGCAGCCTGTGCGCAGCTTGCAGCCTGGCGCGAGGCCGGCATCGCCGCCCCGGTGATGGCCGTGAACCTCTCGGTGCAGCAGCTGCGCGATGCACAGTTCGCCGCCAGCCTGCGGCGCCACCTGGCGCGCCACCACCTGCCACCGGAAGCACTGACCTTCGAGATGAGCGAGGCGGCGCTCACGGACGATGACAGCCAGCCCTGCCTGGCAGAGCTGGCCGACATGGGCGTGGGGCTCACGCTGGATGACTTCGGCACCGGCAGCATGGCGCTGGCCAGCCTGCGTCGCTACCCGGTGCAGGCGGTGAAGATCGACAGCAGCTGCGTGGCGCAGCTGCTGCATGATCATTCGGCAGCGGCGCTGGCCAGCACCATCATTGCGATGGCACATGGCCTTGGCAGGACCGTGGTCGCCGAAGGGGTGGAGGAAGCCGTGCAGCTGGAATTCCTGCGCGAGCAGCGCTGCGACCTGGTGCAGGGCTACTACATGGCGCACCCGCTGTCGGCGCAGGACATGACGGCGCTGCTGCTGGGCCGCCTGGGCGGGCGCAGCGATGGCCGCAGTGCCGCCGGGGGTTGATCCGCGCTGCAGCGGACAATCGGCATTTCCCTTAATCCCGCCCTGCGCGCGACGTTATGTTGCGCATCCGCGATCAACCTCGCAACGCTGCAAAGATGCAGCCTGTTCATGACATATCGCATTTACCAAGTTCTTGACGGCGGGTCGCTGGTTGCCGACACTGTGACTGCGAAGTGACCAAGGCATACCCGTCGCGAGGCGGGGACGCAAAGCCACCGGTCTTGTTCGGGAATCCCCCCGCACAAGACAGCGGAGCCGCCCACGGAAGAGAAGCTTCCACGGAGTTTCACAGCGATGAGTGCAAGCAGCGCAGAACGCATCGGTGCCGGCGAATCCACCGCACCCGCGCAGATGTACGTGATCAACCTGGCCGCATCGACTTCGCCCATGGCGCTGTCGCATCCCAGTTCTCCCGCGCTCAAACGATTCACTTTCTTTGTCAGCCGCCAGCGCGAGGAAGGGCGCGAGCGCTTCCGCCTGCACATGGGCTATTTCCAGACGCAGGAACTGGCAGAAGAACTGCTGCCTTCGGTGCGCGAGGTGTACCCGGGCGCGTGGGCTGGTCCGGCGCCGAGCACGGGAACGGGACGTCGTGGACGCATCGCGCCGGGCAGCGTGGTGCCGGCGGCTGCGCCGCCGGCGGTGGCAGCAG